>CAJCHO010000115.1 GCA_903970145.1 Mycobacteriaceae bacterium | reverse complement strand
GCGAGCGTAACGGGGCAAAAGCAGCGGAATAAGCCGTCTCCTGAGGCCCAGTCCCGTTGAAATCTGTGCTCATCGCAAATATTTGATCGCCGCTCATGCAAGATCGCGCAGTCAAAGTGACCTGTTCAGAGAATCCCTAGGTCTTCACCCCTGGGGCCACAGATAGGCGAAAATCGCAGCAGTAATCGCGGCATACACTACGCCGTCGATTGTGCTCTTAAGGGTCGTGACCCACGAGCGCTGATACCAGATCGACATCTGCCAGAGCGCGACCGCGAATCCCATGAAGCTCGTCGCCGCGACCAGATGAAAGATATGGTGCACCGGGGCGGCCGGGGGCAAGGCGCTGGCGGCGATGCACGCTGAGAAGGCCACGACAATCAGGCAGTAGACAAACCATAGTCCGAGGCTCTTACCCATCTTGAAGGGTCCATTGGGCATGACCGTCATGACGATCACCGGACCCTTGTTGAGCTTGTCGAGAAATTCCTGGGTCTTGAGTTCGCTCGCGTGATCGGCACGTGGGACAAAGTAGTCTCCCGGGGCGATCGAAAAAGGCCGCAAGGCATCCATTACCTGGTCCTCCTGCGGCATCTTGGGGTAGTCGCTGTTATGCCACTGCAGGACCGTGTGAATGATCGAACTCGCGATGAAAATCGCGACAGCAGACAGGACGATGGGTAACCAGAGGCTGGTGAGGGATATCATGAAAACTCCTCGAAGATTGGGTAGATCGGGTCGGCTGCTTTCAGGGTGTGACTAGGTGTGTGCAGTGCTGAGGACGTGCTCGCGAAACTGCTCGCGCAGTTTCGTCTTTTGCAACTTGCCTGTGGCAGTATGTGGCAGCTGCTCGACGAACACCACATCGTCGGGCAGCCACCATTTGGCCACCTTGCTTTCCAGATAATGAAGCATTTGCGCGGCATCCAGTTGCGCATTTGCGCGCCGCACGATGATCAATAATGGGCGCTCCTGCCACTTGGGATGGGAGACGCCGATTACTGCTGCTTCCTGGACGGCTGGGTGTCCCATGGCGGCATTTTCGAGATCGATCGAGGAGATCCATTCGCCGCCCGACTTGATGACATCCTTGGCCCGATCGACGAGCTGGATGTAGCCGTCGGGATCGATGGTGGCGACGTCGCCCGTATCGAAGTAACCCTCGGCGTCGAGCACCTCCCCGCCTTCGCCCTTGAAATAGCCGCTGGCCACCCAGGGTCCGCGCACGAGCAGGCGCCCAAAAGCCTTGCCGTCGTGGGGTAGACGCTTTTGGTCATCGTCGACGATCTTCAGTTCGACCCCGTAGATACCGCGCCCCTGCTTGACGCGCACATCAAAGATTTTCTCCAGGGGCAGATTCTCGTGCTTTGGCAGCAGGTTGCCGATGGTGCCCAAGGGGCTGGTCTCGGTCATTCCCCAGCCTTGCGTCAGGTGGCAGCCAAACAGGCGGTAACAGCGCTCGACCATGGCGCGCGGTGGCGCCGAGCCACCGACCGTGACGCGCTCGAGCCCGAGTTCGTGCGCATCGATCTCCGGGTGTTCTTCAAGATACTGGAACAGCATCAGCCACACCGTCGGTACCCCCTGCGCAACATTGGTTCTCTCTGCCCGCATCATTTCGTAAACACTCTTGCCATCCAGGTGAGGTCCCGGCATGACCAGCTTGGCTCCGGTCATGGCGCCCGCGTAAATCATCCCCCAGGCATTGGCATGGAACAGCGGAACGATCAGCATGACGCGCTGTCGGGGCATGCCGATGACATCTGCCGACATCGCGGCCATCGAATGCAGGACTGTCGAGCGATGGGAATAGAGCACGCCCTTGGGGTTGCCGGTAGTACCCGAGGTGTAGCACAGCGAGGACGCGACCCGTTCGTCAAACTGCGGCCACGCGTAATTCTCGCTATGTGCGGCAAGCAGGTCCTCGTAGCACAAGAGATCCGGGATGGCGGCGATTTGCGGCATGTGGACGCGCTCGGTCATCGCGACGAAATGTCGAACGGTCTTGAGCTGACCCGCAATCTTCTCCAGCAAGGGTGCAAAAGTCACATCAAAAAAGAGCACTTCATCTTCGGCGTGATTGATGATGTAGATGATCTGCTCGGCAAACAGGCGCGGATTCACGGTATGCAGGATCGCACCCATCCCCGAGACGCCGAAGTACAGCTCCATGTGTCGATGGGTGTTCCAGGCGAGCGTGCCCACGCGCGTTGACTGGATTACACCGAGCGCTGTCAGAGCATTGGCCAATTGCCGCGAGCGTGCCGAAATCGTGCGGTAGTTGCTCCGATGGATCGGGCCTTCCACGGTGCGCGCGACGATTTCGGCCTGGCCATGGAAGTTGGCCGCATGTTCGATGAGCGACGAAATCAGAAGGGGGCGGTCCTGCATCAGTCCGAACATGCTGGTCTCCAAGGTAGAGGCGCACGTCATGGCGCGCGCCTTCTGTTGTGTTCCGTGCGTCCGAAGGATGCGCGGTCAGGCAAGTGTGCCAAATGCCGCGCGCAGCCGCAATGCTCAGCTGCGCCGCCCGTCGGCGAGGATCTCGCGCGCGGCGATGCTTCCCGGTAGGCCCGTGACGCCGCCCCCCGGGTGGGCGCCGGAGCCGCACATGTACAGACGCCGCACGGGTGCGCGATAGTTCGCATGACCGAGCAGTGGCCGTGCCCAGAAGAGCTGGTCGAGCGTCAGTGCGCCATGGAATATGTCGCCATCGGTCAGGCCGAACTTGCGCTCGAGATCGAGCGGCGTATGGATCTGGCGCGCGATGATCGACGACTGAAAGTTCGGTGCAAAGCGCGTCACCGTCGCGATGGCCGCGTCGGCAGCGGCTTCGCGCGCGCTGTCCCAGCCGTCGGGAAACTGGGCCGGGTCAAGATGGGGCGCGAAGTGCTGGCAAAACAGGCTCGCCACGTGCGCTCCCGAAGGCGCCAGCGTGTCATCGACGATAGAGGGAATCAATACTTCGACGATCGGTTCGCGGCTCCAGCCGTACTCACGAGCATCGGCAAAGGCGCGCTCCATATAGCGCAGCGACGGCGCAAGGATGATGCCGGCGCCGTGATGCTGGGCTGCCAGTTTGCCTGGCAATGCCGTGAAGTCGGGCAGCTCGGAGAGTGCGACGTTCATGCGCAGGGTCCCCGAACCGGTCTTGGTACGCGCGATCCGGTCGACGAATTCGCCATCCAGCTCACTGCGCTCGATCAGTTTGCCGTAGAGGAGTTTTGGCGTGACGTTGGAGATGACGCAGGAGCTGGTGATCGTCTCTCCCGATTCGAGGAGTACGCCGCGAGCGACGCCCGCGCTGATCAACACCCGGGCAACTGGCGAGTCCACAGACAGCTCGACACCGAGGCGCCGCGCTTCGGCAGCTATCGCCTGGCTTATCGCACCCATGCCGCCAATGGCATGTCCCCACGCCCCGGGTTTGCCGTTGACGCCCCCAAACACATGGTGCAGGAGCACATAGGCCGAACCGGGCGTATAGGGGCTCGCATAGTTGCCAACGATCGAATCAAAGCCCAGCACCGCCTTGATCGGTGCGGACTCGAAGCGCCCGTCAAGCAGGTCGCCGGCACTCTGCGCGAATAGCGCTAAAAGGTCCTGTTTGCCTTCGAGCGTGCCGCTGCGCAGGCGCCGGGCCAGCGCCAGGCTGCGCCACCAGTCTTTCAGGCTCGCCGGTCCATTGGCACCCATATTGGGCGGTGCCTCACGCAAGAGCTGGCGCAGCACGCCGAGCGCGCGCTCGAGCATTGCGTAGTAGTCTGCCAGGGCGTGCGCATCGCGAGGGGAGAATTTGGCGACTTCGCGCTGGGTATCGGCGAGCGAGCCACCCATTTTCAGGTAGCGGCCGTCAGCTAGCGGCAGAAAGTTGGCCAGCGGCCGCTCGACAATGCGCAAACCGTGCGCCGCCAGATTCAGATCCCGTATGACGCTTTCATCGAGCAGGCTCACGGTATAGCTCGCCGTGGAATTGCGAAACCCCGGATGAAACTCCTCGGTTACCGCCGCGCCGCCGAGCACCGAGCGACGTTCGAGCACGCGCACTTTCCAGCCGGCGGCAGCCAGGCGGCAGGCGCACACCAGGCCATTGTGGCCACCGCCTATGATCACCGCGTCGTATCTTGCATCTGGCACAGGCGTTCCTTCAGTTGGTAAACAGCAGCGCGAGCAGCGGTGCGGCAAGCGCGGTAAACAGGCCGTTGAGTCCCATCGCAAGACCGGCGAAGGCGCCCATTTCTTCGCTCACTTGAAAAGCACGCGCGGTGCCGATTCCGTGTGCGGCTAGGCCGACCGCGAAGCCGCGGATCCAGTGTGCCTCGATACGCAGCACCGAGACCAGCAATGGGCGGGCAATGACGGCGCCAAGGATTCCCGTGGCGATCACCAGAACCGCCGTGAGCGACGCGAGGCCGCCGATTTTCTCCGATATGCCCATTGCTATCGGCGTGGTCACCGATTTCGGTGCGAGAGATAACACGGTCTGGCGCGAAGCGCCAAGCAGTGAGGCCACTCCGGTCGCAAGCAGGATGGCGCTGACGGATCCGGCAATCAATGCCGACAGCAGCGGAACAGCTGTGCTCTCCAATTTCTGCCACTGCATGTGCAGGGGTAAAGCGAGCGCGACCGTCGCCGGTCCGAGCAGAAAATGCACGAACTTGGCACCCTCGAAGTAGGTCTGATACGAGGTACCGGTGAGCGTGAGCAGCACAACCAGCAGTAATACGGCTATCGCCACCGGGTTTGCCAGCGGATTGAATCCACTTCGCGCGTAAACGGCGTAGGCCAGCTGGTAGGCGAGCAGGGTCACCGTGAGTCCGAGCAGCGGCGAGGCCGCAAGATACACCCAGATATGCTCGATGCCGGGACTCATGGCAAGGGCGCGCCGCGCCGCTGGCGCCTTGCCTGCACCAGTCTGTCGACAAAGCGCATCGTGACTGCCGCAACCAGGATGGCGCCAGCGGTACTTACCAAGAGCGAGACCGAAATGGCGAGCCACTCGCTGCGCACCCGATCCAGATAGAGCATGATGCCCACCCCTGCAGGTACAAACAGCAGTGAGAGGTGTGAAAGCAGTGTCAGGGAGGTGTCCTTCATGCGTTGAGCAAGCAGCGGCCGCGCCTGAAGGAAGAGGAACAGCAGCAGCATGCCGATCACCGGTCCGGGGATGGGCAGCGCCAGCGCGAAACTGATGCTCTCACCGATGAGCTGGAATACGAGAAGGATGGTCAGCGTCACCAGCATGCTCAGCTCATAGGCGCGGGTGCACTGGTGCGCTCGTCGAGCACCTCGATCCAGTGGCGAACCGTCCGTCGCGAGGCGCTGCCGAGGTGGGCAATGCAGCCGACATTGGCCGAGACAATCTGGCTGCCGGGCACTTCATCGAGGGCTGCGAGTTTCGCGTCGCGCAACTGGGTTGCGAGGTCCGCCTGCAGGATCGAATAGGTGCCTGCCGATCCGCAGCACAGATGACTGTTGGCGCACAGCCTGGCGGTGACGCCCACGGCTGCCAGCACCGCTTCCACTGTACCGCGCACCCGCTGACCGTGCTGTAGCGTGCAGGGCGGGTGATATGCGAGTTCATCGGGCGCGTGCTGGGTCGCGAGAGCCGCCAGTTCATCAGTAAAGCGCGCAAGGATCGTGGCAACATCCGCGGTGGCGGCGCTCACCCGCTGCGCGGCATCCCGATAAGCCTTGTCGTCGGCAAACAGGCGCCCATAGTCCTGGACCGTGACGCCGCATCCAGAGGCGGTCGAGACAATCGCTTCCACACCGGAATCCAAGAGCGCAATCCAGGCGTCGATATTGGCGCGCGCCTCACGCATCGCCCCCGGGTGGTCATGCAGGTGGGCGCGCAATGCTCCACAGCAGCGCTCGCCCGCGGCCGCGATGAGGGTAATGCCGAGGCGATCAAAAACCCGCGAGGCGGCGCGATTGATGCCCGGCGCCAGGGCGGGTTGTACGCACCCCTCGAGCACCAGCATGCGACGCGCATGCCTTGCCGGCGGAGCTGCAGGAAGGCGGGCGCGTCGCGGAATCTTGGCGCTGAGCTTAGCGGGAAGGAAGGGACGCACGGCGCGCCCAAGCGCGAGCGCTGGACTAAAGATGCGCCGCCGCGACAGGGTCTCGCGCAGCACGCTGTGGGTCAGGCGCTCGGTCAGGGGGCGCGTGGTGCCGATCTGGCTCTCAACCGTGGCGCGACCGATGTCGAGCAGGCGCCCGTATTCGACGCCTGATGGGCAGGTCGTTTCGCAGTTGCGACAAGTCAGGCAGCGATCCAGGTGCAACTGGGTCTTGCGGGTCGGTGCGCGTCCCTCGAGCACCTGTTTGATGAGATAGATGCGTCCCCGCGGCCCGTCGAGCTCGTCACCCAGGAGTTGATAGGTCGGACAGGTCGCTGTGCAAAAGCCGCAATGCACGCATTTGCGCAGAATGCCGTCGGCTTCGATCCCATCGGCGCTATCGCGAATGAACTCTGCGAGTTTGGTTTCCATAGGCTAGTGCGGCGCAGGCGCGGGGTTGAAGATTGCCAGGGGATCGAACTGCTGGCGCAGGCGCTCTTCGATCGTTTCGATGATCGGGGCGCGGCGCTGCAGCGACTGGGCCATACGACGCAACTCCTCCGGACCGCGAAAAACGGTTGCCGATCCGTGGTGAGACGCTGCGAGCGCAATCATCTCGGTGGTCGTGACGCGGCTGCGCGACCAACGCAACGCGCCGCCCCATTCGAGCATCGTCGCTCCATCGAGTCCGAATGTCGGTGCGCTGCTGGGCACGCTGATGCGCCACAGCGGCGCGTCGCCAGCAAAGAAATCGTCTGTTTGCTCGCGCACGGCAAGCCAGAACGCCTCGGCCTGCTGATCCTGCATCCGCTCCCCACCGATCGCCTGTCCCGCCGCTTCGACGGCAGCCCGGGCACCCGAGAGACGCAGGGCAAGTTGTCCCGCCCTCCAGCAACTGGCCGTGATCGGCAAGGGGCGCGCTGCGAGCTCATTGACCTGGGCGAGCGCCTCCTCCTCGGTCCGCTCAAGTACCAGCGTTGCGCTCGCTGTCGGGCGCGGCAAGACCTTGACCGACGCTTCAAGGATGACGCCAAGGCGCCCCATAGAGCCCGTGAAAAGCCGCGCGGCATCGTAGCCGGCCACGTTCTTCATGACCTTGCCGCCAAAACGCAGGATTTGTGCGCGACCATCGAGTACCGTGACCCCGAGCACGAAGTCGCGCATTGCGCCGCGCGCGGCGCGACCGGGTCCGGATAGGCCGCTGGCGATGGCACCGCCAAAGGTGGCCTTGCTTGAGAAATGGGGCGGCTCGCAGGCGAGGTACTGGCCGTGGCTGGCGAGTTCGGCTTCAAGTTCAGCCAGTGGTGTGCCGCAGCGCGCCGTGATTACGAGTTCGGTGGGTTGATACTCGACGACGCCGCGATACGACACCGTGTCGAGCGTGCTTGCGCCGCTATCGGGCGCGAGAAAACGCTTACTGCCTCCGCCCTTGATTCGCAGTCCGCGTGCATTCTCGCCCGCGCTGCGCACGCACTCAACGAGGTGCTTGAGCGCCTGCTCCTGCTCGTTCAAGACAATCCATCCCGGCACGCTGGCTTCGAGAACATGTGCGGCCTAGAAACGTTCGAGTTCAGAAAATGGCAACAGGCCGCGATGTACCCGCATGCGACCGTATTCGGCGCAGCGCTGCAAAGTGGGAATTAGCTTCTCGGGATTGAGCAGCCCCTGCACATCGAACGCACGCTTGATGCCGCCAAATGCGTCCAGTTCGGCGCGTCCAAACTGCACACACATCTGGTCAATTTTTTCGATGCCCACACCATGTTCGCCGGTGATGGTGCCACCAACCTTGATGCACAACTCGAGGATTTCGGCGCCAAATGCCTCGGCGCGCTCGCTCTGGCCGGGCAGATTGGCGTCAAACAGGATCAGCGGATGCAGGTTGCCGTCGCCCGCGTGAAAGACGTTCATGCAGCGCAGTTCATGACGCGTTTCCATCGCGGCGATGCTCGAGAGCACGGTTGCCAGCTGGTGACGCGGGATGGTGCCATCCATGCAGTAATAGTCGGGAGAAACCCGTCCGGCCGCCGGGAAGGCGTTTTTGCGACCGGCCCAAAAGCGCAGTCGTTCGGCCTCGTTAGCCGAGACCTGACAACGTGTCGCGCCGGCGCGCAGCATCACGGCCTCAATGCGAGCGATCTCTTCCTCGACCTCCTCATGCGTGCCATCGGACTCCACCAGCAGGATCGCAGCCGCATTGAGGTCGTAGCCGGCATTGACGAATGGCTCGACGGCACGCGTGGCGGCCTGGTCCATCATTTCGAGGCCGGCGGGGATGATGCCATCGGCGATTACGCTCGCGACCGCGGCACCGGCCGACTCCACGTCGGCGAATGACGCCATGACCACCCGCGCGGCGAGCGGCTTGGGCAGCAGTTTGACCGTGATCTGGGTGGCGATTGCGAGCATGCCTTCTGAGCCGATCATTAGCGCCATCAGATCCAGACCCGGCGTATCGAGCGCACGCGAGCCGATCTCGATGATCTCCCCTTCGGCCGTCACGCCGCGTATGGCGAGCACATTGTGGACCGTCAGACCGTATTTCAGGCAGTGCACGCCGCCGGAGTTTTCTGCGACGTTGCCACCGATCGTGCAGGCAATCTGCGAGGAGGGGTCGGGCGCATAGAACAGGCCGTGGCGCGCTGCTGCCTCCGAGATCGCGAGGTTGCGCACCCCTGGCTGGACCACGGCGATGCGCTCCTGCGGATCGATGGCGACAATGCGATTGAGCTTGGCAAGGCCAAGGAGCACGCCCTGGGGGTGCGGCAACGCGCCGCCCGAGAGCCCGGTTCCGGCGCCGCGTGCCACGACAGGGATCCCCAGACGCGAGCACACGCGCATGACGGCCATTACCTGGGCTTCATTCTCGGGCAGTGCAACGATCATCGGTAGCTGCCTGAAATTGGACAATCCGTCGCACTCGTAGGCGCGTGTGTCCTCGGCATCGAACAGCACCGCGTGCGCGGGCAGATGCTCGCGCAGTGCAGCCACGGCGGCCTCGCAACGCATCCGATCTAGTGGAGGATTGGTGGTATCTGGCATGAACGGGGTAGGGGAGAATCAGCAGGTGCCACTGTGCGGCGGATGCGCAGCGCGGGTAGCCACTTAGTCCAGAGACACGATCTTTCCGGGGTTGAGGATATTTTGAGGATCGAAGGCGCGCTTGAGTTCGCGCATCAGATCGAGCGCGTCCGCGCCGTGCTCCTCTTCCAGGAAGGCCATCTTGTGCAAGCCGACTCCGTGCTCTCCGGTGCAGGTCCCGTCCTGCGCGATCGCGCGCGAGACGAGACGCCCGTTGATCGCTTCGGCTTCTTCGAGATCGGCCGCGCTACCGGGTTCGATTAAAAGCATCACGTGATAGTTGCCGTCGCCGACATGGCCCACGATCATGGAAGCTAGCTGCGAGGCCGCCAGATCCTCGTTGGTCTGGCTGATGCTTTGTGCGAGCTGCGAGATGGGTACGCACACGTCGGTCGTAATGGCGCGCGATCCGGGGCGCATCTGCAGGCCCGCGAAATAGGCGTTGTGGCGTGCCGTCCACAGGCGAGTGCGATCTTCGGGCCGCGTCGCCCATTCAAAATCGGTACCACCGTTCTCGCGTGCCAGGTTCTGCACCGACTCGGCCTGTTCTGCGACGCTGCTCGGACTGCCGTGGAACTCGAAAAGCAGCAGGGGACTCTCGCGCAGCGTCAGTTTACTGAAGTGGTTGACCGCACGCACGCAGGCCGTATCGAGAAACTCGACCCGGGCAATCGGAATGCCCGCCTGGATGGTCTCGATCACGCAGCGCACCGCCGAATCCACATCGGCAAAGTTGCACACGGCCGCGGAAATTGCTTCTGGCAGAGGGTAGAGACGCACCGTGACTTCGGTGATCACGCCAAGCGTGCCTTCGCTGCCAACGAAGATGCGGGTCAGATCGTAACCAGCTGAAGATTTCTTGGCACGCCGGGCGGTACGGATCACCTTGCCGGCGGCAGTTACCACGGTAAGCGCCACTACATTCTCGCGCATCGTTCCGTAGCGCACGGCATTGGTGCCCGAGGCGCGGGTCGCACTCATGCCGCCCAGCGAGGCATCCGCACCCGGATCGATCGGAAAAAACAGGCCCGTGCCATGCAGGGCATCGTTAAGCTCCTTGCGGGTAACGCCGGCCTCTACGGTCGCTGTCAGATCTTCGGCGTTGATGGCGAGCACCGCCTTCATCTCGGAGACGTCAAGACTGATACCTCCGCGAATGGCCAGCAGGTGCCCCTCCAGCGAGGAGCCGGTGCCGTAGGGAATCACGGGTACCTGGAATTGGGCGCACAGCTTGACCACCGCCAGCACGTCTTCGGTGCTGTGCGCAAACACGACTGCATCGGGGGCGATCGGCTCGTAGCAGGATTCATCGCGCCCGTGCTGCAGGCACACAGCAGCAGCGCGAGTAAAGCGCTCGCCAAATCGTGCAGCGAGTTCGTCGGCCAGCCCCTCTGGAATCGGTCTGGCAAACGCGGCCGCGGGCATCGCGGGATGGTTCATGGGGGCTCCTGGTGGCGCCGCGAGGGGCCATTGCTGCCAAGTGTAGCGGGTTCGCAGTGACTACGGGTCCGAACGGCCCAGCACCTATAATCGGACAATTATCCCGCGAGGCGGACCATGGGCAAGCGACTCACGCAAATTACGACGCGCACCGGAGACGACGGCACGACCGGCCTTGGGGACGGCTCCCGGACCGGCAAGGACAATCCACGCATAGCCTGCCTTGGCGAGGTTGACGAACTCAATAGCTGCATTGGCCTCTTGCGCTGTGAACCGATGGATGCCTTATTGGCGAGCCAGTTGCTCGATATCCAGCATGACCTGTTCGATCTGGGAGGGGAGATCTGCATCCCGGGACACACCATGATCAGCGAAACCCAGGTTGCGCGCCTGGATGCCCTGATCGCCTCCTACAATGCCGGCCTGCCGCGCCTCGAGGAGTTCATTCTCCCAGGCGGCTCGCGCGCGGCGGCACTGGCTCATCTGGCGCGCACGGTGTGCCGACGGACCGAGCGCAGTGTCGTCACGCTGGCGCGCACCGAAACGGTCAGTGCGGGGGCGCGCCATTACCTGAACCGGCTCTCCGATCTGCTATTTGTCCTCTCGCGGGTTCTGAACCGGCATGCCGGACAATCGGATGTTCTGTGGCAGCAGCGCAAGAACGCGACGAGTTGAGCGGGATCCGGACCTAGGGCTCACCATGAATGGCCGCGCACGACGGCAGGTCACCGCGATCTGCCTTGCCTTGGCCAGCACGGCAGGCCACGCCGCGCCCTTGATTGCCATCGACATCGGGCATTCCCTCGCGCACCCCGGTGCGACGAGTGCGCGCGGCACGACCGAGTTCGCATTCAACCTGGCGCTCGCACGCACACTGGCCGATCAGCTCACCGCGGCCGGGTTTGCCAGCTACCTGGTTGGCGCGGATGGCAGCGTTGACGACTTGATGGCACGCGTGAGCGCCGAAAAGCCGGCAAGTTTCATCATTTCGCTGCATCACGACTCGGCTCAAGCGCAGTTTCTCGAGCCGTGGACCTGGCAGGGGACCGAGCAGCACTACACCGATCGTTTCTCGGGATTTTCCCTCTTTGTTTCTCGCGAGAACGGCGCCTCTGAGCGCAGCCTTGGATGCGCCAGCGCGATCGGAGCGCGTCTGCTTGCCGCCGGCATGCACTTCACGACCCACCACGCCGCGCGCATTGCTGGCGAGAGCAAGCAGTGGGCCGACGCGCAGCACGGCGTTTACTACTACGACCACCTTGCCGTGCTGCGTCATGCGAGCGCACCGGCGGTACTGCTCGAGGCGGGGCTGATCGTGAATCGGGCGGACGAACTGGAACTTGGCGAAGACGTTACGCGCGCCAGGATCGCCAGTGCGATTGTCACTGCCTTATCGGATTGCGGTGCATTGACCGACGATAAACTGCCGGGCAAGTGATGACATCCTGGGTCTGGGCGCCCCCGGGGCGCGGCACCCTGTGACTCAGTCGGGGAAATCGACTTTCTTCAGCACGACCTGCATGCGTGCTTGCCCTCGCAGGGGATCCAACAGCACGTCGGTCCTGAGACTGGAGATACCTGGATCGGGTAAGGTATAGGCCTTCTCAAGCGCGTCCAGGGCTGCCGGTATGTCGCCCCATTGGGCGTAAATTTCCGCGTACTGATAGGACGCGGCATCGCCCATCGTCGCCTTCATAGTGGCCAGCACCTGTTCGGCCTCGCTGTGACGATGCAACTTGTCATAGAGGATCGAAAGGCATAGCTGGCGCTGCCAGCTTCTTTGGGCGGGCTCGCAGGCAGCGAGCGCTCCATCGAGCTCACCCAACTGCATCCGGATAAGGCCGACCGTCGCCTGAAACGAAGCGTCGCCGGGCGCCAGATCGATGGCCTGCTCCTGCGCCTGCAGCGCCTCCTGGTAGCGGTGGCCATTCCAGTAAACCGTGCTCAAAGTCGTGAAGGCAGCCGCATTGATCGGATCGTACGCAATCGCCTTTTGGGCGTAAGCGATGGCGGCGTCAATGCGACCGATGGAAGAAAACAGTCGCGCCGCGCGTCGAAGCACCGGTGGGCTGTTGGGTGAGAGTGCCAGGGCTTTCTCCGACTCGGCCAGGGCGCCGCGAAATTGCAGGGTCCCGGTCAGCACGCTCGCCATTGCCGCATGCGCTTCCCCGAGATCGGGCGCCAGCTCAATGGCGTGCTGGGCGGTCGCGCGCGCCTCCACTATCATCGGCATGAATTCGTGGCCGCTCGCGTAATTGTTGGCGTAGACCTGTTGCACGACGGCCAGACCAGCGTAGGCTTTGGCGAACTTCGGGTCGAGTTCCACTGCCTGAGCATAGCCAGCCTTCACGCGCAGAAGATTTTCCCTCTCCGGACCCTTCAATTCCAGGCCCCGAGCGCGCAGATAGGCGTCGAAGGCCGCCGGATTCTGCGTTCCACCGATTTCGATGTTGCCTGCCGGGTCGGTCAAGAGGGTCACCTGCAGGGCCTGCGTCACCGCGGTGGCAATCTCGGTCTGCAGGGCCAGGACGCTCTTGAGCTCGCGATCGTAGGTGTGCGACCAGATGTGGTAGCCGGTCGTCGCATTGATAAGCTGGGCGGTCACCCGGATCTGCTTGCCATCCTTGCGCACGCTTCCTTCGAGGACTGCGCCGACATTGAGCTTGTGCGCAATTTCCGCCACGTCCTCGTTCTTGCCCTTGAAGGCGAATGACGAGGTCCGTGCGGCAACCTGGAGGTCGCGCACTGTCACCAGGGAGTTGAGCAACTCCTCGGACAGACCGTCGGAGAAATAGTCCTGACTTGGATCGCCGCTCATGTTTACGAAAGGCAGCACGGCCACCGAGTGCGGCGGCGGCGCAAACGTCGTGATTTCCGTGGACGGCAGCCTGGGCGGTTCGGGAATGGACATTTTTTGGCCACCAAGCTTGCCAATAACGATATAGGCAATGGCCAGCGCGAGCAGGCTGCCAAGAATGAGCAGCGCGAATTTGGGCGGACGCGCCGCACCAGCTGACGCGCTTACCGCCGGCGCCACGCCGTCGCGATGCGGCTCGCGGATGGCGTCCGCGGGTTCGTGGACCTGCGACACGGGCGCGGCATCGCGTGCCAGAAGTCTTTTTATGCGTTGCACAAACGCAGGCGTCGCAATGCCGTTGGCTAGGCGAGTCCACTGTACTTCGCGAAAGCGATCCGGCACACGTGCCTCGGCGTCGGCGATGCCATCGACCACCACGGGCAGCAGAAAAGTCTTCTCGGCTGCCATCAGGTGCGAGCGATCGACCGCAAGCTTCCACTCGAGACGGAAATAACCTTCTTCGCGGGCGTCTGAGTTATGCGATATGAGCGGAATGAAAAGCTCGCACGCCTTGATCTGTTTGCGGATCGTCGCGTCCCACGCATCGCCGCCGCGCAGTTCGCTCTGATCGAACCATACCTCCACCCCGGCAGCGCACAGTGATTCGGCGAGCGTATTCGCAGCCTCGGCATCTTCCGAGGAATAACTGAGAAAGACTGCCTTGGTGGCTTGCATCGTTTTGATTCTAGCGGGTTTCCCCAGGACCCTGAGCGATTCATGCTGCCTCAGCGAGGCGGCGCTGCTCGCTCAATGTTCGGTGGCTGTCGATCGCGGCGCTGCATCCTTCACGTACTTGTCGAACCAGCGCAGCATTTCATAGACGAGTTGCTCGTTGGACTCCAGGGCCGTGTACCAGTGCGGTTCGTGCGGCAACATCACCAGTCGCGTCGTGCCGCCGTTGCCGCGAATCGCCTCGTAGAGCTTACTGCCCTGCAGCGGCGTTGTGCCGGGATTGGCGTCGTCCGCGCCATGCACGATCAGAAGCGGCGTCTTGAGCTTGTCCGCATAGAAGAAGGGCGAGACCTTCAGGTAGACGTCAGGTGCCTCCCATACCGATCGCGTCTCGTTCTGGAACCCGAAAGGGGTAAGGGTCTTGTTATAGGACCCGCTGGTGGCGACGCCGGCGCGAAACAGATCCGAGTGCGCGACCAGATTGGCCGTCATCAGCGCGCCGTGACTATGACCCGTCACCCCAATGCGATCCGGATCCGCGACCCCCAGTCTGACGGCCTCGTCGACGGCCGCCTTCGCATCGGCCACCAGCTGATCGAGGTAGGTGTCGTAGGCCTTCTTTGGGTCTCCCACTATCGGGAACGAGGCGTTGTCGATGATCGCGTAGCCGGCCAGCAGCAGTAACCGGTATTGGCGCAGGCGCGTGAAGGTCTGCTGCGAACCTATACCACCTGGCCGGCCTTGGAGGCATCGGCATAGTCAAGCGGGTAGGCGTACAGGATGGTCGGCACGCGCGTGCCCTCCTGGTATCCCGGTGGGGTATAGAGCGTGAACGACAGATCGAGCCCGTCGGCACGCTGGTACTTGACCAGACGCTTTTTGATCTGGCGCACCACGGGCGTCGGGTCGGGGATATGGGTCAGGGCGACACTGGTGGATTCCACGAGCGCTTCGCCGGCGGGCGCATCGACAGCGCTGCCAAGCGTTCGTATGAAAGCGTTCGGCGGGTCCATCGGCGTCTGGTGCCAGGTCAGAAAGCTGCGCTGGTTGGCACCCGTGAACGCGAGGAACTGCTCGTACTCGCTCTTGCTACTGCGAAACAGGCGCTTGGACTGCATGGTCTTCAGGTCCAGCTCATCAAGGAACGGCCGATTGCCTTGCGGCGAAGCACCGGCTCCGGCCAGAAATATCGAGTCGCCCTGCTGGCGCAGCACGGACACGCCATTGGCCAGTTCACGCAGGATGGGCTCGCCGGGATTGGCATAGCGCTCATCGGTCGAGAGGTCCCAGAGTACGCGCGGCTTCACCTCTGGATCATCGATATTGATGATCGACGTGTGCCGCCAGTGTCGATTCGAATCGTACTCGGTCACGAGGAGGGGGCCGGGCGCCTCACTCCATATCAGCCCGACAATGCGTTGCTCGGTTCGTGTGATTTCGCTCGCTATTCCGTCGAAGGGCGCCTTGAGGATCATGAGTTTGTCGCGTGCCGGCACCGTGATATTCCAGTCGCCGCCGTCGAGCGCTTCAAGCCAGATGAGGCTCGTCGGTCCGGTGGCACGCCACGTGAAAGCGCGTGGCCCGACCGGAACGCCACGGATCGGGACGCGATCTGCAAGGGGCAGTGTGGCGATTGGATGCACGGCGATCTTTGCCGGCTTCGAGATGTCCCAAACGTCTACCTGGGTCGGGAACCGGTCAAAGGTGGTGATATAGGAGTAGGGCTTCTTGAGCGTGCTTACCAGCAGATGGTGACCGTCAGGTGCCGGCTGGACGGACTCGATCCGGTCCGGTGCGCCCAGGGTCGTGATCCTGCCGCTTCTGGCGTCGATGAGCGCGATCTGGCTCGCGGCGTAATAGTCGAACAGATCTTCGTCGTGGACATTGGTAAGCGTATCGCGGTTCTCGTAGGTGCTGCTCTGGCCCTTCTCGCCGGTCGACTCCTGGATGCTCGGCCCGCTGGGGACCGAGGGTTCAGCAGGCGCGGGTCCAAGGTGCTCGGGAACGAGGCTGACAAGCAGCGTCGACTGATCGGGCATCCAGCGCAATTCACCTCCAAACATCGGATTTAAGCGCGCGCCAGCTACGCGGTGCAAGGCGCCGGTTCTGGCGTCCCCAATCCAAAGCTCGACCGATTCAGTTGCGATATTCTCAAATGCGAACCACTTGCCGTCGGCGCTCCAGATTGGCTCATTCGGGCAGGCGTCGTGCGGCAGATCGATGTGCGTCTGGCTTGCGTTTGCGATCTGCACCAGTTCGAGACCGCGTATGCAAGGGGTGATGCCATAGCCGGCGGGGGTGTCGTGCTTGCTGTGATTCTTCGGCTCGATCCGGACACCGGCCAGGCGCAGAAACGGCGTGGCAACGCGCCCGATTGAGGGATAGTCCTGCCAGGAAACCAGCAGCATCCGGTCGTGCGTCGGACTTAGGTCAGGTTGGGGTGGCGACGGCGCGAGCATGACATCGAGGACATCCTTGGGCGGCAGGTTATAGCCCGAGGCGGCAGCCGGGCTCATTGCCCCCTGGGAGGACTCGATAGCGGGCACCGCGGCCACCACCAGGTTCGGTATTGCGCACAGCGCCGCGACAGCCAGAAAGAGCCGCGCAGGAACTTGAGATACGGACATTGCTACCTCTCTAATAGTTGATACCAGAAACTGTGGACGGCACCGATATGACAGGGGTCAGATCTGTCTGATCTATGAGGCGATGCATCGAGCCGCCATAGCGCCAACCGCTCTCGCCGGGCGTGGCAGCCCCGGATGCTCGCACGCCTAGCGTTTGAGTTCCAGCAGCATTTGCGCATAGAGATCGCGATGCGAGCCATAGTGATTATCCATGCCCGGTTTGGTGAGCGTACGCACCCCGGGGATCCAGCTGCGGATGGTCTTCTTGGGTTTTTCGTGCCAGGAGACATTGAAGGCGGCGTTGATCCGAAAAAATTCCATTTCGGAGTAATCCGGCACCATGTCATGTACCCACCAGGCGATTGCCTGCCAGTGATGGGTACGCTCGAAATACGGTATGAAACTGGCGACGACTATGGTTGCCATGGCACCCTTGTGACCCTGTTCGTCGAGTTCGTCCCAGATGTGGCGGGAGCGGTTATGCCGGTTGTTTCCACAACCGTACTGGTTTCCCTTTGCGGCGCCAATCTCGTTGATGGCAGCACTCCGATACGCCGAGCGAATGCTCAAGCGCCCAAACTTCTCCTGGATCGGCTCGAGCACATCGGTGCAAAGACGGGTTCCAACCTCGATCGCGAGGTCCGGATCCAGAGGCAGATTGGGAATCGCCGTAATCTGAGAGATTTCCGAATGCAAAAAGTCGCGCATGAAAAACGAGTCCGACAGCCGCACCCGACCGAGCTTGTCGAGGGAGTTCACGGACTTCGGGGATTTCACCTAAGTGTGTCCTTCACGGGCGCTCAGGCCGACCGGATTCTGGATGCTACGACATCCCGCTGCGCACCGGAAGATCGGTGGCGCCGGGCCAGACGAAACGGCACCAGACCACCCGTCCGACGGCGTCGTCCGTCCGGCCTGGGCGCAGTTCGTCGCAAATCTCTCGCCTTTGGCTGCGCTACGACTAGGATCTGAGTATCGATGAGCGCCAAATGGAGAATGAGATGGCAGATTGTGACGAACTCGAAAAGCTCGGTGAGCTGCATCGCAATGGCGTTTTGACCGACGAGGAATTCTCGCGAGCCAAGGCGCGTGTACTGGGCGGCATGACCTGGAACCAGCCGCGGGCCGCTCCAGCAGCGAGCCCGCTCAATGCGCTGCATCGCAGTCGCAGCGACCGCTGGTTGGGCGGCGTGTGCGGCGGACTTGGCGAACTCACCGGAACACCGTCGTGGCTCTGGCGCCTGTCTTTCGTGCTGCTCGTGTTGTGCGTCGGAACCGGGATCCTGTTTTACCTCCTCATGTGCATCTTCGTTCCGCTGGAGCCCTACTACTACAGCCCACGGCAGGCAGCGTCCTAGCAGGTAGGCACAGGCCGGGTATGATTGGAAATCATTACAGTCTATCCGGCCTTTTCGCATTGATCCGCTGGCAGTCATGAGTGCACGACGAGGCCATTGTCTTTGTGGCGCGGTCCGATTCGTCGCCACGGGCGATCCCCTGTGGGTCGTGCATTGCCATTGTGAAAGCTGTCGTCGCGCGACCAGTGCGCCATTTACCACGTACGCGGGCTTCACCGAATCGCAAGTGGTCTGGAGTGGCCAGCTAGCGCGGAGCTTCGAATCCTCACCAGGCGTAGAAAGGCTGTTTTGCCCGACATGTGGATCCCCCGTGAGTTTTGCCAGCAGGCAGTGGCCGGGCGAGATACATTTGTTCGTTGCAGCATTCGAGGAGCCCGGCGTCTTCGAGCCCAAGCTCCATGTCTATGTCAGCGAACAGCTTCCCTGGATTCATCTGGATGACGGGTTGCCAAGCTTCGATAGGACCGCCGGCGAGGACTCTAGTAACTGATCGCGGCGGCCGCAGCCCGCAGGTCCGTAGAACAAGAGCAGGATTGACAGGTCAAGCTGCCCCAAGTTCAATTGCTCCGGTTTGGGTGCAGCCGGCCGCTGCGCAGCTTTGGCCAGTGCATGTCCCACGAAAAGAAAAGGCGCCCTGCCGAGTCGGCTCTGAGCGCCTCGCAAGAATCCCAGGGGCAATTTGGGCACGATCTTCAGGTCCAGAAGTGTTGCGCTTGTTCTGCTGATGCTCGTCGTGGATGGGTGTGCAACGGGCTACCAGCCGGCCGGCGCCACAGGCGGATACACCGACGAAAAGCTTGACGAGTCGCACTACCGGGTTCGCTTTGCCGGTAACGGCTACGCATCCAAAGCGCGCGTCTATTATTTTTGGCTCTACCGATGTGCCGAGTTGACCCGGCAGAAGGGCTATTTTTACTTCGGACTCGCGCCAATACCGACTGCCAAGCCAGCCACGCCTGTCACACCAGCCCCACCGGCGGCACCTGCGGCGCCCGCGGACGCCAGCCCTGCTCCCTCCAAGACCGGGTATGACGGCGGAGCGCCAAGCCTGCAGACGGGTGTCTATCAGCCCAATAACCCGCCCCACTTCATCAAGACGGGCCATGGCGGCGGAGGTGGTGGAACACCCATCTACTATCCGGGGGGCACGATCTCGACGTGGAGTGACGACATGATCGTGTCCATGTACTACGACACGAGCATGTCCAAGCAGGTGCTGCTCCTGAGTGCCCAGGTTATTCTCGACGAATTGGGTGCCTACGTGAAGTCGGATGGCGCCTCGCTGCCGCCAAGTCCCGAAGCCCTGGTCGCGGATGCGGTTATAGCGACGCCCGAGACGAAAGCTCTTCTGGTGCTGCGTGCCGGGGTCTCGGCCGTCGATCCGGCGCTGCTGCAGAACAAGTCAACTGCCGAATATCTGCCCAATCCGGTCTACCTGATGGTATCGAAATACAACTGGGCATCGATCGCCGATGGCGCACTGTTTGTCCGGGAAGACAGCGTGACGGCCCAAACAGCCGGGAATGTGGAGATGGTGCTGGGTCGACCGGACGGTGCGACCCCGGCGGACAAGAGGTCGTACTGGATCGAACGCTATCGCGTCAACTGCACCACTTTTTCCTATGCGGGCCTCGGTCGCTTCTACGTCGATGCGAGCAAGGGGCTGCCGATGGACTACCGAAGCTCGGGGGCGCTTGTCTGGAAGCCGGCTGAAGCTACCGGTTCACCGTTTGCGCTCGCCCTCAAAGACGGCTGCCAGCACGCGCCACCCAAGTAGGTCGGTGGACTCTCCCGTGATGCGCAAGCGTGACTGAGCGGGACACTAACTGGCCGGCTGTGAGGCGATTCGCTGCGCCGGATCGTAGAAGAAAGTTTCCTCGGCGATACGCTCGCCTTCCCAGCGCTGATAGGCCAATTCCTCCATGCGCGTAACCGTGCCGTCCTTCCACTCAAAGCGAAAGATCCAGCGAATCACTACATGGTCGCCGTTAACGAACACAGGGCGCACGCATTGCGAATGGACGGTGCGCGCGCGCGCCAGCACGCGGCGCTCGTTGTTGAGGTGGGCATCGCGCCCGACCCGCGGTGCCTGCAGGTTCTCGCTCATTGAAGAGTTCTCTGTGTAAAACTCTTCAATGGCATGATCGTGCGCATTTTCTTCGACGCGAGCAATAAAGCGTTCCAGTGTCAGAGCGCTTGGCACGGCAAACCCTCCTGTGGCGAGTGCTCTCGCGATGGCGCTACTTGCGCTTTTTCGCGGCGGCCTTCGCGTAGGTGACCAGGCTCGCCGCATTGTTGGAGTCGCGCATCCAGATGCACAGGGCGACCGCCGTGTCCTCGGAAAGTGCATCGACGATGGCGCGCTGCGCCTCCGGATGGCCGCGTTGCATGACTACCTCGCGCGCCGCGGATTGTATGACTTCCAGATCCACATTCAATTCCTCGAGGCGCTTGACCTGGGCGGTGGCAAGCGTCCATCGGCCAAACAAGGCCAGCAGTTCTGCGTCAACACTTGCACCCATGGACTCGACCACCCTTCGCGCTTGCTCTGCTACGCAGAATCATTGGCTGCGGCAAGCTAGACAATACTACCTGCGGCAAGTCTTGTGGAAGCGGATTGCTCGCGCGCGATCCGGCGACGCGCGCGCACCGCCTCGGCGAGACTCTGGAGGGTCGCAAGGCCGTCTTCCCAGCCGATGCACGCGTCGGTAATGCTCTGCCCGTATCTGAGTTCACCCCCCGCGACCAGATCCTGGCGACCGGCGATGAGGTGACTCTCGATCATTACCCCGATGATGCGTCGCTCGCCGGCGGCCAGCTGAGCGCCGATATCGGCGCAGACAGAGAGTTGGTTGGCAGCATTCTTGCCGCTATTGGCGTGGCTGGCATCGATCATGAGGCCTTCGCGCAGGCCCGCCGTCGCAATCTCAGCGCAGGCGGCCGCGACGCTGCGCGCATCGTAGTTCGGGCTCTTGCCGCCACGCAGGATGATGTGGCAGTCCTCGTTGCCATTTGTCGATACGATCGCCGAGTGGCCGCCCTTGGTGACAGAGAGGAAGTGGTGCGGCTGCGACGAGGCTTTGATGGCATCGATTGCAATGCGCACATTACCGTCGGTGCCGTTCTTGAACCCCACCGGACAAGACAGGCCGGAGGCGAGCTCGCGGTGTGTCTGTGATTCGGTGGTGCGCGCCCCGATTGCGCCCCAGCTGACCAGGTCGGCAATGTACTGTGGCGTGATCATGTCGAGGTACTCACAACCGGCCGGCAATCCGAGCTCATTGATGTCGAGCAAGAGCTCGCGCGCCATGCGCAGACCCTTGTTGATCTGAAAGCTGCCATCCAGGTCCGGGTCGTTGATCATTCCCTTCCATCCGACCGTGGTCCGGGGCTTCTCGAAATAGACGCGCATGACGATTTCGAGATCGGCTGACAGCTCAGTGCGCGCTGCCGCCAGGCGCGCCGCGTATTCGCGCGCCGCCTTGGAATCGTGAATCGAGCAGGGTCCAATTACGACCAGAAGGCGCTCATCGGTGCCGCCGAGGATGCCATGGATAGCCTGGCGCGCCGCGAAGGTGACATTGGCCGCCTTCTCGGAGCAGGGAAATTCGCGCAACAGATGAGACGGTGGTGCGAGTTCCTTGATCTCGCGAATGCGCAGGTCGTCGGTGTTGTGCAGCATGATTGCTCCGCTCTTGCTATTCAAAAAAAAACCGCCAGGTGATTAGCCTGGCGGTTCGGAATTTGGGGACCAGTGTTGCGCGCGCTAGCCCCTCTCCGCCGCCAGGTGGTCGGCAAAGAAGTAAAAGAAATAATAGTAGGCGCGCAGCGAATTCATGGTCAGTGCGGCGAGTGTACCCGAGTTCATCACGCAGCTGCAAGCTGGCCCGGGGCGACCGCGGGGAGACCTTTTTAGTGCCTGCCGGTCTTGCGCGCTGCCTTACCCGGGGTATGGCGGTCGCACCAGGCGATGTATTCCTTGTACCAGAGGCGCGAGTTCTGCGGCTTCAGGATCCAGTGGTTCTCATCGGGGAAGTACACAAGGCGCGAGGGGATGCCCCGGGCACGCAGGGTGTTGTAATAGGCCAGTCCCTGGTGATAGGGCACCCGGTAGTCGAGCTCGCCGTGCACGACGAGGGTCGGCGTGGCGAACTTGTGTGCGAAGTGGTGCGGTGACTGCTTGAGTACGCGCGCTTCGTCCTGCCAGGCGAACGCACCCAGTTCGCGACCGAGCCAGCCATAACCATCGGAGGCCATCATCGCTACCCAGTCATAGCAGCCGGCGTGGCAGACATAGGCCTGGTAGCGCCCGGGTTTGATATTGCCGTTCATGTAGGCAACCATGTAGCCGCCATAGCTGCCCCCGGTTGCGACCATGCGCTTCTCGTCAACCCAGCCGGTCTTGAGTAGGTAGTCGGTACCGGCCTCGACATCGGCCATCTCGCGCCAGCCCCAGTCGCCGTTGATCGAGCTGACAAACTTCTGGCCCCAGCCGGTCGAGCCGTGATAGTTCACCTGCGCCACGACATATCCTGCGGCGGCAAACAGCTGCGCGTTCCAGCGCCAGTGCCAGGTGTCGTTAAAGCAGGCGTGCGGACCCCCATGAATCGTCTGCATGAGCGGCCATTTCTTTTTCGGATCAAAGCGCGGCGGCTTGATGATCCACATCTGGACCGGCTCGCCGTGTACCCCCTTGATGCTCACCGATTCGGGCTTGGTGAGCGCGAGGCGCGCCAGTAGCGCGCGATTGAATTGCTCGATCTGGCGCTCATTCGAGCCATCGCTGCTGGCAGCATAAAGCTGTGGCGGATGGCTGATCGAGCCGCGCAGGTAGACCAGTGTTGTGCCGTCGCTGCTGATCGCGATCCCCGAGGCGCAACCCCCGGTATCAGGACCCCGAATAATTTCGACGGGGGTGCGATCAGACAGGTGCAGGCGCCAGACCGTCTGGCGTTCCTCGGACTCCGCGCTGAAGTAGAGCGACTTCGAGTCGGCACTCCATGTAAGCGGCGCATTGACCCCGCGATCCCACTGGTAGGTCAGGGCACGCAAGCGGCCCGAGGCACGCTCGATGACGGCTATGCGCGCCTGGTCGTTGTAGAGTCGCGCGACGTCGCTGGTGAGATAGGCGATGCGCTTTCCATCGGGTGAATAGCGCGGCTGCTGGTCGCTGCGCCCGGACTGCTCGGTCGGACAGCTCCAGCGCTTGCTTTTCACTTCAAGCAGCACGATCTCGGTGCGCGAGGGCAGAAGGGGATCGGGATTGAAGTCGAAAGTGAAGGCGATCTCTTTTCCGTCGGGGGCGATGTCGTACAGCTCGGCCGAGGGTTCGTAAGGCGGCAGCGAGAATGTCGTACCGGCGAACAGATCGCGCGATTTGCCCGTGGCAAGGTCTGCAACAAAGAGGTGGGCGTCTCGATCGCGCGGGAACCAGTGGTCCCAATGCATGTAATTGTTGCGCTCGACGACGATCGCCTTGAGCTTGTCCTTTTTCTCCCTGGCGTGGCGCTGGTTCTGCTGTTTCTCGCTCTCGAGCTCGGGCCAGACCCAGGAGATGAAAGCGATCCGCTTGCTGTCGGGGAACCAGCGCAGGCCTTGTGCCCCCGTGGCCAGGCTCGTCAACTCGCGCGCCTCCCCACCATCAGGAGATATGACGTAGACCTGGGCCGCCTCACGGTCGGACTTGGCTTCCCCGAGCCCGCGCTTACCGATGAAGGCAATCCATTTTCCGTCCGGCGACCACTGCGGGTCGGCATCGTGGCGCCCCTGGGTCAACTGGCGCTGTGTCTTGCCGTCGCTTGAAACCAGCCACAGCTGGGAGCGCGCGCTGTTGTGCTCCATGTCGTGACGCGTCACGGCGATACAGGTCCACTGGCCGTCCGGCGAGACACTGGGGCTGCCGATGCGGCGCATCGCCCAAAGATCGTCAATGGTGATCGGCTTTTTTCCTGACGCCATGGGAGCGGGCGAGTTGAAGGTCGGGCAGGGCTGTGTGCGAGGACCGGTCGGCGCTGCGCGTGCTAGCAAGCAGGGCGCATCGGCGCAACCGGCCTTAGACCGTGCCGCCGACGGTCATGCCATCGATGCGCAGAGTCGGCTGGCCGATACCAACCGGGATGCTCTGGCCATCCTTGCCACAGGTACCGATACCACCATCGAGCGCGAGATCGTTGCCGATCATCGAGACACGCGTGAGCACATCCGGACCGTTGCCAACCAGCGTCGCACCGCGCACCGGATAGGTGATCCTGCCGTTCTCGATGCGATAGGCCTCGGTCGCCGAGAAGACGAATTTGCCATTGGTTATGTCGACCTGGCCCCCGCCGAAGTTGACCGCAAACAGGCCATCCTTGACGGACGCGATGATCTCGCCCGGGTCGTGCTTGCCGTTGAGCATATAGGTATTGGTCATGCGCGGCATCGGCAGATGGGCGTAGGATTCGCGCCGGGCGTTGCCGGTTACGCCGGTCTTCATCAATCGGGCGTTCAATGAATCCTGCATGTATCCGCGCAGGATGCCATCCTCGATCAGGGTGGTGCACTGGGTCTGGTTGCCTTCGTCGTCGATATTGAGCGAGCCGCGGCGATCAGGCAGGGTGCCATCGTCAACGATGGTGATGCCCTTGGCGGCCACGCGCTGGCCAATCTTGCCCGCGAACGCCGAAGAGCCCTTGCGATTGAAATCTCCCTCGAGGCCGTGGCCAACGGCTTCGTGCAACAGCACCGCGGGCCACCCGGGCGCGAGCACCACCGTGGTCGGTCCGGCGGGAGCCGGGCGCGAGTCCAGATTGGTGATCGCCTGCAGAACTGCCAGCCGCGCATATTCCTGCAGCACGGTGTCATCGAACATCGAATAGTCGGTACGCGCACCGCCGCCCCAGCTGCCCTGCTCGCGCCGCTCGCCCTGTTCGGCGATAACGCTCACCGACAGGCGCACCAGCGGCCGCACGTCGGCGGCCAGCACACCGTCGCTGCGTGCTACCAGCACGACGTCGTATTCGCCGGCGATGCTGGCCTGCACCTGGGTCACACGCGAATCGCAGGCGCGTGCCATTTGCTCGATTCTCTCGAGCATGGCCACTTTGGCCGCCGAGTCGAGCGAAGCGAGCGGATCTTTGCCACTGTAGAGCGTGCGCACGGGCTTGCTGCCCAGAGAGCCTGCGACGTGAACCCGTCCAGCGCCCTGGGCGGCGATGCTGCGCGTGGCGCGCGCCGCGGTCAGCAGCGCAGGCGCCGAGATTTCGTCGGAATAGGCGAACGCCTGGCGCTCGCCGCTGATGGCCCGTACCCCAACACCCTGGTCGATGCCAAAACTGCCTGACTTGACGATCCCTTCTTCCAGACTCCAGCTCTCGAAGCGGGTGTACTGGAAATACAAGTCAGCGTAGTTCACCTTGTGGCGGAAGATCTCTGCCAGCGCCTGGGTAATGTCGCCCTCGGTGACTCCACCCGGGGCGAGCAAGAGCGCCCGGGCAACTTCGAGATTGGCGATGTCGGGAGTTACAGGTTTCATGAAAAAGTTTCCAGGGCAAGCGTGCGATGTGTCAGGGCAGGCAAATTATTACGGGTAGTGGCGATCCGCTGCGGCTCTATCGATCCAGATACGACACCTTCGCCTTCGGGAAGTTGCGCAATGATCTCGCCCCACGGGTCGATCAACATGCTGTGGCCGAAGGTACGTCTGCCATTCTGATGCCGACCACCCTGGGCAGCTGCCAGCACGTAACACTGGTTTTCGATGGCGCGTGCGCGCAGCAGTACCTCCCAATGCGCAGCGCCCGTGGTGTGGGTGAAGGCAGAAGGCACGACAATCAGATCGACGGTTCCAAGCGCGCGATAGAGTTCGGGAAAGCGCAGGTCGTAGCACACCGACATGCCGATGCGCAGACCCTCCGGACCCGTCAGGGCGACTGGCTCGCCGCCTGGGGCGATGGTGCGCGATTCGTTGTAGTTCTCCTCACCGCGCGAAAATGAAAACAGGTGGATCTTGTCGTAACGTGCGGCGAGGAGCCCTTGTGGATTGTAGACCAGCGAGCTATTGAGAACCTTGCCGGCTTCATCTGCCGCCAGAGGCAGGGTGCCGCCGATGAGCCACAACTGATGACGCTTGGCGGAGGCGGCCAGAAAGCGTTGCAGCGGGCCGTCCCCAAAGCTTTCGCGTATGGCCACCTTGTCGGTGTCGCGTTTGCCGAGCATGCAGAAATATTCCGGCAGCAATACGATTTGTGCGCCCCTGTTCGCAGCCTCGGCGATCAGGCGCGCAGCAGCCTCGAGGTTCTCGTCGACCGCAGGCGTCGAGACCATCTGAATGGCAGCTACCTCAATCGGGCCGACCGCAGCGCTCGCTTGGCTCATACCTGATACCTGCAAAATTCGGGAAGATGGGGGGTACTGATCTACTGCCGGCCACTGGCCGAGGGATTGCTTGGTCCGGGCAGGATCCCCTGGCGCTCGATCTTGGTGAAAACCGGGCTCTCCCAGGGTCCGGTGACATTGTATTCCACGCGGAAGATGTTCGAGAGTTGTCCCTTGATCACCTCGCTAAAGAAAAAGCTGCCCACGGCGACGGCCGGATTGGCCAAGAGCAGCAGCGAAGCCGCATTCGTATTGATCTTCGGAACCACGAAAATGCGCAGATCCTGGGTTTCGCGCGCCAGGTCCGCCGAGCCGCTGATACCCACGTCGGCGGAGGGCCCATCCATGCCGAAGTTGCTGGTACTTGCGACGCCGTCGGTAATCTTGACGTCAGCGGTGATCTTGTCGAAAGCAAAGCCGCTTCCGAAAATGTCGCTGAAATCAAAGCTCAGGCGCCGGGTGAGGCCCTGCAGGCTCAGCACGCCGAGGAGTTTGGCGACCCCGGGATCGGCTTTGAGAAATTGCCCGTCCTTGACTTCGAGATTCATGGTCCCGGCCAGGGTGCCGTAATCGAGCGAGATCGGGCTGCCGATCCAGTTGATGTCGCCCTTCAAGGTCGCGCTCCCCTGGGACACGGTGCCCTTGAGTCCGAGCCGGTCCAGAAGACCTCCGACATTGCCCGAGGTGACCGTAAAGCCCAGGCGCGTGCGGGCCGGACTGCCAGGCGTGGCCGAGTCGGGTCCCCAACTGCCCTGCGCGTCGAGGCTGCCATCGGGATTCGAGAGGACCAGCTTTTCGAGGCGCCACTCGCGCTTGCCGCTACTGGCGGTGTTGGACGCAAGCACCTCAAGGTGCCCGAACTTTTTGTCACGCAGCTCGAAGTTATCGGCGATCACATCGAGCGCCGGAATATCCTGGGGCGATGAATCAAGCAGATTGTCGACGTCGCGCGCGGCAGATTGCGGAATCGACAGTCTGGTCAGACGCGCGGTGATGCGGTTTTGCAGGTTGCCTGAATAGGCGCCCAGGCGCCAGGAAACCTGTCCGGTCACCTGATCGGATGCGAGCTTGAGCTGCCAGGCGGGCCCGCTATGGGAAGCATCGAGCACCACCTTGTCAAATTGCTTGTCCCACAGGTGCAGGCTGTCGACGTGACCCGAGATGACTTCGGGGACAAAGGCTGCGATGGCACTGTCGGGGGCAGTCAGTGCCCCTGGATGGTCCGTGCCCGACAGAGCGTTTGCCACGCGCTGCCACGCATCCAGATCGAGCGCCTTCAAGCTCAAGGCAAGATTGGCACGGGCGTCGCTAAGCTTGGCGGGTTCATTGACTCCGTAGGCTACCTGGCTGATCTGGAAGTCTCCCTGGCCGTTCTGGCGGCGCAGCACGGTCATGGCGAACGCGCCCACGCGCAGGCGCATCTCATCGGTCTGCTCGCCGGGCTTGCCTTGCGGAGCCAGCATCTCGAAGTGCGCGGGCCAGTTTTCGGCAGCGGTCTTTTTCATCGGCTCGGGGAGATCGCTCGACAGACCGACCAGACGGGAGTCGAGCGTGAGGCGCGGCACGCGCGCGCCCGCCGCGGGGTCCTCGACCGGTCGCGTCGGGACGTGCACCGCGAGCGTGAATCGCGAAGTCCCATCGATGCGTTCGCTCAGATGTTCAAGCACGGGCCAGTCGCGCATGCGCCGCAGGCCGGCAACCGAGATGCCCCCCTCGCCAGTGATGTCGATACTGTGGTCGGCATGGGGCCCGCTCTCCAGTTTGAAGGGCGCGCCGAGAAACTCGCCGATGACGCCATGCAGGGCGATACCTTCTTCACTAAAGGCAAGTTCTCCCGAGCTGTGCGCCAGGGGCGGCAGCCAGCCAAACAGGGTAATGTCATTGCCGAGCATCTGGACGCTGCCACTGACTTTGGCGGCGTCCATATTGGCCAGCGGCAGCTCCAAGGACAGCTCGAGACGGGTATTTCCGACCGCGTGCATGTCGTTGGTGAAATGCCCCGTCCAGTTGGCAACCGGGCTGGCATTGACGAACTGCAGCAGTTCCGAGAACGGACCATTGCCCTGGCCGGTGACCTTCAGAACTTCATTGTGGTCATCGAGATCAGGCAGCTCGGCGCGCACATTGGTGAGCTGGTAGGCAAGCACATTGGCGGTGCGCGCGCGGATTTCGAGTCGTGTGCGATCGAGTAGCAGCTCGCCCTCGATCGGGTCCAGCAGCGGCCACTGTGGCGCATCGCCGATTTTCGAGCCGGGGCGCGGCGCGTATTCATAACGCGCTGCGTGCAGTTTGCCGGCTATGCGGAATTCCTCGGGGGGCGGCTCACCATTGCCAAAAAAACTCCTCGAGGCAATTCCGCTGGCGGGCCGGGCAGCGCCAGCGGCCTGGCGAAACGGGAAGCGTTCAAGTGCCCCGCGCACGCGAAACGACACATCGTCGCAATTGCCGCTGATAAGCGATCGATCAAGATAGCCACGCACGTCAGCCGGCATGCTCGTTGGCAGATAAGCCGGCACCCGATGCAGGTCGGCGCGCGTCATATGCGCGGTCAGGTCCAGGTAGCCCGGCCCGGCGCTGCCACTTTGGGGACCTTGCCGGAAGCTGCCCGAGGCCGTGCCCGCCGCGTCGCGATTTTCGTAATTCAGACTGGCCAGCTGCACGTCGAGCTCTCCGTCCTGGCTCTGCCAGCTGGCCTCACCATCAAGGCGCGAGAACGGGATGTCGGGCTGATCGAGCAGGCCTGGCACACTGATGGTGGCATCGTGACTGGAAAGGGACAGCGCGCCCTCGTGCTCGGTGGTGCGCAGGTGGCCCGTCAGGTTGGAGAACCCGGGTATGACTCGCGCAGCCGCGTCACCGATCTGTTCACTGCCGAGCGCGATGCTGCTCATACTGAGACCCACGAAATCGCTCGCGATCGTATAGCTCTTGGGGGCGTTGGGAGTGCCGCGCCAGGAGACATCGAAATGGCGCAGCTGGCCGCGCGGCTTGACGCTGGTCAATAGATTGCGCAGCGCCGACGAGAGCGGCACGCGTTCTAGCAGCTGCGCGAGGGTATCCAGATCGATGCGATCGGTTGTGATCTGTCCGGTCAGGATGTCACCGGCGTCATCAAAGGTTCGACGCGCCAAGAGATTAGCGGTGGCCAGATCAAGGCCATCCCGTCCAGTTAGCGAGAAATCGCGCAGGTTGATCTCGTCGGAATTGGCCGTTGAATGCAGCACCACCCGACCATTGACCGACGTGATGGCCAGGCGCGGCAGGTCGGGATTGACACGCACCAGCACATCGTCCAGGCGCACGTCGGCCGTCAGGTCGGTCAGCCCCAGTACGCGTTCAAGGGCGGTTTTGCGCGGTGCAAAACGTACCCAGGCCTGCAGTGCCCCCGAACCGCTGGTGAGCTCGATTGGATAAGCAAAATAGGGATGCCAGGCCGCGAAGTCAACATGGGCGAGATTCAGGTAGAGCTCGCCGACCCATCCGTTGGCGTCCGAGCTCGCTGCAAAGAGGTCGTGATCGAAGTAGCCGCGCAGGTCCAGCGGTGCGGCCAATGACGCCGGAGGTGTCCCGGTGATTCCAAAGCGGTGCCGGGTACCCGAGCGCTGCAGAACCAGATTGATATCCGAGAGTGCCAGCTCGGGTGCCTTGCGCATCTCATCGCGCCAGCGCACCTGGGCGTGGCGGATCACGATCTGTTCCTGGGCAAGAATCCAGCGCGGCACCTGGGACTGTTCCGAGTCCGCCCCGAATTCAACCGGGATGCCACCAATTGACAGGTGATTGTCGCTATCGCGGCGCACCAGGAGGTCGGGCGCAACGATCTCCAGGGAATGCAGCCGCGGCTCGACTACGATGAGACTTTCCCAAGCGAGGGTTGCGTCGACTTCAGGCAGGGTCAGTGCTACCGTGTCGGCCGTGTCGTACACGTTCACGTCGCGCAGGCTAAGGCGTGGGCGCAGTCCCTGCCAACTTGAGCCGATTGCTCCGACGGTGACCCGGCGGTGCATGGCGGTACTGGCCGCCTTCTCGATCGTGCCGCGGTAGTGGTCGATGTTGGGCAGGATCAGGTAGCGCAGCGTAAGTATCAGCGTCGCGCCGGCGAAGTAGCCAAGCACGATCGTCCATCCCGCCCAGCGCAGCACTCGCGGCATGGGTCGCACGCCGGCGCCGGGGGCTGCTGGGGAAGGGGGCGGAGTGGGGGAAGGAGTAGGGAGGGAAGCCATGAGGGATGCAGCAAGTCGACAAATTCTAACCTGTCGCGGCCCGGGCACAGCGCCTGAGGGCCACCGGGCGGTCGAGCTCAGCTTTTCGGGTGAGCGGTCTGGTCGTGGCTGAGGAACTTCGAGCCGCCGCCCTATCGCGTTTTTGCGCGCGCATTTGTCGCGCCAAAGATGAGGCCCGCGAGCTCATAGCGCGCCTGGCGCAAAGGCCGCTCGATGAGAGGGCGCTCGACGGGCTCATGGCGCACCTGTGTCCGGCCGGCCTATTTCCCAGCGAGGACGAGCTCATGCGCGTGCTGCGGGTGGCGCGCAATTACTGGATTTGCGCCCTGATGGAACGCGATCTGAGCGGGCAGGCACCGCTCGCCGAGGTGATGGCGGCCATGACGCTGCTTGCCGAACGGGTAGTTGGCGAGGCGCTCGATTTTCTGTCTCGTGATCTGGCCGCGCGCCATGGAGTACCCGAGAGCGCAATCGACGCCAGTCCCGAGGATTTGATGGTCGTTGCCATGGGCAAGTTTGGTGGCGCCGAATTGAACGTCTCCTCGGATATCGACCTCGTGTTTGTCTACGCCGACGCCGGTGAGTGCCGAGCGAAGGCCAAGCAGCAAGCCCTCTCGAACCATGAGTTTTTCACCAAGCTCGCACGCAGGCTGATGCGCGCGCTCTCCGAAATGACGGCGGACGGGCATGTGTTCCGGGTCGACATGCGCTTGCGCCCGAACGGTGATTCGGGGCCGCTTGTGGTCAGTCTTGCCATGCTCGAGGAGTACTTCATCACCCAGGGACGCACCTGGGAGCGGTTTGCCTGGCTCAAGGCACGCGCCGTTGGACCGGCGGTGTTTGCGCAGTCGACCGAAGCGGCGCGTGCGGCCCTCGCCGAGCTTGTGACGCCATTTGTCTATCGGCGTTATCTCGACTTCGGGGCGATTGAAGCGCTGCGCAGCCTGCACGGGCAGATTCGCGGCGAGCTGGCGCGGCGCGACGCGCAACATCATGCTCCCGAGTGCAACGTCAAGCTCGGCCGCGGTGGTATTCGCGAGATCGAATTTCTCGCGCAGCACTTCCAGCTGGTGCGCGGCGGACGCGACGCCGGCCTGCGCAGCAAGCGCACTCTGGAGACACTCGCGGCACTCGATGCGCGCGGCCTGCTCTCGCACGGCATCGCCCAGGAACTGGCCCAGTCCTACGAATTCCTGCGCCATGTGGAGCACCGCCTGCAGTATCTCGACGATGCCCAGACCCACACCCTGCCGTCGGATACGGCCGACCTGGAGCGCATCGCGGCGATGTGCGGCTCCCCGCTCGGCATCGAGAGCGGCGATGCGCTCAAGGCGCGCATTGCGCGCGTTCAGGCCTTCGTGGCGCGCCAGTTTGACGAGGTTTTCGGGGTGCGCATCGGGCCGGCCGGCCTGGCCGCCACCGAGCCGGGTATCTGGAACGCCACTGAATGTTCAGGTGCTGCAAGCCCGGGCGGACTCGCGGCGCTCAGGGCGTTCGGCTATGACGACCCGGAAGCTGCCCAGTTACGTTTGCGTGCGCTATGGAACGCCGGCAGCGCACGCTCGCTCAACGAGACCGGTCGCGAGCGACTTGATGCGCTCATGCCGCAGTTGATTGCCCGCGCACCGCAACATGCCACGACCGCCTGTGACGCAAGCACGCTGCTTGGGCGCCTGTGCGATCTGATCGAGGTGATTGCGCGGCGCTCTTCCTACCTGTCGCTGCTCATCGAGCATCCCGGGGCGCTCGAGCACGTCTGTGTCCTGCTTGCCGCAAGTCCCTGGGCTGCGCGCTTTCTGGCCCAGCATCCACTGTTGCTTGACGAACTGCTCGATACGCGCAATCTCGAGCGACTCGACGGGCGGGCGGTGCGTGCGCAGCTCGCAAGCGAGCTCGCGGCGCTGGCTGACAATCCCGAGCGCGCCATGGACGTGTTGCGCGAGCTTCAGCATCTGGAATCGTTTCGGCTGTTGATGCTCGATCTCGAAGGGCGTCTAAGCGTCGAGGCGCTTTCGGACGATCTGTCCGAACTTGCCGACGCGATCGTTGCGGCCGCCCTCGATGCCACCTGGCGAGTGCTTGCGCCGAGCGCCCCGGCACCGCCGGCGTTCGCGGTGATCGCCTACGGCAAGCTGGGCGGCAAGGAACTCGGCTACAACTCCGATCTGGATCTGGTGTTTCTGTACGACGATGCTCGTACCGACGATGTGGCGGTCACCCTGTATGCACGCCTTGCCCAGCGCCTCGTGACCTGGCTGTCCAGTCGCACACCGGCTGGCGGCCTCTATGAAGTCGACCTGAGATTGCGTCCAGAAGGCGCGGCCGGCCTACTGGTTGGTTCGCTCACCGGATTTGAAAAGTATCAGCAGGAGCACGCCTGGATGTGGGAGCACCAGGCGCTCACCAGGGCGCGCTATTGCGCCGGGGATGCAGCGCTGGGCAGCGCCTTCGAAGCGCAGCGACGCGCGATTCTGGCGCGCGTGCGCGAGCCCGAGGCCTTGCGTTCGGCGGTGCGCGACATGCGCCAGCGCATGCACGACGGGCATCCGAATCACAGTGAGCAATTCGACCTCAAGCACGATCCGGGCGGCATGGTCGACATCGAATTCTGCGTGCAGTATCTGGTGCTCGGGCACGCCCGGCAATGGCCTGGACTGCTCGATAATGTGGGCAATATTGCGCTGCTCGGACGCGCTGGCGAAGCCGGACTGATCGATGCGCAGCTGGCCGGCGCAGTCGCCAATGCCTATCGCACCTACCGGCGCGCCAGTCACGCGCTGCGCCTGGCCGGAGCGCGTTATGCACGCCTGCCGGCAGGCGACTTGGCGGAAGAACGTCAGGCGGTCACGGCGCTCGTTGACAGTTTGGGCCTGAATGCCGGTCAAAGTGTCGCACGCAAGATCGCGTGACACTGTTTTACAGCGTGTTACACACTCTGCTGGCAAGATGATTCACCAGAAAAACCAGCGGATGTGCAGATGCGCTTTTCACCGACCCTTCGATTGACCCTCTGCGTCGCGCAATGCGCACTGGCGCAGTCGCTTTTCACTCAGAACGTGTTCGCCCAGAGCACGAACGTGCCTGAGGGCGAAGTGGTCGTGCATGTCCTCAATCGCGTGGCTTTCGGTCCGGCTCCGCACGACATCGAGCGCGTCACGCAGATGGGTGTTGAGCGCTATATCGACCAACAGCTGCATCCCGAGGGGATCGCCCTGCCAGCCGATTTGACTGCGCGCCTGGCAGCGCTCGACACCCAGCAGCTCTCCGAGGGCGATTTGATCGAGGAATTTCGCAACGCACAAAAGCAAGCCAAGGCCGATCCGGACGCAGGCAAGGGTGAACGTCGTGCGCTGCTGCAAAAGCTAGGCGAGCAGAGCGCCGAGGCCCGCCTTGAGCGCGCCATCGAGAGTCCGCGCCAGCTTCAAGAAGTGATGGTCGATTTCTGGTTCAATCACTTCAATGTCTTCCAGGGCAAGGGACTCGATCGGGTGCTGGTGGCGAACTACGAGCGCGAGGCGATCCGGCCCTATGTCTTTGGACGCTTTCGCGATCTGCTGGGCGCCACGGCGCACCATCCGGCGATGCTCTTTTACCTCGACAATTGGCAATCGAGCGTGGCGGGCTATCAGCCGCCGCGCGCCAAGAACGGCCAGGCGCCCGGTGGCCTGAACGAGAACTACGCGCGCGAACTGATGGAGCTGCACACGCTCGGCGTGGACGGCGGCTACACCCAAAAGGATGTGACCGAACTGGCGCGCATGCTCACTGGCTGGACCTTCGATCCGCGCATTGCCACTGGCAATTCGGTGTTCAGATTTGACGCGCGGCGCCATGACTTCGGATCCAAAGAGTGGCTTGGGCGTCACGTCGAGCCGCGCGGGGAGGCCGAAGGCGATTTTGCTCTGGACGTGCTTGCGGCGAGTCCTGCCACCGCGCATCACATCAGCTATCAGCTGGCCCAGTATTTCGTCAGTGACGTGCCGCCGGCAGCGCTCGTCGAGCGCATGCAAAAGCGCTATCTGGAGACGGGTGGCGACATCCGTGCCGTGTTGACAACGCTTTTGCACAGCAAGGAATTCATGGATCCGGCGAACTTCGGCGCCAAGTTCAAGACGCCTTACCAGTTCGTAGTGTCGGCCGCGCGGGCTGGTTCAGTCGATGTGCGCAACGCCCGGCCGCTGCTCGGGGCCATGGCCCAGCTCGGCATGCCGCTCTATGGCTGCCAGACTCCGGATGGCTACAAGAATACCGAAGACGCGTGGCTCAATCCGGATGCGATGGGTCGACGAATCACCTTTGCCACAGCGCTGGCTGCCGGACGCCTGCCGCTTGATCGCCAGCGCGGGCTGGGTGCGCCTGCCAGCGAAACCGGAGCGCCCGCACCCCTGCCAGTTGACGGTCTGCTCGATGCGCTGGGTGAGTCGATTTCCGGCAAGACACTACAGGTCATTGCCCAGAGCGAGGTGCCGCTGCGCGCCGCATTGGTCCTCGGCAGTCCCGACTTCATGCGCCACTAGGAGAATCATCATGCTGCGCAGACAATTCATCAAAGGTGTGTCCGGGGCCCTGTTGCTGCCGATCGGCTCATACGCATTCGCATTGACCAACAGCGAAGCGAGCGGCGAGCGCCGCCTTGTTGTCGTCTTTCTGCGGGGCGCGGTGGACGGGTTGTCGGTGGTAGTACCGTATTCGGACCGCAACTACTACCAGATGCGCCAGAGCATCGCGCTTGCCAACCCCGGACAGGATGGTGGGGTAATCGATCTGGATGGACGCTTCGGGCTCAATCCGGCACTCGCGCCGCTCATGCCCTACTGGAAAGGCGGGCAGCTGGCGTTCGTGCACGCTACCGGATCTCCCGACACGACGCGCTCGCACTTTGATGCGCAGGACTATATGGAGTCGGGTACCCCCGGTCGGAAGGCGACCGCTGACGGCTGGATGAACCGCCTCGTTGGGGCTCTCCCGGTATCCGGTGGCCTCGGCGATTCGCCCATGCGTGCGGTCAGCGTCGGCGCCGTGCTGCCGCGCATCATGTCCGGCAAGGCAACCGTCTCCAACATTGCCAGCGGGGCCGCCGGAACCCGCCCCACGGTGCTCGATCGACCCCAGGTCGGCAATGCCTTCGCCCAACTCTACGGATCGGATGACCGCATGTCGCGCGCCTACCAGGAGGGCCAGGCCGCGCATCGCGAGGTGATGGCTTCGATGGATTCGGGCGACGACAGTCGCGAACAGATGGCCGCCAACAACGGGGCGGCGCTACCGAATGGCTTTGCCGATTCGGCGCGCCGTCTGGCCGATCTGATGCGTCGCGATGCGCACGTCCAGTTCGCCTTCATGGCGGTCGGCGGTTGGGATACACACGCCCGTCAGGGCAATGCCAAGGGTCAGCTGGCTACCCGTCTCGGACAATTGGGCGGCGGCCTCGATGCCCTGGCCCAGGGGCTCGGCAGTGAATTGAACAACACGACTATTGTCGTGATGTCCGAGTTCGGCCGCACCGCGCGCGAGAATGGCAACGGCGGCACCGATCATGGACACGGCAATGTGATGTGGCTCCTCGGTGGCGGCGTGGTCGGCGGCCGGGTGCACGGCGACTGGCCGGGGCTCGACAATGGCGCGCTTTATGAAGGTCGTGACCTCGCCGTCAGCACCGACTTTCGCAGCGTGCTGACTCAGGTGCTTACGCGACAGCTGGTGCTGCCCGAGTCCCGGGTAGCCGATGTCTTCCCGCAGATGCCGGGCATGCCCGGAAAACTCGCGGTGATGCGCGCTTAGATCCCGCTAGATCTCGAGATTGTCTATCAGGCGCGTTGCTCCGAGTCGCGCCGCGCTGAGCACAACCAGCGGCGTCGCTGCGGCCAGATCCACCATGCTGGGCGTCTGCAGATCAGCGCGCCGGCGCACGGAAATGTAATCGGGATACCAACCGCGCGCTTCCAGCCGGGCACAGGCCTCGCGTTCGATGCGCGCCATCTCGAGAGGTTTGGCGAGCATTTGCGCGCGTACCTCCTGCAGGGTGGCGGCGAGCGCCGGCGCCTCGATGCGCTCGGCGGCGGTCAGATAGCCATTGCGCGAGGACAGTGCCAGACCGTCGGTGGCGCGCACCGTTTCTGCTGCCACGACTTCAACGGGTAGCGCGAACTGTCGGCACATATTGCGAATGATCATGAGCTGCTGATAGTCCTTCTTGCCGAACACCGCCGCGCGCGGCTGCACGCAGGAGAACAGCTTGAGCACCACGGTTGTTACTCCGACAAAAAAGCCCGGCCGGAATTCGCCTTCGAGAATGTCGCCCAGATGATGCGGAGGGTTGACGCGATACTCCTGGGGTTCCGGGTAGAGTTCCTTCTCGTCAGGGGCAAACAGCACATACACGCCCTCGCGGGCCAGCTTCTCGCAGTCCGCCTCGAAGGTACGCGGATAGCGGTCAAAGTCCTCGTTGGGCCCGAACTGAAGGCGATTCACGAAGATGCTGGCGACGACAGGATCGCCATGTCGCGCGGCCAGACGCATGAGCGACAGATGGCCTTCATGCAGGTTACCCATGGTCGGAACAAAAGCCGTACGCAGTTGACCGCGCAGCTGGTCGCGCAAGTCCTCGATGGTCGAGACTATCTTCATGCAGGCAATTCAGTAGGTGTGTTCGATGCCGGGAAAGCTGCCGTCCTTGACCTCGCGTACATAGTTGCACAGGGCCTCTTCGATGCTGGCACTGCCCTCCATGAAATTCTTGACGAATCGCGCCGGCTTGCCCGGATACACACCGAGCATGTCATGCAAGACCAGCACCTGGCCGGAACAGTCTGCTCCGGCGCCGATACCTATGGTCGCGAGATCGAGCTGGCTGGTGACTTCGGCGGCAAGCGCGGCCGGAACCATCTCGAGAACCAGCATCTGGGCGCCGGCCTGACTCACGGCGTGTGCGTCCTGCATCAGAGCCTCGGCGGCACCACTGCCCTTGCCCTGCACCCGATAGCCGCCCAGGGCGTGCACGCTTTGCGGAGTCAGGCCCAAATGGGCGCACACCGGAATGCCGCGCGTGACGATGAACTCGATGGTCGGCGCGAGCCAGCTGCCGCCCTCCATCTTCACCATGTGCGCGCCGTCCTGCATGAGGCGCGCCGCACTGGCATAGGCCTGCTCGCGACTTTGCTGGTAGCTGGCAAAAGGCAGATCGGCGACAATCCAGGTGGTCTTGGCGCCGCGCGCCACGCAGGCAGTGTGATAGGCCATCTGCTCGAGCGTGACCGGCAGCGTCGACGTGAGTCCCTGCAGCACCATGCCGAGCGAGTCGCCGACCAGGATCACGTCCACCGCACAGCGATCAAACAGGGCCGCAAAGCTCGCGTCATAGCAGGTCAGGACCGCGATCTTCTCCCCGCGCGCGCGCATTTCGGCAAGGCGCGGCAGGGTCACGGGTTTGCGCCCCTGGACAGTGGCGTTGACAGTGGGATAGCTCATGGTGGAACCCTCACGGGTAAAGACGACGGCAGTCGGCCAGGCGCGCTCCTAGGCCGCGCGATTGAAATGCTCACGCCGCCCGCGCATCTGGCTGATGCGCTCAAGCAGCAGCAAATAATCGGCATCATCGTCCACTGGATTGAGGTGTTCGGTGTTGACGATCAGTAGTGGAGCGGCATTGTACTGGTAAAAGAAGCGCGTGTAGCGGCTGCTCAGATCGGCCAGATAGTTCAGCGAGATCGCCGACTCCATGGCCAGTCCCCGACGCGCGATGCGCTCGGCAAGTACCGCCGGTCGCGCCTCGAGCAGGATCACGAGGTCGGGCTCCGGCCCGGCTAACGCCACGCTGGCGTAGATCTGCCGATAGAGCACGAGTTCGTCCGCGGACAGCGTGAGTTCCGCGAAAATCGGGTCCTTCTCAAGGATGAAATCGGCAACCAGGGGCGTATCGGCGCGATCATGACCGCTTAGCGCCTGGATCTGCGCGACCCGTTGCAGCAGAAAGGCCAGCTGGGTCGATAGCGCATAGCGCGCGCTGTCGCGGTAAAAGCTCTCCAGAAAGGGATTGGCCGCCGCCTCTTCGAGCACCAGTCGTGCGCCCAGGGTGTGTGCAAGGCGTTGCGCCAGAGTCGTCTTGCCAGCGCCGATGGGACCCTCGACGATGAGCTGGCGCAGCCGGCTGGCAAGCGGATGCACAGCGGCCTGCTCAGCGCACCAGACGGGTTACCGACTGCCCGCCCAGCGCGGCGAGCAGGTTCTGTGCCGGTCCATGACCGGGAATCACCAGAGCCGGCTCGATTTCGAGCAGTGGTAAAAGCACGAAAGCGCGGCTGGTCATGCGTGGGTGCGGTACCACGAGGCCGGCAGTGGCGATGGTGCGCGTGCCATAGAGCAAGAGGTCGAGATCGAGCGTGCGCGGCGCATTGCGCGTGGTGCGCACGCGGCCGTGGCGCGCCTCGATCGCCAGGAGATGGGCGAGCAGCGCCTCGGGATCAAGGCCGGTCGCCAGTTGTGCCGCCGCGTTGATGAAATCCGGCCCCTCGGCATCCTGCGGCGCGCTGCGATACAGGCCCGAGGCGCACAGAAATTCGGTGTCTGGCAATTCACCCAGATCGGCCAGCGCATTTAGCACCGCATCTTCAGCGAAGCCAAGATTGGCGCCCACGCCGATATAGACAGTCTCGCGCTGGCTCATCGGTCTTCGCTCGAATCCTCGCCTTGTTCGGTGGGCGCTGCCGGAGCGCCTTCGGCGCGACGCTTGCGGCGCCGACGGCGCTTGGGATTGGCACTGCTGCCAGTCGATGTCGACTGCAGCTCGGTCTGCAATTGCAGGCGAGCGTTGGCATCGGCCTCGATGAAGCGCGTCCACCACTGGCCCAGCGCGGCGTCGCATTCGCCGGCCTCGCAGCGTAACAGGAGAAAATCGTAGCCGGCGCGAAAGCGCAGGTGCTCGAGCAGGCGATAGGGCGCGCGACCAACGCGTCGCTCAAGGCGCGGTTGCAAACCCCAGATCTCGCGCATGTCGGCCGCGAAGCGCCGCTGGATGGCCAGCGCTTCGGTCTGGGCATCGAGCACGCGATCCATGGCCAGCGACAGGGCCGGCATCGAGAGTTCGCCGCGACCCTTGATCTCCTCCCAGTGCTTTAGCACCTCGTGCCAGAGTAGGCACGCAAACAGAAAGCTCGGCGAGGTCGCCTTGCCGCGGCGCACGCGCTCATCGGTGCTCTTTAGGGCGAGGGTGATAAAACGCTCGCCCATCGGTTGCTCGAGGACCACGTCGAGCAGCGGCAAGAGGCCATGATGCAGACCCTCGGCGCGCAGGCGCTCGAGCGACACCAGGGCATGACCCGAGAGCAGGAGCTTGAGCATTTCATCGAACAGCCGCGCTGCAGGCACATTGGCGATCAGGTCCGCCATCTTCGCGATCGGCGCGCGCGACTGGGCTTCGATCTCGAAGCCGAGCTTGGCTGCGAAGCGCACTGCGCGCAGCATGCGCACCGGATCTTCGCGATAGCGCCGCTCGGGTGCACCGATCATGCGAATCAGCCGCGCCCGCAGGTCAGCCACGCCGCGATGGTAGTCGATCACATTCTGGGTGGCCGGATCGTAATAGAGCGCGTTGATCGTGAAGTCGCGTCGTGCCGCATCGTCCTCCTGCGAGCCAAAGACGTTGTCGCGCACTACCCGGCCATGCACGTCGGTCTCGGCATTCTCGACCTGGTTGGCACGAAACGTGGAGACCTCGATGGTGTCCGAGCCGAACATGACGTGTACCAGGCGAAAGCGCCGGCCGATGATCCGTGCCCGGCGAAACAGATGCTGCACCTGTTCGGGCGTGGCGTTGGTCGCTACGTCAAAGTCCTTGGGTTTGACGTTGAGCAGCAGGTCGCGCACCGCGCCGCCGACGATGAAGGCCAGAAAGCCCGCCTCCTGCAGCGTGCGCGTCACGCGCACCGCGTTCGAGGACACCAGGCGCGGCTCGATGCGGTGCTCGGCATGCCCGACCACGACCGGTCCGCTGGCCGCGCGATCGAGACGTGCCCGCGGCGCAGTGGGCGCACCGCGGCGCAGCAGTTTACTGATGAATTTGCGAATCATCGAACAGTTCAAGTGTGCGCCAGCCGCGATCGAGCGCGTGCTGGCGCAAGGTGGCATCGGCATTGGTTGCGACCGGCTCGGTGACGTGCCCGAGCAGCGCGAGGTCGTTATGGGAATCGCTGTAGAAAACGGTTTCGTCAAAGCTGTGCCAGGCGCGTCCGAGCGTTTCAAGCCACTGGGTGACGCGCGTAATCTTGCCTTCCCGGTAGCACGGCGTGCCCTCAATGGCGCCAGTAAAGCGGCCCTGACGTTGTGCCGGAATCGAGGCAATCAGATGGGCTACGCCAAAGGCCTCGGCGATCGGTGCGGTGACAAAGGCGTTGGTCGCGGTCACTACAGCGCACAGGTCACCGGCCTCGCGATGGCCGGCGACCAGACCCTGGGCGCGCGGATGGAGCACCGGCGCAATCACGCTTGCCATGAATTCGTCCTGCAGCGCACGCAACTGCGGTGCCGGGATGCGTGCCAGCGGGGCGAGCGCGAATTCGAGAAACTCGCGAATGTCGAGCGTGCCGTCGCGATACTGCTGATAGAAGCGCTCGTTGGCCTGGCGAAACCGGGCGCCATCGACGACTCCGCTGCGACCAAGGAATTCGCCCCATTCGTAGTCGCTATCGACAGGTAGCAGCGTATGGTCCAGATCGAACAGTGCAAGTCTACGAGGCATGCAGTGCACTTTCCTGATTCTGTAACCAGTCACGGACCAGCGGCACGGTCAGCGGTCGCTTGACGGTGAGCGAATGGCGATCGAGTTCCTCGACGATGTGCATCAGGAAAGTCATGTCGCGGCGCAGATGGGTGAGAAAGTAGCGACGCACCTCGATGGGCATGTCCATGCCACGCGACCTGGCGTGCCCCGCCAGAGCCGCGTCGATTTCCTCATCATTGAGCGCGTGCAGACGACACACCAGACCCCACCCCAGGCGCGTGCGCACGTCTTCGCGCAAGGCGAGGTGGTGCGGTGCGCTGTGCGCGGCGCTGACCAGTCGCGCGGTGCGGGCCTCGCGCACCTCGTTGATCAGATTGAACAGACGCACCTGGCTGTCCGCGTCGGCGCCATCGACATTGTCGATGCAAAACAGTCGCAGCATCGGATCATAGGAGAGCTCGGCGCTGCTTAGTGCGCAGTCGCTGTAGCGCGCGCCCGGCAGGCCAGCGAGCGCCTGCAGCAGGTGCGTCTTGCCCGAGCCGGACTCGCCCCACAGGTGAAGCGTCACATGGCCCGCGCCTGGCGTACTCATGGCGGACACTGCCGCATACGCCTCCGAATTGCGACCTACGACGAAATTCTCGAGGGAGGGTCGCACGGCAAAGCCCAGATCGAGCAGCAATTGGTGGTTCAAGAAGCCTTCTCGCGACGAAACTGGCAGGCCAGGACTGCACCGGCACCCGGCGCGATGATGCGGCGCGCACCAGACTTGCGACCGTGCAGCACATGGCAACTTGCCGCGCTGGTGCCGCAACATCGGTTGGATCGGGCACAATCGGCTAAAATAGCATGCCTTGCGCGCTGCAGCGAAGTCGCTACTTTAGCTGTACACGCCCAAATCTCAAAGTTCACCTCACTCATGTCCGGACTCTCCTATCGCGCTGCCGGGGTCGATATCGACGCGGGCGACGCCCTCGTCGAAAACATCAAGCCCTTCGCCAAACGCACCCTGCGGTCGGAAGTGCTGGCCGGCATCGGCGGCTTTGGTGCCCTGGTCGAATTGCCCAAGCGCTATCGCGAGCCGGTGCTGGTGTCGGGTACGGACGGCGTCGGCACCAAGCTCAAGCTGGCTTTTGCGACCAGGCGCCACGATACGATTGGCGTGGACCTGGTAGCCATGAGCGTGAACGACATTCTGGTGCAGGGTGCCGAGCCGCTGTTTTTTCTTGACTACTACGTGTGCGAGCGACTCGATGTCGCTGTTGCCACCGATGTCATCAAGGGAATCGCCTACGGCTGTGAACTGGCCGGCTGCTCGCTCATCGGTGGCGAGACCGCCGAGCATCCAGCTGCATTTCCGGTCGGCGAATATGATCTCGCAGGCTTCGCAGTCGGTGTGGTCGAAAAATCACGCGCGGTCGATGGCACGACCATCGCGGCTGGCGACGTGCTGATCGGCCTTGCGTCCTCGGGACCGCACTCCAATGGCTTTTCCCTGATTCGCAAGGTGATCGAGCACGCCGGCGCCGATCTCGCGCGGCCGCTGCCGGGCGCTCCGGCGGGGGCACCGAATCTGGGGGCAGTCCTGCTTGAACCTACCCGCATCTACGTCAAGAATGTCCTGCGCCTGCGCGAAACGGTGGATCTGCGCGGTATGGCACATATCACCGGTGGTGGCATTACCGAGAATACCCATCGCATGTTTCCCGAGCAGCTGCAGGCCCAGGTGCAGCTGGGCAGCTGGCCGATGCCACCGGTCTTTGAATGGCTCGCCAAGGCGGGCGCGATCGAGTGGCCGGAGATGTACCGGACCTTTAATTGCGGCATCGGTTTCGTGCTGGTCGTGCGCGCTGTCGACGTCGCGGGCACGCTCTCGGCACTAAAGAGCGCCGGCGAAAAGGCCTATCGCATCGGCGAAGTCGTGCCCCGTTCAGAAGGCGCGCCGGGCACCGTGTTGCTTGCCGCCTAGCTCGTGTTTCAAACCTGCATCCTGAAAGTCCTCTTTCGATGAAACTGGCAAGCCTGAAAGACGGGTCGCGCGACGGGCAGCTCGCCGTTGTATCGCGTGACCTCGCAAGCGCGCATCTGGCCGGCGAGATCGCCCCCACTTTGCAGACCGCGCTGGACGACTGGAGTTTTTTCGCGCCGCAACTGGCCGATCTCTCGGACGCCCTCAATCTGGGGCGCGCCCGGCATCCCTTCCCCTTCGATCCGGCGCGCTGCCTCGCGCCCCTGCCGCGTGCCTACCAGTGGGCAGACGGTTCTGCCTTTGTGAACCACGTAGAGCTGGTGCGCCGGGCGCGCAATGCGCAGATGCCCGAATCATTCTGGCACGACCCGCTGATCTACCAGGGGGGCTCGGATGACTTCATCGGGCCGTGCGATGACATCGTGGCTGCCAGTGAGGACTGGGGCATCGATTTTGAAGGCGAGGTGGCAGTCATCCTTGACGATGCGCCGATGGGACTAGCCGCCGCGCAGGCACTCAATCACGTGCGTCTGGTGATGCTGGTCAACGATGTCTCGCTGCGCAATCTGATACCGGACGAGCTTGCCAAGGGCTTTGGCTTTTTCCAGGGCAAGCCCGCCACCAGTTTTTCGCCGGTCGCAGTCACGCCCGATGAACTGGGCGATGCCTGGCGCGAGGGCCGGCTGCACCGGCCTCTGGACGTGTCGTGGAACGGCAGTCAGGTCGGCGCACCGAACGCCGGCGTCGACATGGTGTTCGGCTTCGATCAACTGATCGCCCATGTGTGCAAGACGCGCAACGCGCGCGCCGGCTCGATCATCGGTTCGGGGACCATATCGAACAAGGCCGCCAACGAGGATGCGCGCATCGGCTATGCCTGCATTGCCGAGAAACGCTGCCTTGAGACCATCGCCGACGGCAAGCCAACTACCGGCTTCATGCGATTTGGCGACCGGATTCGCATCGAGATGAAAGATGGCGCCGGACGCAGTATCTTTGGCGCTATCGACCAGAAGGTGGTCCGGCTCGCCCACTCCTAACGGAGGTCCCAGATGAACAAGCCCGTCCAGGGGGCGCAGTTGCTCGCCGCAGCGGCCCTGTCCTACCAGAGCGGCTTTGGCAACGAATTTGCCAGCGAGGCGATTGCGGGCGCGCTGCCCATCGGCCAGAACTCGCCGCAACGGGTGGCCGGCGACTTGTTCGCGGAACAGATTTCCGGTACCGCGTTCACGGCACCGCGCGCCTCTAACCAGCGCAGCTGGCTATACCGCCTCTTGCCGTCCGCGATGCACCCAGCCTTTGTCCGCATGGAAGACGGCCTGATTCGCAGCGCTCCCCTGCGTGAAGTAGAAACGCCGCCGAACCGCCTGCGCTGGAACCCGCTGGTGATGCCCGTGGCACCGACGGATTTCATTGCCGGCCTGACGACGTTCGCGGCGACCGGCGATGTGCTCTTACAGGATGGATGCGCTGCCCATCTGTATTGCGCCAACCGGTCCATGGAGCGCGCGTTCTACAACGCCGACGGCGAGCTGCTTTTTGTTCCCCAGGCGGGCGCCTTGCGCCTTGTCACCGAGATGGGTGTTCTCGCGCTCGCGCCTGGCGAGATCGCAGTGGTGCCGCGTGGCGTGAAGTTTCGCGTGCTGCTCGACGATGCAAGTGCCCGCGGTTACATTTGCGAGAACTATGGAGCCAGCCTGCGCCTGCCGGAACTGGGGCCCATCGGCTCCAACGGCCTGGCCAACGCGCGCGATTTTCTCACTCCGGTGGCGGCCTTCGAGGACAAGGCGGGCCCCTGCGAGTTGGTCGCGAAGTTTGGTGGCCACCTGTGGTGCACCACGCTCGATCACTCACCGCTTGACGTGGTTGCCTGGCACGGCAACTACGCACCCTACAAATATGATCTCGCGCGGTTCAACGCCATGAACTCGGTCAGCTTCGACCATCCGGACCCGTCCATTTTCACGGTGCTGACTTCGCCTTCCCCGGTCGCTGGCACGGCGAATGTCGACTTCGTCATTTTTCCGCCGCGCTGGATGGTTGCCGAGCATAGCTTTCGGCCACCGTGGTTTCATCGCAATGTAATGAGCGAGTTCATGGGGCTCGTTTCGGGCAGCTACGACGCCAAGGCCGAGGGATTTCTCCCCGGGGGCGCCAGTCTGCACAACTCTATGTCCGCCCACGGACCGGATGCGGTGAGCTTTGCCAAGGCTAGTCGCGCCGAGCTGCTTCCGCAGTATCTGGAGGCAACACTGGCCTTCATGTTCGAGGCGCGCTATCCCTTTTGCGTGAGCCGCTTCGCGCTCGAAGCGCCAGAACTGCAGCGCGACTACGATGCATGCTGGCAGGGCTTTAGTCGTCCCGGGAACTAGGGCGCGAGCGCGCGCGCGATGATCTCGTAGACCGAGTTCGCAGCTGACTTACTCAAGCAATCGACTTGATGGCGGTCCGGCAGCGCGCGCAACCAGGTGATCTGACGCTTGGCGAGCTGGCGCGTTGCGGCCAGTGCCTTCTCGTGCATCTGGGTGACTCCATACTCGCCATCCAGATGTCCCCACACCTGGCGGTATCCCACCGCGCGCATGGAAGGCAGGCCGGGATTGACATCGCCCCGCGCGCGCAGGCCGTGCACCTCATCGATGAAACCGCGCTCGAACATGTGCGAGAGGCGCGTCGCAATGCGCTCGTGCAATACCGCCCGCTCACTCGCCTCGAGAGCGATATTGATGAAGTGTGGCGCCGTCCCCGGAGCTGCCTGCCGGTCGCGCTTATGGAGCACCGAGAGCGCCGTGCCGGTGATCTCATAGACTTCGAGCGCGCGCTGGATGCGCTGTGAATCGTTCGGAGCCAGGCGCGCCGCGCTCACCGGATCGATTTCCCCGAGGCGCCGGTGCAATGCCGGCCAGCCCACCTGTCGGGCTTCGTCCAGAAGACGCAGGCGCAGGCGGGGGTCGGCAATCGGCAGGGCGTCAAGTCCTTCTCGCAGGGCCTTGAAGTAGAGCATCGTGCCGCCAACCAGGAGCGGCACCCGACCGCGCGCAAATGTCGCCTCGATCAGCGGTGTTGCATCCTGGCAGAACTGCGCGGCCGAGTAGCTCTGGGCCGGATCGAGAATGTCGATGAGGTGGTGCGCGACTGCGGCTTGTTCGGCTCGGCTGGGTTTGGCGGTACCGATATCCATGCCCCGGT
>CAJCHO010000114.1 GCA_903970145.1 Mycobacteriaceae bacterium | reverse complement strand
ACCGCCAGCCACTGGGCAGCACGCAGGCGTTCGCGCAGGACCAGTGCCGCCAGTACCACGTTGACGAGCGGGTTGATGAAATAGCCAAGACTGGCGTCGACGATGCGGCCGCTATTGCAGGCCCAGATGTATACCCCCCAGTTGCAGGAGAGCACCAGCGCACTGGCCGTAAAACGCACCAGCTGAGCGCGATCGGCGAGTATGCGCGGCAACCACAGCCACTGGCGCCGCAGCGCCAGCACTACCACCAGAAAGAGCAAGGCCCACACCATGCGATTAAGCAGCAGCTGGTAGGGTGCGACCTCGGTCAATGCGCGAAAGTAGATCGGGAACACCCCCCACAGCGCATAGGCCAGGGTGGCAAAGACAATGCCGCGTTTCATGGAGGATGCTGCTCGTGGTTGGGATGGCTGCGTGGCGATTGTCGCAGCTATCGGAAGAGTTCACAGCGGCGCGGGCGCATAATCGGGCCTTCCCCGATCGGCACAGCCACGACTGGCTTTGCCGCTCTATCGCCACAGGACGGAGAGCAGATGTTCGATTCACCAGGCGCCAAGAGGGCGCAGCTCGGCGCACCCGGCGACTTTCATGCCGGCGCGCGGCGTCCGCCGGTGGCTGGTCCAGCGTGACTACTGACGAAGGCGAAGAGCTGCACCCGTTTGCACGCCTGACCCCCGACACGGTGCTCGACGCGCTTTGCGCGCTCGGGCTGGAGCCGGACGGCCGCCTGCTGACCCTGAACAGTTATGAGAACCGCGTCTACCAGGTCGGTATCGAGGGCGCCGCACCTGTAGTCGTCAAATTCTATCGACCGTCGCGCTGGAGCGACGACCAGATCCTGGAAGAACACCAGTTCGTCGCGCAACTTGCGGACTGCGAGATCCCGGCGGTCGCACCCTGCCAGATCGGTGGCGCCAGTCTGCATCACTTTGGCGGCTTTGCGCTGGCGGTGTTCGAGCGCCATGGTGGTCGCGCGCCGGATCTCGAGAATAAACAGACGCGCCAGTGGCTGGGCCGCTTCATCGGACGTATTCATGCCCAGGGGGCGCTGAGCGACTACAGGTATCGACCGGCACTGGATATCGAAACATTCGGCCACGAACCGCGGCTCTACCTCATCGAGCACCAGTTCATCCCGGCCGAACTCGCACCCGCCTGGACCAGCGTGGTCGACGAGGTGCTGGCCAAGGTCGCCCGGGCGTTCGAGCGTAGCGGCACGCTGCGCCAGCTGCGCCTGCATGGCGATTGTCACATCGGCAACGTCCTGTGGACCGATGCCGGTCCGCATTTCGTGGATTTTGACGATAGTCGCAGCGGCTGCGCGATCCAGGATCTGTGGATGCTGATTTCGGGCGAAGCCGAGGAGCGTGCGCTGCAGTTGCGCGACCTCCTCGAGGGTTATCGCGACTTCCACGATTTCGACCATCGCGAGCTGCAGCTCATAGAACCACTGCGCACGCTGCGCCTGATTCACTACAGTGCCTGGCTTGCGCGTCGCTGGGACGACCCGGCTTTCACCCTGGCCTTCCCGTCGTTCAATACGACGCGCTACTGGCAGGAACGGGTACTGGAATTGCGCGAACAGAGTGCGCTGCTCGACGAAGCCCCGATTACCCTCTACTGAGCTGCGCTCAGGAACCCATGAACGGTACCGGCATGGACACGCCGAAGCCCTGGGCGTAATCCACCCCGATGCGGGTCAGCGCCTGCAGGGTTTCGGCATCCTCGACCAGCTCGGCGACCGTGCGCATGCCGAGGTCATGGCAATAGCGATTGACGTTCTCGATACGCCCGTGGTCGATCGGATTGATCAGCATCTTGCGCGTCAGGCTGCCATCGATCTTGACGTAGGAGACCGGCAGGCGGCCGAGCAACTCCAGGCCCTCGATGGTTCCCCGAAAACTGCCGAGCGCAAAGCTGCAGCCGCGCGGTACCAGGGCGGCACACAACTCGAGCAGCGCGATCTGGTGGGCGAAGGCGACGCTCTCGAGCACTTCAAAGCTCAGTGTCTCGTTGGCCGGTTTGTATTTGTCGATCTGGGCAACGACAAAGCGCACGAAGTCCTTGTCGCGCAGCGCATCGTCGGACAGATTGATGCTGTTTCTCGGCGGCGCCCAGCCGGGCTGACTCGCAATACCGTGGTGTTGCAGCTTTAGAACCTGTCCGACCACCCAGCAATCGAGCAGCGACATCAGGCGCTGCTCCTGCAGAATCGGAAAGAATTGCCCGGGAGGCAAGAGACGCGACTCTTCCTCCATGTACCGTATCAGCACTTCCTGGTAGGGCCGAGGCTCCGTGGCCGCCGGTGTCAGGGGCTTTATCAGTTGGGAGTAGAGCAGGTAATGGCCGCGCCGCAATGCATTGATCAGCGGGTCGAGCTGTTCGTTGTGCTGTTCGGTTTTGTTCATGTGCCGGCTTGATCCCGGATCCCTACTCCGGGGCGCCCTGAATGGCGTAAGGATGGAACATACCATGAGCGCGCCCCGCCCGGCCCGGCCTGCGGGGCAATTCGCAGAGCACGGCCTGGGTCGGTGCGGTAGCATAGCTAGGTACTTGTCCACCCACCGACAATCCGATGGCCATCGATATCCTCACTCCCCACGTACACGACCTGGGCAACTTTACGGTACGGCGCACGCTGCCCGGAGCCAGTCATCGGATGGTCGGGCCCTTCATTTTCTTCGATCACATGGGGCCGGCTGAATTGCCTCCTGGAGTGGGCATGGATGTGCGGCCCCATCCGCACATCGGCCTCGGTACGGTGACCTACCTCTTCGAAGGCTCGGGATTGCATCGCGATAGTCTGGGCAGCCTGCAGCGGATTGATCCGGGCGACATCAACTGGATGCTGGCCGGGCGCGGCATTGTCCACTCGGAACGCACGCCGGCCGAGGATCTTGTGCGCACGCGCACGCTGCATGGCCTGCAGATCTGGATCGCCCTGCCGCGCGCCCATGAAAACGATGCCCCGTCGTTTTCCCATCATCCGGCGGCGAGTCTGCCGCAGTTTGATCTGCCCGGCGCGCGCCTGCGCCTGCTGCTTGGCAGCGCCTGGAATCTGCGCTCCCCGGTGCCGGTGTACTCCCCACTGTTTTACGTGCACGTCCAGCTGGCCGCGGGCGCACAGCTGACCCTTGCGCGCGAATACGCGCAGCGCGCCGTCTATGCGGTCGATGAGCCGCTGATCGTGGACGGACAGCCTGTCCCGGCGCAGTCGATGGCGGTCCTGGAGGAATCTGCTGCGGGACTGATCAGTACCGAGAAACCGGCCACGCTGATGCTCCTGGGCGGCGACCCGCTGGATGGGGAGCGTCTGATCCACTGGAATTTCGTGGCAAGTTCGCGCGAACTGATCGGCGCGGCGCGCACTTCCTGGACCGGCTATCCTAACGAGCAGTTTGCGCAAGTACCCGGTGAGACCGAGTGGATCCCGCTACCGGGCTAAGCGCTGGCTCGCAGCCGGAGCATCCGACCCAGACCCGGCCCAAGGAGACCATCATGATTCGCCTCGTGCGACACACCCTTGCTGCGCTACTTGCCTGTTCGGCGCTGCTGCCGGCCGCACGCGGCCAGGATCGGCCGGCTCCGCTTGATGTCCTCAATCTGGACGTCAGCGTAAATAGCGAAATAACGCCCGATCTGGCAGTGGTTATTCTCTCGGCAACGCGCGAAGGCGGCGACCCGGGGGCGCTTAGCCAGGACGTGGATCAGATACTCGCGCACGCCATCGCCGACGCCAAGGCCACCGCGGGTGTGCAGGCTGCCTCGGGTGGCTACAACACCGTGCCGCGTTTTGACAACCAGGGTACTCGCACCGGGTGGCTGGTGCGTGCCGAGCTGATTCTGAAGTCGCACGACTTCGCGACACTCGGCAAACTGGTCGGCAAACTGACAGCAGCGAACGGCGGCCTCTTGGTGGTGAGTTCGGGATTCGAAGTGTCCCCGGAGGTGCGCGCCAACGAAGAGAACGACCTCATCGAGCGCGGACTGGCTGCCTTTCGGGCGCGCGCAGCGCAGGCCAGCAAGGCGCTTGGCTACTCGGCCTATGTGATTCGCGAGGTTTCCCTCGGACAGGCGCAGGTCCAGGGCGTGCAGCGTCCGATCGTGCCGCGCATGATGGCGGCAAAGAGCATCTCCGAACCGGCCGCCATGCCAATCGAGAGCCCGCGCGTGAGCATGCAGCTAACGGTGCATGGCTCTGTGATCATGCATCACTGATAGGCGCATGACAGGAGTTACGCGTTTTTCCCTTGCTGCATTGCCCGTCACGAACTGGAAAAACGGTGCTGGCAGAACGCTTGAACTCGCCCGCTGGCCCGAGCACGCGTCGGCTGACGAGTTCGTCTGGCGCGTGAGCATCGCCACGATCGAAGAGTCTGGACTTTTTTCGGTATATCCAGACATCGATCGCCTGATTCTCCTGCTCGAGGGTGACGGAGTGCTGCTCGAAGGTACGCAGATCAGTCATCGGCTCGATGAGGTCCTTCAGCCATTCGCCTTTAGCGGCGATGCCGTAATCAAGGCCACCATGCTGGGTGCGAGTTCGCGCGACTTCAATGTAATGACGCGTCGCGGCTGGCTGCATGCGCAGCTACGGATACTGGATGGGACCTGCACGCTGCCCGCGGCGCGGTACGGACTTTGCCTCGCACTCTCAGGTCGCTGGCGTGTCCACGATGAAGTCTGCGAGACCGGCCACGGCCTGTGGTGGGCCGAGACTGCGCTCACAATGGATCTCTCATGCCAAGGGAAGTCGAGCCGCCTCGTCGCCGTGATCTGGGAGTAGTGCGCATCGCGCAGCAGGGCGAGCGCCTGCGAGCGGCCTCGAACCAGACGTAATTTCGGCGGCCGCACCGGGTTCTCATCTGCCATAATCAAATGATGCGCTGATAGAGCGCCGGCGAGCCGCTCGCAGTCGCGATCCGCAGTGCCCGGGCGGCGCCGAAACCGACCCCCATTTGAAAGGACCAGTTCATGGAAGCGAAGATCCTCGGCACTACCCTGCCCGTGCTTGAGATGGAACTGGTACCCGGCGACAAGATCATCTCGGAACCTGGCCAATTCTCGTGGATGAGTCCCAACATCAATCTGCAATCCAACGCGATGACCGCCGGTGCCAAGGGAATCTGGGGTGTGGTGGGTCGTGCGCTTGCTGGCGGCGGCATCTTCATGAACGAGTACCAGGCGGTCGGGGGACCGGGTCTGGTCGCATTCGCGGCCAAGGTGCCCGGCACGATCATGGAAGTCCCGGTCGCACCCGGCCAGAGTTACATGATCCATCGACACGGATTCCTGTGCGGTACTGAGGGGATCGAGCTGACCGTCGGCTTCCAGCGCTCCCTGGGTGCCGGCATATTCGGCGGCGATGGATTTGTTCTGGAGAAGATCAGCGGCAATGCCACGGCCTGGGTCGAATTGGGTGGCGAGGTCTTCACCTATGACCTCGCGCCGGGCCAGGGCCTGAATGTGCATCCGGGTCATATCGGTATGTTCGAGGCGACCGTCCACTTCGATGTGGGTCTCATCCCCGGCATCAAGAATATCTTTTTCGGGGGTGACGGCATCTTCGTTGCGCGCTTGACCGGCCCGGGTCGCGTCTGGCTGCAAACGCTCACCATGCCCAACCTCGCCCATTCGCTGAGTCCGTATATGGCGCGTGAAGGGGGCGGCTCGAGCGCCACGGCGGTCGGCGCCGGCATCGGCGGCTCGGCAGGGGGTGTTGGCGGGGCACTGGCCGGCGGAGTGGTCGGCTCGGTTCTCGGTGGCCTATTCGGAAATAACGAGTAGCCAGAGCCGAGATTTGCCACTGTCTGCGCGCCGGGTAAGTGGCGCGTGGGGTCTGAAGCTTCGACATGGATCGAGCGCGACGCAAGGTGCTGTTGGCCGTCCCCAGCCTGGTGGCGGGGATAGCCCTTGGGCAGGCGCCTCCTGGGATTGCGCAAGCCTACGAGGAACGCACGCGCGGGCGCATCGGAATCTATATAGAAAATCTCGCCACCGGAAACAAGTTCCAGTGGCGCGCCCAGGAGCGCTTTCGCATGTGCAGTACGTTTAAGGCATCGCTGGCGGGCATGGTGCTCTCCAGAGTCGATAGCGGCAGGGAAGATCTTGCCAGCGAGATCCACTTTGGCGCGACCGACTTGCAGGAATACGCGCCGACCGCCGGGGCGCACCTGTCGGTCGGCCATCTGTCGATCGGCGCGATGTGCGAGGCGAGCGTTGAGCTCAGCGACAACACCTGTGCCAATCTCTTGCTGAGCCGCATGGGCGGCCCGGCCGAGCTCACCAGATTCTGGCGCTCGATCGGTGACCCCGTGACGCGGATCGATGACATGGAACCCGAGATGAACCGCTCGCCCGAGGGCGATCCGCATAACACCACGAGCCCGTTCGCCATGGCCACGACGCTGCGCCAACTGGCGCTTGGCACCGTCCTCTCGCCGGCATCCCGCGAGCGCTTTATCGAATGGATGGTCAATTGCAAGACAGGCGCCAATCGCTTGCGTGCCGGTCTGCCGCTGAATTGGAAAATCGCCGACAAGACCGGCAATAACGGTCGCGACAGCGCCGGCGACATTGCCGTGGTGTGGCCCAATGCCGGTGCACCAACGCTGGTATGCGCCTACACCGAAGGAGGCTCACCCAGTGAAGATCAGCTCACGGAAATATTCATGCAGATTGGCAGGCTTGTGCCCAACGTCTGAGGCCGGCGAATCATGCAAGGGTGTGGCCGAGACGGTTCCGCCCGCCAGGACGGCCCGCCCGGGACCCTAAGCAGCCGCAGCCAGCGCGTTGAGCACGTGCCCCGCGGCGGCAAAGCCAAACACGGCGGTAACCGCAACGCTTGAGCCAAGGCCAGCGCAATTCAGACCGGTCTGGCCCGTTCCCTGATCGATCGCGCAGTCATCACCCGCGACCACGAGATCGCGGGGATAGCTAAGCGGTTCTTCGGAAAACACCGCATCGATGCCAAAGCGCTGCTTGATATTGCGCGGAAAGCCGTGCTCCTGGCGTAGGCGTTTGCGTACCCGCGCCAGCAGCGGCTCGTGCTCGGTCTGCGAGAGATCGCAGACCCTGACCCGTGTCGCATCGCGCTGGCCGCCAGCGCTGCCAATAGTCAACAGTCTGATCGCATGTTCGCGACAGTAGGCGATCAGCGCCACCTTGGCCACCACGGAATCAATGGCGTCGATTACAAAGTCGAAATTCCCGGCGCCAATGAGTTCGCTCAGATTGCCAGGCTCGATGAATTCCTCGACCACGGCGACCTCGCAGCGCGGATTGATTTCAGCAATACGCGCGCGCATCACCATCACCTTGGCCGCGCCAAGGGTCTGTCCGGTAGCGTGGATCTGGCGATTGATATTGGATTCGGCGACGTGATCCAGATCAATGAGGGTCAAATGGCCAAGCCCGCTGCGCGCCAGCGCCTCAACGGTCCAGGACCCGACGCCGCCGATGCCGATCACGCATACTCGGGCGCTCGCAAAGCGCGCCAGCGCGGCGGATCCGTACAGGCGTGCGACTCCCCCGAAGCGGCGCTCATAGTCCGGTTCGTCACTAGCGAGCTGCGCGGCGATAATGGCGTTCATGGCGACATGATAGTCGGTTCAGGCAAGCCGCTGGGCACCGTCGCCGCGCCCGTTTGACCGACCGCCATGCGAGGGAGAATTAACCGTCATGAAACCCCTGACCCCGGCGCAACGCCAAAAGTCCCTCGATGCGGCGCTGTCCCATTGGGATTCGCGCTCGCCAGTCTGGGTATTTGGCTACGGCTCGCTGGTCTGGCGTCCCGAATTCAAGTTCGACACAAAACTCGCCGCACGAGTCTTTGGCTATCACCGCAGCTTGTGCCTCTGGTCGTTCGTGCATCGCGGCACACCCCGCCGACCCGGTCTGGTGCTCGGACTCGCGCCGGGCGGTTCCTGCCAGGGCATCGCGCATCGCATTGCGCGCTCCGAGGTGGAGCGCGAACTGGCCAAGCTCTGGAAGCGCGAGATGGTGAGCGGCGCCTATCGGCCACGCTGGTTGCACGCCCATATCAGCGAGGCCGGCCGGGTCATCCGCCAAACCTGCCTCACCTTCGTGATGGACCCGCGTTCGGGCGTGTATGCCAGGAATCTGAGCGACGCAAAGCTCTTGCGCACCGTGCGCGCCGCGCACGGTGCCCGGGGATCGAACACCGAATACGTGCTGGCCACGGCACGCTGCCTGGCCGAGCACGGCATCATCGATGTGCGCCTGATGGCGCTGGCGCGCTCACTGTCCAGGTGAGCACGCGGCCGACTATCAGTTGACCTGCAGGCGTCGCGCCTGCACGGCGTCCTTCTTGGGTAGGATCAACTGCAGGACCCCGTCCTCATAGCGCGCTTCAGCCTTGTCTTCGGCGATCTCGACCGGCAGCTCGAAAGTGCGTTCGAAGCGACGCACTTCGCGCTCGCTGTGGATCACGCGCTCACCATCCTTGACCTCGTGTTCGGTCTTGGATTCCGCCTTGACGGTGACGCTCGCCGCCTCAATCTTGACCTCGATGTCTTCCTTCTTCACACCGGGGATTTCCAGAATCGCCTCGAAGCGATCATTGCGGTCGATCACATCCAGGCGGGCGCTACGTGCGACACGGGACGAATCGGTCGGATTGGCAAGCAAATCGCTAAAAAGGCTGTCAAAGACGCTCGAGGGCAGAACGCGCTGCGAGCGCGGGACGCGGTGGTAAAGGTTCAGATACATGACTTCTCCTGGTTTCGGTTGGTTTGGATTTGCCAGGATGTAATCCAGGCGCCTCTCCCAGATGCCGACGCCCGGAGGATTTTCAACGGCTTGAAATTCACGTCGCCGTCCCCAGAGTGGGCGGCCAGTTGCCGGTCGTGCCGATAAGGGCCGCGGGATAGAATGGCGATCACGGCAACCGCAGCATCCGTCCATGACCATCCCGAGCATCGCAAATCTGCGCCAGTCCTACGAGCGCGCAAGCCTTGGCGAGAACGAGGTCGCGAGCGATCCACTGGTCCAGTTCGACGACTGGTTCAGGCAGGCGCTGGCCGCCGGAGTTCCGGAGGCCAATTCCATGACACTGGCGACCGTTGGCATCTCGGGGCGTCCTGGCGCACGCATCGTGCTACTCAAGGACTACTCCTTTGAGTCCGAGCCGCGCGGCCTGGTCTGGTTCACGAACTACGAAAGCCGCAAGGGCCAGGACCTGGCTGTCCACCCCCATGCCAGTCTGCTTTTCTTCTGGCCAGTGCAGGAGCGACAGATCCGCATCGAGGGCATCGTCTCTCGGGTGAGCGCCGAGGAGTCCGACCAGTACTTCGCCACGCGGCCACGGGACTCGCAGATTGGCGCCTGGGCTTCCCCGCAAAGCGAAGTGCTGCGTTCGCGCGACGAACTGACGGCTCGAGAGGCCGAGTTTGCCGGTCGCTTCAAGGACGAGGTGCCGCGCCCGCCCCACTGGGGCGGCTATCGCCTGGTGCCGGACTACCTGGAATTCTGGCAGGGCCGCGCCTCACGCCTGCACGACCGCATCAGTTACCGCCTGGAGGGGGACGCAAGCTGGCAGATACGGCGCCTCGCCCCCTAAGCCGGGCCCTCATCTAGGTGGATCACCTAGCACTAGTTGGGTAAATGCCTTGCGCAAAATAACACTCTCGCGCATACCGCAAATTTGGAAACTGTGAAAAACTGCGTACTCGTGGGAACTGCCCTTGTCAAGGTCAGATGCCACATCGGACCGATACGGCGCAGTGCGGGAGATGGAAATGAGAGACTTCTTATTGAATGACTGGGCCGTCAACGACGAGATCGAGTCCATGAAGCGCTGGTTGGTCCGAGTGAAGTCCCGGCATGGCCTGGCACAGCGTGACGTGTTCATCATCGCCAAGGATGAATTGAGCGCGCGCGATCGGGTGCAACGTATGTACCTGCTCTCCGATATCACGACCATCTGCCAAAGCGTCGCGCGTCCGCGCGGCATGCTCGCCGCAGGCAGCAAACGCTAGCGCGATGCGTGGTCCTAACGGCGGCGCATCGCAGCAAAAGCCTTTCTGAATTTCGCGAGCTTGGGCTGGATGACCATCGCGCAGTAACCCTGATCGGGATGATGGGGGAAATATTCCTGATGATAGGTCTCGGCGCGCCAGTAAACCGGCGCTGGCAATAGCTCGGTAACGACCGCCTGTCCGAGCTCCTTTCCCACCTCGGCCAATAGTTGCCGCGCAGTCGCCTCCTGTTCGGGCGAATGATAGAAAATCACCGACCGGTACTGCGTACCGATATCGTTGCCCTGGCGATTTCTGGTAGTCGGATCATGAATCGCGAAAAATACCTCAAGCACCTGGCGGTAGCTGATCTGCGCCGGATCGAACTCGATGCGCACCACCTCGGCGTGTCCGGTAGTGCCCGTGCACACCGCTTCGTAGCTTGGCGCGGCGGCCGTGCCACCACTGTATCCGGACTCGACATCGACAACGCCGGTAAGGTCCATGTAAACGGCCTCAAGACACCAGAAACATCCGCCACCGAGCGTGGCGAACTCATGACCGGATGACGGGGTTGCGGCGAGCGGTTTGGCAATTGACATGCGAGCCTCCAGTAATGAGCCTTGATTCAAGCAGTCGGGACAGCTCGTGCGAGCTTACACGCGTGGCGCAGGCGACCCCATGCCCGCACCCTTAGCCCACGCCGCCAGGACCCGAAGTTTGCCGCGATTCTTGCAAAACGGCACAGCGCCGACTACGATTGCGCGGCGCGCCCGCCTGCGACGCGATTCGTCATTGTGCGCCCCGTTATCCGGGCGCGTTATTATCGGCGTAAGCGGCCCGCGCTCTGCGGGGCGGCCGCACGCGTCCCCAGACCAGGCCAGCCACGCTCCAGCCAATGAATTCACGCGAATCCTCCGCCGCCCATCCCGACGGAACCAGCAATGCAGTTGCGCCGGACTTCGACGTCGAGCATTTCAGGCGCGCCCTCGGACAGTTCGCCACCGGCGTGACGATCGTGACCACCCTGGCACCGGATGGCTCGCCGATCGGCCTGACAGCGAACTCATTCAATTCGGTCTCGCTCGAACCGCCGCTGGTACTGTGGAGTCTGTCGAGGCGTGCCGCGAGTCTCGAGGTGTTTCGTAACAGGTCCCACTATGCGGTCAACGTTCTGGCATCGGACCAGATCCAGGTATCGCGCCGATTCGGTTCGGGCAAGAACTATCTGGCCGGTGGGCGCTTCGAGAACATCGACTGGCGTCCCGGCAATCACGGCATCCCGCTTTTGACCGGGTGTTGCGCCTGGTTCGAATGCTTTAATCGCAGTCGCTACGATGAAGGCGACCACATCATCTTCGTCGGCGAGGTAGAACGCTGCGGCATCGAAGCCCGCGAGCCGCTGGTGTTTCAGAACAGCCTCTACCACATGACACAACCCCATCCCGAGCGCGACTCCTCCTAGGAGAACAGCGCGATGGGCCGACGCGCGCCGATCAGCCTACCCTGTAACCGGCGGCGCGTTAAGTATCCCGTTACCTAGCGAGGAGTTCGTCCGATGAATCCGGTGACACACTTTGAGATGCCCTATGTGGACGCAGGCCGCATGATGAAGTTCTACTCGGAAGTCTTCGGTTGGGAGCTGCAGATGCTCGGCCAGACGATGGGCGACTATATCCTCGCCACCACCGCAAAGACGGATGCGCGGCCGGGCATGCCGGCCGGAACCATCAACGGGGGCTTCTATCAACGCAAGCCTGACTGGCCGGATCAGTACCCCTCGATCGTGATCAGCGTGCACGATGTAATCGAATCCATGGCCAAGCTCAAGCGGGCTGGCGGCGAGGTGCTCGGCGATCCCATGCCGATCCCGGGGGTCGGGCTCTACGTGTCTTTTCATGATACCGAGGGCAATCGGGTAAGCATGCTGCAGGCACAAGGGCAATGACTGCAGGTAGGGCTAAGGCTCCTTCTCGCGTGACGACCCAAGGCAAATTGCCGCTGCCGGCCTTTGCGTCTACACTCGTTCGATGACCCGCAATGCAATCCGACAGGCCGACGCTGCGCGCCCGTCTCGCCGCATCTATGACATCAGCACCGCGCTTGCCCCGGGGGTCCCGGTCTGGCCCGGGGACACCCCGTTTAGTGAAGCGCGCGTGCTAGAGATTGACCGATCGAGTCCCGTCAACGTGTCGCGCTTTACGCTGTCCACGCACACCGGGGCGCATACCGATGCGCCCTTGCATTACGACCCCGACGGGGCGGCGATTGGCGCGGTCCCCCTGGACGCCTACCTCGGCCCGTGCCGTGTGATCAAGGCGATTGGAGCAGACGTTGTGCGCATCGCGCATCTCGAAAAGCACCTGGATTTGCTACCCGAGCGCGTGCTGTTTCGCACCTACGCGGTCGCGCCACAGAAGAGCTGGGACGAGGGATTCGCCTCGGTCGACGCCGCTCTGATCGATCTGCTGGCAAGTCGCGGCGTGCGCCTGGTCGGTATCGACACGCCGTCGCTCGATCCGCAGAATTCCAAGACCATGGACGCACACCGACGCGTCATGGCCCATGGCATGGCGATACTCGAGGGCATCGTGCTCGACGAGGTCGCCGAAGGCGACTACGAACTGATCGCGCTGCCCCTCAAGCTTGCCAATCTGGATGCCAGTCCGGTACGCGCAGTCTTGCGCGAATTGGCATGAGAGAGAATTCCCCGCCCGAGTCCCGCGAGACGTGCGCCGTGCGCGATCGCGAAGACAAGCTCGCCGGACTGCGCGAGCTATTTGAGCTCGCCGAGGATGTCATTTATCTTGATGGCAATTCGCTCGGCGCCCTGCCGCGCGCCACCGGCCCGCGTCTCGCCGAAGTGGTCACGCAACAGTGGGGAGAGGGCCTGATCCGCAGCTGGAACAGCGCCGACTGGATCGGATTTCCGCAGCGCGTGGGTGACAAGATCGGCAGCCTGATCGGGGCCCACCCGGGCGAGGTAGTTGCTACCGACTCGACTTCGGTCAATCTGTTCAAGGTGCTGGCGGCAGCCCTCGGGATCCAGGCGCGAACCAAGCCTGAGCGCACCCTGATTGTCAGCGAGCGCCTGAATTTTCCTACCGACCTCTACGTCGCCCAGGGACTCATGCAATTGCTCAACGGCGATGGCGCGAGTGGTTACGAGCTCCTTCTCGTGGACGGTGAAGAGGAATTCTCGCGCGCCCTGGTGCGCGGCCCCGCCGTGGTCATGCTCACTCACGTCAACTATCGCAGCGGGCACATCCACGACATGGCGCGAGTCAGCGCGCGGGTGCGGGCCTGTGGTGCCATGATGCTCTGGGACCTCGCCCACAGCGCCGGCGCGGTGCCCGTCGATATCAACACGGCCGGCGCCGATTTTGCGGTTGGCTGCGGTTACAAGTACCTCAACGGCGGGCCCGGTGCCCCGGCCTTCGTCTGGGTGCCACGACGCCACCAGGATTCATTCGCGCAGCCGTTGTCGGGCTGGATGGGACACGCGCAGCCGTTTCTGTTCGAGGGCCGTTACCGCCCCGCCCCGGGCATTTCGCGCTATCTGTGCGGCACCCCGCCGATCCTGTCGATGGCAGCGCTCGAGTGCGGTGTCGATACCGTCCTCGCCGCAACGCCGCTGGGCGGCGTTGCCGCTCTGTATGCGAAGACGCAGGCGCTCACGCAGCTTTTTATCGAGCTCGTCGAAGCGCAGGTCCCGACGGGCATGCTGGAGCTCGCCAGTCCGCGCGATGCGCAGCTGCGTGGCTGCCAGGTGAGTTTTGCGGCGTCAGCGGATCTGGAACACGGCTATCCGGTGATGCAGGCGCTCATAGCCTCTGGAGTGATTGGCGATTTTCGTGCGCCCAATCTGCTGCGTTTCGGATTCGCGCCGCTCTATACGCGCTTTGTCGATGCATATGACGCTGCGCTGGCCTTGGTGCGCGTGATCAACGATGGCAGCTGGAACCGGGCGCAATATCGCAACCAGGCGGCGGTTACGTGAGCCACGACCCGACCGGCGAGGGCGCGCAAACCGACTTTCGCAGTGCGATGAGTTATGGCGACTATCTGGATCTGGCCAGCGTGCTCGGCGCGCAGCATCCGCGCTCGAACGACCACAATGAGATGCTCTTCATCGTGCAACACCAGACCAGCGAGCTCTGGATGAAACTGATGTTGCACGAGCTGCGCGCGGCACTCCACCGCATCCGCGCCGACGATCTGCCGAGTGCCTTCAAGATGCTGGCCCGCGTGTCGCGCATCATGGAGCAGCTGGTCCACGCCTGGGACGTACTGTCCACCATGACACCGTCCGAATACAGCCACCTGCGACCCCATCTGGGTTCGTCGTCGGGATTCCAGTCCTGGCAGTACCGCGAGATCGAATTCCTGCTTGGCAACAAGAACGCCGCCATGCTCAAACCCCATGGTCATGAACCGGAGCTCGTCGAGCACCTCGAGCGCGCCCTTGGCGCACCGTCGCTCTACGACGAAACGCTCCTGTTGCTTGTGCGTCGCGGCTTTGATCACGATCGCAGCCAGCGGGACTGGCGCGCACCCTACGAGGCCAGCAGTGTCGTCGAATCAGCGTGGATGACCATCTATCGGGCGCCCGAGCAATACTGGTCGCTCTACGAGCTCGCCGAAGAGCTGGTCGATCTCGAGGATGCGTTCCGCCAGTGGCGCTTTCGCCATGTCACGACGGTCGAACGTATCATCGGTTTTAAGCGCGGCACCGGCGGTACCGCCGGGGTCAGCTACCTGCGCCGCATGCTCGATGTCGTGTTGTTCCCCGAACTCTGGACGGTGCGTACCGCGCTCTAGGCAAGGTCAACACTACGACAGCCGGGTAGCGCCGTGACGCGCCGCACCAGCGCCCTGAAGGCAGACGGCCCCGAGTAGCTTAAAATGAGGTTCTTTGCGTTTTAAGCGCCACGGCGGCGCAACGGGCCACATCATGAATGCACCGGGATCGAAGAAATCAACCAGCGCGGCCTTCCAGTGGGACGATCCGCTTTTGATGGGTAGCCAGCTCAGCGAAGACGAGCGCATGGTGCGGGACGCCGCACGCAGCTATTGTCAGGAACGCCTCGCGCCGCGCGTAGTGCTCGCCTTTCGCAACGAATCGACCGATCCGGCGATTTTCCGGGAGATGGGCGAGATCGGACTGCTCGGACCGACGATCCCGACCGAGTATGGCGGCGGCGGAATGAATTACGTCTGCTATGGTCTCGTCGCACGCGAGGTCGAAGGCGTGGACTCGGGTTATCGCTCCATGATGAGCGTCCAGTCATCGCTGGTGATGGTGCCGATCAATGAATTCGGCACCGAGGCGCAAAAGCAGAAGTACCTGCCCAAACTTGCCAGCGGACAATGGATCGGCTGCTTTGGCCTGACCGAGCCCAACCACGGTTCCGATCCCGGCTCAATGGTCACCCGTGCCCGCAAGGTAGCCGGTGGCTACAAGATCTCGGGCGCCAAGATGTGGATCACCAATTCGCCGATCGCCGATGTGTTTGTCGTGTGGGCCAAGGACGATGAGGGGGCCATTCGCGGCTTCATTCTCGAGAAGGGCCAGGCCGGCCTGTCAGCGCCCGCTATTCACGGCAAGCTTGGCCTGAGGGCTTCCATTACCGGTGAAATAGTGATGGACGAGGTCTTCTGTCCCGAGGAAAACGCTTTTCCCGACGTACGCGGTTTGAAGGGGCCGTTTACCTGTCTGAATTCGGCGCGCTACGGTATCGCCTGGGGTGCCCTCGGTGCGGCAGAGTCCTGCTGGCACATCGCGCGCCAGTATGTGCTCGATCGAAAACAGTTCGGGCGTCCACTGGCGGCCAACCAGCTGATCCAGAAGAAGCTGGCCGACATGCAGACCGAAATCACGCTTGGCCTGCAGGGCTGTCTGCGCCTGGGGCGCATGAAGGACGAAGGGACTGCCGCTACCGAGATTACCTCGATGATGAAGCGCAATTCGTGCGGCAAGGCGCTCGATGTGGCACGCCAGGCGCGCGACATGCTGGGCGGCAATGGCATTTCCGATGAGTTTGGGGTGATCCGCCACCTTGTAAATCTGGAAGTCGTCAACACCTACGAAGGGACCCACGACATTCATGCGCTGATTCTCGGGCGCGCCCAGACAGGTATCCAGGCCTTTCAGTAGCGGCCGATGGGAGACGGGCTTTGGGAGGACTCGAGTCTTCCGGGACCCAAGGTTTTCAGATAGCAGGAGGTAAACCAGTGACAGCGCGCAAAACCCATAGCACGGTCGACCTGGTCAGGATCTGCCTAGCGCTTGCGCTCGCCCCGCTCATTCCGCTGATCTATGTCGCGGTATTTGCCAGCAGCAAGTCGGCAAGCCTATCGGAGTGGACCACCTCACCGGACGCCCTGCAGACCCTGATGGTGCTCCTGCCACGCGGCTATGCACTCTTCGCGATCTTCGGGATTCCGCTGTTCTTTCTGGTCCGGCATCGTGGCCCCATCGCCTTCGCCCTGGCTGGCGCCGCAGTTGCTTCCTCACCCCTGATATCGATGGCGCTCTTCCAGATCTTCACCAGCGCCGAGAGCCCTGACATCGGCTGGGGTGCGGTATTTCTGGGCCCCATCGAGCATTTCGGCCTGTACCTATTCCGCTGGAAGAGCATCCTCGCCATGGGCGGCCTCGGCGGCCTGTTGTGCTGGTTTGTCGCCTTCTTTCCCGAGTTGAGGGGCGACGTGGCAAGCGAGGCGGGCTCAAAGAGCGCAGACTGACCTGCGGCGCTACAGGCAGGCCACCAGTTCACCCAGGCCCAATCAGCATGGACCCGCCGTGGATGACCGTGGCGCGCGCCGAGATAGGCGTGGCGAGCCTCGTGCCCGGCCAGAGCAATCCACGGATCACCGAATACCACGGACACACCAACATCCGTGGCTATGACGATAAGGCATCGTGGTGTTCCTCTTTCGTCAATTGGTGCCTCTTCCAGGTGGGGATAGCCGGCACAGGATCCGCCCTCGCCCGCTCCTGGCTCGACTGGGGCCAGGCGCTTGACGAGCCGCGCCAGGGATGCATCGTCGTCTTGCGCCGGGGTGATCCACAGGGCTGGACCGGTCATGTCGGCTTTTTCGTGAGCGCCGATGCGCAATACCTGCATCTGTTGGGCGGCAATCAACTCGACGCGGTACGGGTCCACACCTACGAGCGTGAGTCGCTACTGGGCTATCGCTGGCCGATAGCCGGGATCAGCGATCGAGCACCAGCCTAAGTCCTGCCAGATTCGGAAGCTAGTTCGGCTCGCTGCCTGAGCCGGTGGCAGCGCGCACAAGGCGATCCCGCACGGCCATCCAGGCCAGTTCGCGTGGTGGTTCCTCTATCCAGATTTCGCGCGCCGCCGAGGCATCCATTTCGCGCAGGACCGCGTAGAGGCGCTGCGCGTAATGCACCGGATCGCGCGGTGCGACGCGCCACATGAGGCTGCGAGCGGGCGGCGCGCCAGGAAATGACCAGACCGCAATGTCGAGTCCGGCGTCGGCGATCTGCGCGGCGCTGCACAGGCGCAGTGGTTTACGCGGTGCGTAATGCGCCGCGAGGCTGCCCGAGACGCGTGGCGCGAGATCGGATTGACCCGACGTAATCGCGCGACCGAGCAGATGTTCAAGATCGGCCGCCGTGATCGCACCGGGCCGCAGTATCGCGGGACCCGCTTCGTCCAATCGCGAGAGATCGAGAATCGTCGACTCGATGCCGACGGCGCACGGTCCCCCATCCAGCACGAATAGATCGTCGTCGAACTCGGCCCTCACGTGCGCGGCTGTCGTCGGACTGATCCGTCCAAAGCGATTGGCCGATGGGGCCGCAATGCCGGCTCCCGGGATGATCCGGGTAAATTCGGCGAGCAGTGCGCGGGCGACCGGGTGCGCCGGCGAGCGCAAGCCGATGGTTGACTGACCTGCCGATACGGCCGGGGGAACTTGCGCCGCGCGTTTCATGACCAGAGTGAGCGGCCCCGGCCAGAAGCGCTCCACAAGGCGCGAAGCGACCGTCGGGACGGGATCGGCCCACGAATCCAGTCGCGCGCCCACTGCCACGTGAACGATGACGGGATGGTCCAGCGGTCGACCCTTGCGGGCGTAGATGGCGGCCAAGGCGTCCGGATTTCCGGCGTGGGCACCCAGTCCGTAGACAGTCTCGGTTGGAAACGCGACTAACTCGCCTGCAGCCAGACGACGTGCAGCCTCGGCAAGGGCTCCGGGTTCGCGAGCGTCGACTATGGCCACGGCGCGACACCCAGGTGGTGCGCAATGGCGAGCGCCTTGGCACGCACGTCCTGTTGTCGTTCACCGAGCACGGTCACATGTCCCATTTTCCGCCCCAAGCGCGCCTCGGTCTTGCCGTAGAGATGCAGGCAGGCGCCATCGATTGCCAGCACAGCACGCCAGTCGGGCTCGCGCGCACTACTCGTGCCGTCGCGAAACCACAGATCGCCGAGCAGATTGAGCATGATGGCGCAACTATGCTGGTGTGTGCTGCCAAGCGGCAATCGCGTGAGGGTGCGGACCTGCTGCTCGAACTGGCTGGTGACGCAGGCGTCGATGCTGAAATGCCCGCTATTGTGCGGCCGCGGTGCAATCTCGTTGACGAGCAGCGCGCCATCGGAGAGCACAAAAAATTCCACGCATAGGACGCCCACATACTCGAGCGCCTCAGCGATCCTGAGCGCGGCCGCGCGCGCGGCGCTGCTGATGGCTTCGCTGGCGCTCACCGAAGGGATGGTCGAGACCGCAAGAATGCCCTCGCGGTGCAGATTCTCGGCAACCGGATAGGTGAGCGCGTAGCCATCCTCGCCCCGTGCGACGACCACCGAGAGTTCGTAGGCAAGCGAGAGCCGCTTTTCGAGCACACTGGGGACCCCGCCCATTGCGGCGAACGCGCCCCGCGCCTCGGCCAGTGTTGCCACCCGCGCCTGCCCCTTACCGTCATAACCGAGTCGACTGGCCTTGAGGATTCCAGGAAAAAGGCCAGCATCAAGGCCGTCCAGATCGCGCGGCTCGTGCAAGGCAACGTGGCTAGCGACAGCCAGTCCGCAGGATGCGATAAACGCCTTTTCGGCAATCCGGTCCTGGGCGATCGCAACACTGTCGGCAGCCGGGCTGACCACCCCGTGCTCACCCAGAAACCGCAGGCTCTGCGCCGGCACGTTTTCAAACTCGGTCGTTACCGCGGCACACAAGCCGGCCAAGCGCTCAAGACCCTCGGCATCGAGGTAGTCCGCCGTGATCTGCAGATCCGACACCGATGATGCCGGACAGGACTCGAGCGGATCGAGTACTGCAACCCTGAATCCGAGGCTCTGGGCGGCCATGGCGAACATGCGCCCTAGCTGACCGCCGCCCAACAGGCCCAGCCAGGCACCCGGTGCGATGGCGGCTTGCGTCATCTGGACTGCCCCGAGGGCGCCCCCGGCCGGACTACTCATTCGGGCAGTTTCATGGCGCGCGCCGCGGCGCTCTGGGATTCGCGGAATTCGATCAGGTGCTGTGCCAGGCGCACATCGTGGCGCGCCAGCTGCGCGACCGCGTGCAGGGCCGCGTTGGCAGCTCCGGCTTCGCCGATGGCAAAGGTAGCTACCGGGACGCCCTTGGGCATCTGCACGATCGACAGCAGGGAATCCTCGCCGCGCAGGTAGCGCGAGGGGACCGGGACCCCGAGAACCGGCACAATGGTCATCGACGCAAGCATGCCAGGCAGATGGGCTGCGCCACCGGCGCCTGCAATGATGGCGCACAGGCCGCGAGCGTGGGCCTGGCTGGCGTAGGAAAACATGTCTTCGGGCATGCGATGCGCGGAAATCACGCGCGCCTCGAAGGGAACCCTGAACTCACGCAACACATCGATCGCATGGCGCATGATTTCCCAGTCGCTCGCGCTTCCCATGACCACGCCAATGAGCGGCGTTCCGGTGCCGGCGGTATTGTGGGAAACAGGTTCGGTCGCCATGATTGCGAGCAGGCAAAGGATCTATTTTAGCCGAGCCACGGTCAGCGTGGCATAACTCACATCAAAGGCGCACTGGTGAGCTTGAGTTCTATGCGGCGCCGCTCCTCTTCCTCGCCGGCCATGAGATTGGCCACATCGATGAGTTCGAGCAGGAACAGGATGTCGCTGTAGGCGGCCAGCATGAATCCCTGGCGATTGCCGCCGCGGTCGTCGTAGAGCAGCGATTCGAGAAATGAGCGGCAGGTCGGCATACCCCACAGTCGCTGTACGTTCTCAAACACCCGGCCATAGTCGTCCAGGTGTTTGCTCGACTCGGTGGCCTGCTTCTCCCAGCTCGGCACCTGGGCATTAAAGAGCATACGAAAACCCTTGGCGAGGTTGTTGTATTGCTCGCGCCGGCCGGTCTTGGCAAACACGTCAAACAGCATCAACCAGGCATTGGGTGCCGGTTTCTCGGTCTCGCGGATGTGGCGGGTAAGTGCCGCGATGGCTTCGTCATAGTTTTTCAGGGTCAGCATCAGCTCGGCCTGCTCGACCAGATCGACGATTTCCTCGACCTTGGTCTCGGCGTCTGAAGTCTGGAAAAACGGGTTGTAGCCCGACTTGTAGATGCTCTCGGTCGCAGCCGCCTTGGGCTTGACCCCGGCCACCATGGCCGACTGGCGGGGCACGGCGGCCTGCTCGCCCGTCGCCCAGTGCGTGTCGACCATATTGATCGCCGGCAGCTCGCTCTCCTTGATCTCGGGTCGCTTGGTCATCTGGTGATCGCGCTCGGCTTCTTCGGATTGCGACCAGGCGCGCGTCTGGGTAGCCGGATTGTCGCCCGCACGCGGCTCCTTGCGCCGGTAGGGGCGAGTCGTCCCCTTCATGATCTCGTGGCGTGCAGCAGCGTCCCGTCGCATCAGCTTGACGGTGAAGGCGACGAAGACGGCGAGGATCAGGACGACGCCGACAATCGCCAGCTGCGCTGCCAGTGGCAAATGCATCAAAAACATGCGCGGCCCGAAAGTGGTGCGCGCGCCATGATCACCTGGGACGAGCACGCGCTAATGTACATATAGTGGCTCAGTGGATTCCACCCAGACGCCAATTTCGCGAAAACAGGGTTGCCAAGTCTCGAATGATTCGGGATATGCCCGCGCTTGTCAACGCAAGTACTAAGGGATCGAGTGTCAATCCACGAGTGCCGCGAGTGCATCGCGATACTTCTGTGCCGTACGCTCGATGATTTCGGGCGGCAGCGGCGGCGGCGGTGCCGTCTTACCCCAGCCCGGCACGGACTCCAGATAATCGCGCACGAACTGCTTATCGAATGACGGCGGATTGCTGCCCACCGCATAGCGGTCAGCGGGCCAAAAGCGCGAGGAATCGGCTGTCAGGACTTCGTCCATGAGCACGAGCGCGCCCTCGGGATCGAGGCCGAATTCGAATTTGGTATCGGCGATCAGGATGCCGCGCGAGGCCGCATATTCACTGGCGCGCCGATACAGAGCGAGGCTCACGGCGCGTACCTTCTCGGCGAGATCAGGACCGATGCGTCCGGCCATCTCAATAAACGAGATGTTTTCATCGTGCTGGCCCATTTCGGCCTTGCTTGCGGGAGTGAAGATCGGCTCGGGAAGGCGCTCGGCGTTGCGCAGGTCCGGGGGCAGGCTGACCCCACAGATCGAGCCGCTAGCCTGGTAATCTTTCCAGCCTGAGCCCGCGAGATAACCCCGCACCACCGCCTCAACAGGAATCGGCGTCAGGCGTCGCGCCACCACCGCGCGCTCCCGTACCTGATCGATTTCTGCGGCTGCCACCACCGATTCGGGCGCGATTCCGGTGAGATGATTGGGTACGATATCGGCCAGTTTGGCGAACCAGAAATTGGCCATGGCATTGAGCACGCAGCCCTTGCCGGGTATCGGTTCGGCCATGATCACATCGAAGGCCGAGAGGCGATCGCTGGTGACAATCAGGAGCTTGTCGCTGCCAAGTGCGTAGTTTTCGCGAACCTTACCGCGCCCGAGAAGCGGCAGAGAGCGGATATTCGATTGGTACAGTGTATTCACGATGGCTCGATCCTGGGATCGCTGGGAAGGATTTGAATCGGATTCAGGTGACGATCAGGGCCAGCGCGAGCAGGCTGCTGGCAATGCTGAGCGCCACACCATAGACAAGGGAAACCAGACAGGCCCGCGCAAACGTCGGCCACCAGCGGCCAGCATACACAGTGTGCATAGCCCAGACTCCCTGTGCAAACACGATCACAAAGATGAGCTGTCGCACCGGCTCGGGCATCAGGATGGCCACGGCGCCCACCAGAAACCACAGGCTGTGCTGGTGCAGGGCAAATACCAGATGTTCACCGAAATACATGTGCCGGTTCATATAGACCAGCGCCATCAGGAGCGCAAATAGCGGCAGCATGGCAAACACGGCATAGGACATGGTGTGTTGCAGGCGCTCTGTGAGGCGTTTGATCTCGGCCTGGGGGTTTTGCTGCCAGGCCGCGCCCACGCGCGCGATCTGGGTCATGACGGCCGAACATCCGGCGTCGACCTGGGCACAGCGGCTAAAGGCGCTATTGGCTTCGGCCACGGCTGCCTTGTCCTCGTCGCTCATATTGGCCAGATCGATCTTGCCTTTGGGTCCCGTGATCTCGACGCTGCCATCGGCCGAGTGCGTGATGTGCACACCTCGAACCGGCGTATCTTCGGTTTTGGGCTCTGGCTTGGCAGCAGAATCACCCGAGACATTGATGTTGACCAGCGGCTGCCCATCGCTCGGCTGGTTCTGGGTTTTCTTGCTTGGGGGTTCGTTGGAAACGTTGACCTTAAACACTTCAGGGTCAAAGCCACGCAGCCCAACCAGCAGGAAAAACAGGAAGCTCGCCGTCAGGTACAGGCGCAAGGGATGAAGGTAGCGCTTGCGCCGGCCGTCGAGATACTCTCTGGTCAGGCGGCCCGGAATGCACAGCAGATAAAGCGTGCGCCATAGGCTGCCCTCGGCGCCGACATTATGCGAGACCACGGCACGGGCGAATTCCACCACCGTCGGCGGATGCAGCACCATCGCCTGCCCGCATTGCGCGCAGAACTTCCCCGCGCCTGGCGCGCCGCAATTGCGGCAACCGGGTATCGTGGTAGCGTTGGCCTCGCTCACCGGTATGGCGGCTGCCTAGTGAACCGTCTGAACAAGCTCTCCGGCGCGGTAGCGCTCGGCCATCTTGCCAAGCTCGACCGACCGAATCTTCGACGCCTGTCCGGCGCAGCCGAACTGCTGGTAGCGCGTCATGCAGATCGCCTTGGCTGCGAGCATGGCCGGTTTAAGATAGTCGCGCGGATCGAACTTACTCGGATTCTCGGCCAGGTAACGGCGGATTGCCGCAGTCATGGCGAGGCGAATGTCCGTGTCGATATTGATCTTGCGCACGCCATGCTTGATCCCTTCCTGGATTTCCTCGACCGGCACGCCGTAAGTCTCCTTCATGTCACCGCCGAACTGGCGAATCGTTGCGAGGAGCTCCTGGGGCACTGAGGAAGATCCGTGCATCACCAGATGGGTGTTCGGGATACGGCGGTGAATCGCCTTGATACGCTCGATGGCCAGAATGTCGCCGGTGGGCTTGCGCGAGAACTTGTAGGCGCCGTGACTGGTCCCGATCGCAATCGCCAGGGCATCCACCTGGGTACGCTTGACGAAGTCGGCAGCCTGGTCAGGATCGGTGAGCAGCTGCTCGCGGGTCATGGTGCCCTCGGCGCCATGCCCATCTTCCTTGTCACCCTTCATGGTCTCAAGCGAGCCGAGGCAGCCCAGTTCGCCTTCGACGGTCACGCCGATGGCGTGCGCGATCTCGACCACCTTGGCAGTCACCTCGAGATTGTATTCGTAGGAGGCAATGGTCTTGCCGTCCTCGGTGAGCGAGCCGTCCATCATTACCGACGAGAAGCCCAGGCGCATTGCCTGCACGCAAACGGCCGGCGACTGGCCGTGATCCTGGTGCATCACCACCGGAACCTGCGGATAGGATTCGACCGCGGCCGAGATCAGATGGCGCAGGAAAGTCTCCCCGGCATATTTTCTCGCGCCAGCCGAAGCCTGCATGATGACCGGGCTGTCGCATTCGGCGGCGGCAGACATGATCGCCTGGACCTGCTCGAGGTTGTTGACATTGAACGCGGGTAGCCCGTAACCCTGTTCAGCGGCGTGATCGAGCAACTGGCGCATCGATACGAGTGGCATAGTTATCTCCTAGGTAACTCAGAGGCGCGCCGGCCAGCTTCAGTGCTGGCCCACGCGCACGATTTTCATGGTGTTGGTGCCGCCCGGCTGACCCATGGGCTCGCCTATGGTCAATACGATCAGATCGCCCTTGTGCACGACGCCCTTGCCCAGCAGCAGCTCTTCGGCCGCGCGCAAGACCAGGTCACGGTCGGACGCCTGATCCATTTTGAAGGGCTGAACATTGCGAAACAGCGACAGCTTGCGCTGCGTGGCCAGATTGGGAGTGAGCGCGAGGATCGGCAGGTCGATATTGTGGCGACTCATCCACAGAGCCGTCGCACCCGAATCGGTCAGTGCGGCAATTGCCTTGGCACGCAGGTGCCAGGCCGTGAATAGCGCGCCATTGGCGACCGACTGGTCGACCCGGGTGAAGGTGCGGTTCAGGAAATCCTTGTCGAGCTCGACCTCATAGGACTTCTCGGCCTCAAGGCAGATCGAAGCGACCGCCTCGACAACTTCGACAGGATAGCTGCCCACAGCACTCTCGGCCGACAGCATTACGGCATCGGTCCCGTCGAGCACCGCATTGGCAACGTCGGAAACCTCGGCGCGGGTGGGCATCGCATTGACGATCATCGACTCCATCATCTGGGTCGCCGTAATGGTTAACTTGTTGGCTTCGCGCGCCATCTTGATCATGCGTTTTTGCAGGGCCGGTACGGCGGCATTGCCCACCTCAACGGCGAGATCGCCGCGCGCCACCATGATCCCGTCGCTCGCCTCGAGTATCGCGGCCAGTTCGGGAATCGCCTCAGCCCGCTCGATCTTGGCAATCATCATCGGTCGATTGCGACCACTGCCGGCCGCCAGCGTCGCCAATTGCCGCGCCATCGTCATGTCGGTGGCGTTTTTCGGGAAGGACACGGCGATGTAGTCGGCCTCGAGCTGCATGGCCGTGCGAATGTCCTCCATGTCCTTGGCAGTGAGCGCAGGTGCGGTCAGTCCGCCACCCTGGCGGTTGATCCCCTTGTGGTTCGAAAGCGCTCCGCCAAAACGCACCGTCGTGTGGATCTCATGGCCGCGGACTTCGTCGACCACCAGGACGATCAATCCGTCGTTGAGCAACAGCACATCGCCGGCGTGCACATCGCTTGGCAATTCCTTGTAGTCAAGGCCGACGCGCTCGACATTGCCGGGCGTCTCGAGCTGTGCATCGAGCACAAAGCGATCGCCCTTCTTGAGTTCAATGCGACCCTCGGCAAAATTGCCGATGCGGATCTTGGGTCCCTGCAGATCCGCCATGATCCCCAGCTCGCGACCAATCTCGCGACCGATCTTGCGAATCGTCTCGGCGACGCCGATGTGATCAGCCGCGCTGCCGTGGGAGAAGTTCAGGCGAAACACATCCACTCCGGCCTGGGCCATCTGGAGCAGCACGGCCGGGGGACTGGAAGCCGGCCCGATGGTCGCTACGATCTTGGTGGCACGGATCATCGGTTCAACTCCTTGTGGGTCACGCAAAAGCGCTCAGGGGTTCTGCGCGCGCTCGACCAGAATTGCCACGGCCGGCAGGGTCTTGCCTTCAAGAAACTCGAGAAATGCCCCACCCCCGGTAGAGATATAGTCCACCTGATCGCCTATGCCGAACTTGCTGATTGCCGCCAGAGTATCGCCACCACCGGCTATCGAAAAGCCCGCGCTCGCAGCGATCGCCTGCGCCAGCGCCCGGGTACCGGCAGCGAACTGATCGAACTCGAATACGCCGACGGGGCCATTCCAGACAATCGTTCCCGCAGCTGCAATGATGCGCGCGAATGCCTCCCCCGTCTGCGGTCCGACGTCCAGAATCATGTCATCCGCAGCGACCTCGGTGGCCGCCACCGTGCGTGCGGCCGCCGTCGGCGAGAATTCCTTGGCGACCACGACGTCGCTGGGCAAGGGAACGGCGGCCCCGCGAGCTCTCATGATCTCGATCACTTCACGCGCCTGCCCGACCAGTTCGTGCTCGGCGAGCGACTTGCCGATCGATAGATCGCTGGCCGCAAGAAAGGTGTTGGCGATGCCGCCGCCAACGATCAGCTGGTCGACCTTTTCGGCGAGCGACTTCAGGATCGTCAGCTTGGTCGAGACCTTGGAACCCGCGACAATGGCCACAAGCGGACGACGCGGGCGCTCGAGTGCGCGCGTGAGCGCATCGAGTTCGGCGGCGAGCAGCGGTCCGGCACAAGCCTGCCCTGCGAATCGCGCCATGCCGTGGGTGGTCGCCTCGGCCCGGTGCGCCGTACCAAAGGCGTCATTGACGTAGACATCGCACAAGGCAGCGAGGCGACGCGACAGGGTTTCGTCGTCCTTTTTTTCGCCCGGGTTGACCCGGCAGTTCTCAAGCAGGACGAGCTCCCCCGGCAGAACCGTGACCCCTGACACCCAATCGCTCTTTAAGGGTACCGGGCGGCCGAGCAATTCGCCCAGACGCGCGGCGATCGGCGCCAGCGAGTCCTCGGCACGCAGTTGCCCCTCGGTCGGGCGCCCCAGGTGCGATGTAACCATCACGGCCGCACCGGCGGCAAGCGCCGCACGGATCGCCGGCAGGGAAGCGCGAATGCGCGTGTCGTCCGTGATCGCTCCGGCATCGTCCTGGGGGACGTTCAGATCGGCACGGATAAACACCCGTTTACCGGCCAGATCGAGCTCACTCATGCGCACAAACTTCATGATATCCGGCTATCCCTGTTACTTGGCGTGGATCAAGGCCACGGTGGTGTCGAGCATGCGATTCGAAAAACCCCACTCATTGTCATACCAGCTCGAGACCTTCACCAGGGTGCCGCTCACCTTGGTAAGGGTGGAATCAAAGGTCGACGAAGCGGGGTTATGGTTGAAATCGACCGACACCAGGGGCGCGCTGTTGTAGTCGAGAACCCCCTTGAGGGCGCCGGCAGCGGCTTCCTGGACGACCTGGTTGACTTCCTCGACGGTCGTCGGACGCGCGGCGATGAAGCTTAGGTCCACCAGCGAAACATTGATGGTCGGAACGCGGATCGAATAGCCGTCAAGCTTGCCATCGAGCTCGGGCATCACCAGCCCGATTGCAGCCGCCGCACCGGTCTTGGTCGGGATCATGGACATCGTCGCCGAGCGCGCCCGACGCAGGTCCTCGTGGTAGACGTCGGTCAGGACCTGATCATTGGTGTAGGCATGAACGGTAGTCATCAGGCCGCTGACGAGCCCGATCTTCTGGTGCAGGGGCATGACCAGCGGTGCCAGGCAATTGGTCGTGCAGCTGGCGTTCGAGATCACCGTATGGGCCGCTTTCAAGACGCCGTGATTGACGCCGTAAACGACGGTGGCATCAACGTCCTTGCCACCCGGAGCCGAGATGATGACCTTGCGCGCACCGCCCTTGATGTGCGCTGAGGCCTTTTCCTTGGTCGTGAACAGGCCAGTGCACTCGAGTACGGCGTCGATCTTTAGCTCACCCCACGGCAAGTCCGCCGGATTGCGCTGGGCAAAGACGCGGATGCGGTCACCGTTGACGACGATCGAGTCGCCATCAACGCCTACCTGGCCGGGAAACCGGCCGTGCACGGTGTCGTACTGGGTCAGGTGTGCATTGGTCTTGGGATCACCAAGATCATTGATGGCCACGATCTCGATATCGTGTTTCTTGCCGCCTTCATAGTGGGCGCGCAGGATATTGCGGCCGATACGGCCATAGCCATTGATTGCCACGCGAATCGTCATCAAGTTCTCCCAGAAAAATCATTGCGCGAACATCCTCGATGGACCGTCCGCAAAAGCTAAGCCAATAGCCGCCTGACCGTCGCCACGACGTTCTCGACGGTGAAGTGAAAGTGGCGGAACAGGACATCGGCCGGCGCGGACTCGCCAAAGCCGTCGATCCCGATGACCGCACCGGAGGCGCGCACGTACTTCCACCAGAAATCGGTGACGCCCGCCTCGATCGCCAGGCGCACAATGCCTTCGGGCAACACGCGCGTCTTGTAGCGCGCCTCCTGCCTGTCAAAGACGCTCGTGCTCGGCATCGAGACTACGCGCGCGGCAATGCCGAGGGATTCGAGCTCTACGTGGGCCGCCAGCGCGAGGGCCACCTCGGATCCGGTTGCAATGAGTACGACGCGCGCATTGCGCGCATCCTTTAACACATAGGCGCCGCGGCGGATGTCCGCAAGCTGGGCCGCGCTCTTGTCCAGATAGGGCAGAGTCTGGCGCGACAGCAACAGCGAACTGGGGCCGTCGGCGCGCTCCACAGCTGAGATCCAGGCGAGCGCCGTCTCGGTGGTGTCGGCGGGCCGCCAGACATCCATGTTGGGTATCAGGCGCAGACTCGCGGCATGCTCGACCGACTGGTGCGTCGGGCCGTCCTCGCCAAGGCCAATCGAGTCGTGGGTGAAAACCGCGATGGCACGCAGCTTCATCAGGGCCGCCATGCGCAGCGCATTGCGGCTGTAGTCCGAAAAGGTCAGGAAAGTGCCCGTAAAGGGGATGTAGCCGCCGTGCACGACAATGCCATTGGCGATCGCTGCCATGCCGAATTCGCGCACGCCGTAGTGGATGTAGCGACCTGCGTGAAATCCCTCGCCATCAACGCGCAAGGTACTGACCTTGTCCCAGTTGGTCAGGTTGCTGCCGGTAAGATCAGCCGAGCCTCCCAGCAGTTCGGGTACAGCCGGCGCGAGATGATTCAAGGCGAGCTGCGAGGCCTTGCGCGTCGCGACGCTGGTGCGCTCGACCTGGGTGCGCGCGACGAGCTCGGCAGCCAGTTCGTGCCAGTTCCCTGGCAGCGTGCCGTTCATGCGGCGCTCGAATTCGGCCGCCTGTTCGGGATGGCGCTTGCGATAGCGCGCGAGCAGTGCCATCCATTGCTGCTGTGCCTCTTTGCCGCGTGCTCGCGCGTCCCAGGCAGCGTAAAGGTCCGCACCGATCTCGAAGGGCGCCTCTTTCCATCCCAGCGCGACGCGGGTAGCCGCGACCTCGGCTTCGCCCAGTGCAGCGCCATGAACCTTGTCGGTGCCCGCCAGATGCGGGGCTCCCTTGCCAATGACCGTCTTGCAGACAATCAGAGTCGGCTGGCGAGCACCCTTGGCAGCAGCGATGGCGCGACTGATTGCCGAGACATCGTGCCCCGGCACCGCCTCGATCACGTTCCATCCGTAGGCCCGAAAGCGCGCCGGCGTGTCGTCGGTAAACCAGCCCTCGACGCGACCGTCGATCGAGATGCCGTTGTCGTCGTAGAAGACGATCAGCTTGTTGAGTCCCCACTTACCGGCCAGCGACGCGGCTTCATGCGACACGCCTTCCATCATGCAGCCGTCGCCGACAAACACGTAGGTGTGGTGGTCGACGAGGGCGAGGTCCTCGCGATTGAATTCGGCAGCCAGGAGGCGCTCGGCGAGCGCCATGCCCACGGCGTTGGCGAGCCCCTGGCCGAGCGGCCCGGTCGTGGTCTCGACACCGGGAGTGATGCCGCGCTCAGGGTGCCCGGGGGTGCGCGAGTGCAACTGACGAAAGGCGCGCAGCTGATCCATCGGCAGGTCGTAACCGGTCAGGTGCAAGAGCGCGTACTGGAGCATCGAACCGTGGCCGTTCGAGAGTACGAAGCGATCGCGATTGAACCAGCCCGGATCGGCCGGATTGTGACGCAGGTGTTCGTGCCAGAGCGCGACGGCAATCTCCGCCATCCCCATGGGCATCCCGGGGTGCCCCGAATTCGCCTTTTGCACGGCATCCATTGCTAGCGCGCGGATGGCGTTGGCCATGCGCGTGGTCGGAATCGGGGTCATGGGAGTTCGGTCGGCAGGCAGTCGGCTGATGGGAAAATCACGCGGGTCACGTCTTTGCATGACGCCAGCCCGGCATTTTAGCAGAGGCGGCAGGGCGGGCGAGGCGCCCCAGGCTTGCCGCAGCGACCCCTCAAGCCCCACAATCGCACCTCCTTCCCCTTCTGACGCGTCTGGCTGCTCCCTCAGGCACCTAGCGCGGTGCAGCATGCCCCGATTTTTCGTCGATACCAAGCTTGAGGACGGCCAGACGATCGCGCTGTCCGACGCCAATGCCCATCACGCGCTACGCGTGCTGCGCCTCGCAGTTGGCGACGAACTGACCCTGTTTAACGGCCGTGGTGGAGAGCACGTCGCCACCATCGCCCAGGCCGGGAAAAGTGGCGTCAGCGTGTCCGTCGGCCCGCATGTGGCGCGCGAGGCCGAGCTGCCGTTTGACCTTACGCTGGCCCAGGGCCTATCGGGGGCCGACCGGATGGACTGGACCATCGAAAAGGCCGTCGAGCTTGGCGCCGCACACATCCAGCCGCTTGCCATGGAGCGCTCGGTGACGCGCCTGTCGAGCGAGCGCGCACAGCGCCGCCACTTGCACTGGCTTGAGCTGATTACGGCCGCGACCCAGCAATGCGGACGCAATCGCATCTGCGCCCTGGCGGCCCTTTCCACGCTGCACGACTGGCTGCCCATAAGCGACGCAAGCGCGACTCGCCTGATGCTCGATCCAGAGGGTGGGCCGTTGCGCGAGCACATCGCCGATCTCAAGCCGGGTGGTCGGGTAGTCCTTCTGGCCGGTCCTGAAGCAGGACTCTCGCCCGAGGAGCGCAACGCGGCCAGAGCAGCCGGCTTTGCGGCCGTCTCGCTCGGCCCGCGCGTGCTGCGCACCGAGACCGCCGGCGCGGCGGCCATCGCGATGCTGACTACCCTGATCAACTGATCAAATAGGGCATCGATCTACCAGGACGTGATCGGCAGCGCCTTCACGGAGGGCCTCTTCGGCAGCTTGGCGAAATTCGGGGAAAACGCGGATTGCCGGGATCGCAGAGCTTTTCATTGAACCACCGTAGACCAAATCTGCGAGTACGCGCTTGATCATGACGAGGCAGGACGAGTTGACTACGGCAACTGCCGGTGGCTTCAACTTTGTCGCAGGAATCCGAGAACGGCTTCCTTGCGCGTCATGGTGTCGTCGAAGCCCAGATTGATCAGCTCGCGCGTGTAGGTCGACTCGAAAAGCAGGTAGCTCGCCAGCGCCGAGCCCCGCGCATCGGTCGCTCCGACGCCGGCCAGGAGCGCGCGCACTGGGGTAGGCAGGCTACCGATGTGGCGTGTAGCAATGGCATCCAGGCGCTGGCTCGGAGAAATGACGAGGACGTCAATCGGGCGCAGCGCGGTCTCCGTGCGCAACTCGACCGGCAAGAGCGAGAGCGTCTTGTTGACGCGCAGCATGCGCTCGATATCGACTGCGAGGCCATCCAGAAAAATGCTCGACAGAGCGTGGCCTGCGATCTGCGCGAGACTCGGGTAGGCGGGCTCCTCGACAGCTGGCTGCTCGTCAACCGGTTCCTGCATGCGTCCGGCACCGACGACGAGGATGCGCTGGGCACCAAGATGGATGGCCGGACTGATCGGCGCCAGCTGGCGCATCGATCCGTCGCCGCAATACTCGTGACGGCCGTTAAGATTTAACAGCTTGGCCGGAAACACGAAGGGGATTGCAGAGGACGCCAGCAGGTGTTCAATCGAGATATTTTCGGGGATGGCCAGTCGTTGCGAACGGGTCCACGGCTCGAGGGGTCGCCCGGTCTGGTAGAAGGTGACGTGCTGGCCCGACGAATAGGACGACACGGTTACGGCCAGCGCCGATAGCACCCCGTTGCCAAGCAGCCGTTCGATGCGCGAAGTATCAATCATGCGCGCGAGCAGCTCGGCGAGCGGCGCGTTGTCAAACAGGGATTTGGGTTTGGCCTTGAACCATTTGCGAAAGGTCCAGCCAATCGACAGTGCCGTCAGCCAGCGTGCTCCGGTCTTGACCACCCCGGCCCATTGCGAGCGGTACACCTGATCGGCCGAGAAGTTCTCCCAGACGTAGACCATGCGCGCAACCGCTTCCTGGAAATCATCGGCGCCCGAAGCAAAGGCCGTGGCATTGATGGCCCCGGCCGAGGTCCCGACTACGATCGGAAACGGATTGCGCCGTGCGATGCGCGAATTGCCCTGTTCGGCCGCGCGCTCGCGCTGCAGCTGCGCGATGGCTTTCAATACACCGACCTGATACGCGGCGCGCGCGCCACCGCCCGAGAGTATCAGTCCGGCCGGTCCCCGACGCGGAGTGGGGCCGGGTTGATCGGTGATCACCGCGTCGTCATTCATGCACGCAATGTAGCACGGCCCATCGGCGCGTCCAACGCTCAGGGGCAGCGTGCCGGCGCGCGCATGGGATAATGGCAACATGAAAAAACTCGTCACGGCAGCGGCAATCGCGCTCGGATTGTGCGTCATGGCCCTGCTGGCGCGCTACTACCTGATCCAGCCGCCGGAGTTCGCCCATCGCTGTGATGCGGGCGACCCGTCGGCCTGGTGCACGCTGCGACTGGCAATCATCATGACCTATGCGCGCTATGGCCTTGGATATCTTGCCGTGGCAACGAGTCTCATCGCGCTAGTCTGGCAGGGTATAACGAGCGCCACCGTCGCGCTGTCGAGCGGACTACTCGCCCTGGTGCTCTACTGCTACGAACCCGGCGCCTTCGCGGTCATGACGGGCGCCCTGCTACTGGCGCGTATCAGCCTTGCCAACGCCGACGCCGTGCGCCCGACTCACTAGAACACTTGCCGCCAACAGGCACGCGAAGCCCGCCCAGAGATCTGCGCAGAGGTTGCTCGGCAGCTCGAAGGCCACCACCAGCAGCGCGCTCGCGATGAGCCACCAGGCGAGCAGCCGCTCTTCGATGGCCGCGCGTACCACCCCGGGAAAACCCCGTGCAGCAGCGCACAGGAAAAAGCCGACGATTGGCGCCGCGCACAGCAACAGCGGGAAATCGCGATAGCGCCCATCGAACAACAGCAAGAGGTTCATCAAGCCGACGATGAATAGCCACGCAAAGCGTGTCATCCCGATGAGGGCACCCGCTGCGCGCAGGGCTCTAAGGCCGCTCGACAGGGGCAGGGGCAGGATCGGGTCGCGCTGCCTGTCAAACCAGCGCGCGAGCTCTCCTGCCAGGATAATTGCAGTCAGCACGGCGAGCGCTTGCAGGGTCGAGGTCAGGATCCACTCGGAGACCGTGCGGTTGGCCTGTCCGATGTGGCGCCATTGGGCAAACAGGGTCGCACCGATGGCGTCGCCGGCCGCCATAAGGCCGATGAGCCCGGCGGCGCGCAGGCGCCATAAACCAAGGCCTGCTGCGACCATCAACAGGGCGCCGACCAAACCGGCGATCACACCATCGAACCAGCGCGCCTCTTCAATGACGGGTCCCGCGAGCGCGAATTTCTCCTGCAGGTCACGATCGTAGATGCCCCAGTAGCCGCCAACCGTTCCTTCCAGCTCGCGTTTCCACGGCTGATCGAATGCCTCGATCAGGTTGTACTCTACCCCTGCGGGTTGCGCCCAGTTCAGAAACTCGCGCATGAAGCGCGCTTCATTGACAAGACTGGGGACCGCGCCGCGTCGCTGGCGACCTTCGCTGGGCCAGCCGGTTTCGCCGATCAAAAGCTCGCGTCCCGGGAAAGCAGCCTGCATCCTGGCGCGAATCTCGCGCACATGCGCAACCGCATCCGCGACGGCCACCGGTTCATCCTCCCAATAGGGCAGGATGTGGATGGTTATGAACGACACCGCTGGCGCGACGCTCGGATACTTGAGCCAGAACTCCCAGACGTCGGCATAGGTGACCGGCAGGCCGGTCGCTGCACCAACGCGGCGGATGTGCGCGGCCAGCGTCTGTTCCGGCAATTCACCGCGCAACAGGACCTCGTTGCCGACGATCACCGCGCGCACGACGTCGCGATTGGCATTGGCCACTTCGATGCCGTGCGCGAGCTCCTTCTGGTTGTCGCTATCGGTTCGGCTCAGCCAGATGCCGAGCAGCACTTTCATGCCATGTGCACGTGCGATCTCGGGTACGACATCGAGTCCGGCTGAAACCGAGTAAGTCCGCACGCAATCGAAGCGGCGCGAAAGCGCGGCGAGATCTTCCTCGATGCGCGCGCGTGCGACCCGCTGGCCGGGATCGAAGGGTGTCTCGCCGGGCAGGCGATAGGGTGCATAGGATACGCAGGCCATGCGCGCCGCATGCGCGTCCTCAACAGCGACCGGTACGCCCATGCGGAGCCAGTAAGCATTGGCAATCAGCACGCACAGCGCCAGGAGCAGCGCGACCCCCACCCGCGAACTAGACAATTGCAATCCCTTTGGTACACCCGAGCGATCCGATCGGGTACGTGTGAAATGGCCGGATTGTAGCGACTGCGGCCAGCGGCCGCCGCGCGGCATTACCGTATCATGATCGCATGAACGACTTCGACGTCTGCGTCATCGGTGCCGGACCGGCCGGTGCCACCACCGCAATGCTGCTGGCGCATCAGGGGCGACGCGTGGCGCTGCTTGATCGCGCGCAATTTCCGCGAGACAAGATTTGCGGCGACGGAATCACGCCGCGCGGTGCCCGGGCACTGACTCGGGTTGGCAGCTTTGAAGCGGTCGAGTCGGTTGCGCGTGCGCATCGCGGCGTAAGCATTCGCGGTGGTGACGGGCGCAGTTTCAGCATCGAGTTCACAAGCCAGGCAGGCAGTCCTTCCGATCTCCTGGTACTGCCGCGCATGGTTCTCGATGACATCCTCGTCAAGCAAGCGGTGAGCGCGGGGGCTTGCTGGATGCCGGGCCAGAAGGTCGTCGATGTCCGCGAAACCGCAGATGCCTGCGAGATCATCTCCGAGGGTGGCGCGCGGCTGCAGGCGGCTTTCACCGTGCTCGCCACCGGAGCCGAGAGCCAGCTCTTGCGCCGGGCCGGGGTGCTTGCAAAAAAGCCGCCAGTCGATCATGCCGCGCGTGCCTACTTCGAGAACGTAGAAGGGCTTGATGACCACGTGACTCTGTTTTTTGACGGCGTGGACCTGCCCGGCTACGGATGGATCTTCCCGGTCGGTAGCCATGCCGCCAATATCGGATGCGGAGTCTTCGATTCGCGGGGTTCCAACCAGTCGGCGCGTCTTGCCAAGCTCATCGACAGCCACCCTCTTTTGGCCGCGATGCTGCGCAATGCGCACCAGGCCTCGCCGATAAAATCCTATCCCCTGCGCACCGATTTCCATCCGGATTACGCCGGTGTCTCGCGCCGCGCTTGCGTCGGTGAGGCAGCCGGCCTCGTCAATCCGATCACCGGTGAAGGAATCGATTATGCAATCGAGTCCGCCGAATTCCTCGCCCAGGCAATGGCAAGCCAGTGGTCGACCGGTCGTGCCCCGGGCGCCGTGATGCCGGCCTATCGCGACCTGCTTGCGCGGCGCTTTAGCCTGCGCTTTCGCCTGTATCGCTGGCTGCAACACCGCTGCCTGTCCGAACGCAATGCGCTGAAGTTTCTTGCAGGCGTGGAACGCTCACCGGTACTGCAACGCTGTGTGGTCGATGGCCTGTTCGGTCGTGCCCGACCTCGTGACCTGTTGCGCCCTGGGGTACTGTTGCCGGTTCTGCGCTTAGCGCTCGCGCATTAGCGCTGGGCGTTCGCGTCGATGACAGTCAGGGTCGTGAGGTTGACGACGCGCCGCACTGTCGCAGAAGGCGTCAGGATGTGAACAGGACGCGCACAGCCAAGCAGGATCGGTCCGATCGCAATGCCATTGCCCGCGGCCATCTTCAACAGGTTGTAGGAGATATTGGCGGCATCGATATTGGGCATGACTAACAGATTGGCCTCGCCAGTCAGGCGCGAATCAGGAATAGACGCGTGACGCAGCGCCGCGTCGAGCGCCGCGTCACCGTGCATCTCGCCGTCGACCTCGAAGTCGGTACCCCCTTCGCGCAGCAGCGCGAGGGCCTCGCGCATCTTCTGGGCCGACGCGTCCTGTGCTGATCCGAAATTCGAGTGCGACAAGAGCGCTGCCTTGGGCTCGATGCCAAAGCGCCGCAATTCTTCGGCGGCAAGGCGCGTGATCTCGGCGATCTGCGCTGCCGTCGGATCGACATTGACGTGGGTATCGACGATGAATAACTGCCGACCCGGCAGGATCAGGCCGTTCATGGCGGCGTAGAGCGTCACGCCGGCACGGCGACCGATGACCTGGTCGACATATTTGAGGTGCCGGTTGGTCTGGCTGATCGTGCCGCAGATCAGGCCATCGGCCTCGCCCTTATGCAGGAGCATCACGCCGATCAGTGTGGTGCGACGGCGCATTTCCAGGCGCGCATATTGGGGGGTGACCCCGTGGCGCGCACGCAGCGCGTAGTAGCTTTGCCAGTAGTCGCCAAAGCGCTCGTCGTGATTGATGTTGACCACCTTGAAATCGACGCCCGGACGCAGGCGCAGACCGAAACGGGCGATGCGCTGGGCGATGACCTCGGGACGGCCGATGAGAATGGGCGCAGCCAGGTTCTCGTCGACCACCACCTGTACGGCGCGCAGCACGCGCTCGTCCTCACCTTCCGCATAGACGATGCGTTTGTGATTAGCGTCGACCTTGCGGACCACCGCAAACAGCGGCTTCATCAAGGTGCCGCTCTGGTAGACGAATTGCTGGAGTTGCTGGGCGTAGGCCTCGTAGTCCGCAATCGGCCGCATGGCTACGCCGGACTGCTGGGCCGCACGCGCGACCGCTGGCGCGATCTTGACGATCAGGCGCGGATCGAAAGGTTTGGGAATGATGTAGTCAGGCCCGAAGGAGAGGTCCTGGATGCCATAGGCGGCAGCGACGATGTCGCTTTGTTCCTGGCGCGCGAGCTCGGCGATCGCCTTGACGGTAGCGATCTCCATTTCGCGGGTGATAGTGGTCGCGCCCGAATCGAGCGCGCCGCGGAAGATAAAGGGAAAGCACAGGACGTTATTGACCTGATTGGGAAAATCGGTGCGGCCGGTTGCGATGATGGCGTCATCGCGCACCTTGCGCACCTGGTCCGGCATGATCTCGGGAGTCGGATTAGCCAGAGCCAGGATGATCGGACGCGGCGCCATCGCGCGCACCATTTCCTCTTTCAGGACGCCACCAGCCGAAAGTCCGAGAAAGAGGTCAGCGCCAGCAATCACCTCAGCAAGACTGCGCAGCTCGGTCGCCTGCGCGAAGCGCTCCTTGTCCGGATCCATCAGCTCGGTACGGCCACCATAGACCACCCCGGCCAGATCGGTGAGCCAGATGTTGGCCGTTGGCAGACCGAGATCGGTCAAAAGATCGACGCAGGCAAGCGCGGCGGCCCCGGCTCCCGAGACGACCAGCTTGACCTTGTCGATCTCTTTTTCGACGACCCGCAGTCCATTGAGGACGGCGGCTCCGACGATGATGGCCGTGCCGTGCTGATCGTCATGAAAAACCGGGATCTTCATGCGCGAGCGCAGCTGGCGCTCTATATAGAAGCACTCGGGCGCCTTGATATCCTCGAGATTGATGGCACCGAAAGTCGGCTCGAGCGCAGCGATGATGTCGCACAGCTTGTCGGGGTCGCGCTCATTGATCTCGATGTCGAAGACATCGATGCCGGCAAATTTCTTGAAGAGCACGGCCTTGCCTTCCATCACCGGCTTGGCCGCGAGCGGCCCGATCGCGCCGAGCCCGAGAACCGCAGTCCCGTTGGTCACCACTCCAACGAGGTTGCCGCGTGCGGTATAGCGCGCGGCGTTGACCGGATCGCTGACTATCTCCTCGCAGGCGGCGGCCACCCCCGGCGAATAGGCCAGGGCAAGATCGGCCTGGTTGATCAGCTGCTTGGTGGGCGTGACCGAGATCTTCCCGGGCCGGGGAAACTCGTGGTATTCCAGTGCCGCCTGGCGCAAGCGATCCGACATGGGCTCTTTCTGGTGCGCGTGCGAGCGTGGGTGCGCTCCTTGGGGGTGATTGATTCTATCAGAGCCATCTGCGACTCCCGCGCCTGGCCGGACTTTAGCCATGCGCTACACTCTTCGCGCCCAAACTCGCCGCCAAACCACCATGAATGTATCCCGAGCGCAGTCCCTCGCCACGCGCATGGCCAGTATCCGGCCGTTTCTTGCGATGGAACTTTTCAAGCAGGCGCAGGCCATGGAGCGCGCCGGCCGTTCGATCGTTCACCTCAATATCGGGGAACCGGATTTCAGCGCGCCGGCACCGGTGGTAGCGGCACTGGCGCGGGCGATGAGCGAGGGACGCGCACCCTACACGGCCGCGATGGGTCTGCTCGAGTTACGTGAGGCAATCGCTGGCTACTACCAGCAACGCTATCGGGTCCGGATAGCACCCGAGCAGATCATCATCACTGCCGGGGCGTCGGGGGCGCTGCTGCTGACGGCCGCAGCGCTCGTAGACATCGGGGCGGAAGTGCTGCTGCCCGATCCGTCCTATCCGTGCAATCGAAATTTCGTGAACGCCTTTGACGGGATTGCCCGGTTGGTGCCCGCGGGACCGAGCGAGCGCTTTCAGCTGACGGCCGAGTTGATTAACGCCAATTGGCGCACGCAGACCCGCGGTGTGCTGGTAGCGTCGCCCTCGAACCCGACCGGCACCTCGGTACCGCGTGCCCAGTTGGAGGCACTGGTGGCCGTAGTGCGAGAGCGCGGAGGTTATTCGATTGTCGACGAGATCTACCAGGGCCTGAGCTACGAGTCCGACGCCACTACCTGTCTTGATCTGATGGACGAACGTGCGGACATGGTGGTCGTGAACAGCTTTTCCAAATATTTCAGCATGACCGGCTGGCGCCTGGGCTGGCTCGTCGCCCCAAGATCGCTGATCGCGCCGCTCGAGACGCTAAGCCAGAACCTGTTCATCTGCCCGTCGACGCTCGCGCAGCGCGCGGCGCTCGCCTGTTTTAGCGAGGAGTCCCTGGCCATCTGTGAAGCGAGGCGGCTGGAATTGAAACGTCGTCGCGATTATCTCGTGCCGGCCCTGCGTAGCATCGGCTTCAAAGTGCCGGTGGTGCCGGACGGGGCCTTCTATGTCTACGCGGACTGCAGTGAGCTAGCCTCCAACAGTGGCGAATTTGCCCAGCGCCTGCTTGACGAAGTGGGTGTCGCGGTCGTGCCCGGACACGATTTCGGCGCACATGAGGCACAGCGCTGGATCCGCTTTACCTACGCAGCAAGTATGGATAAGCTCGAAGAAGCGATCGCCCGCATGGGCGCGGCGCTCGGCTAGAGGGCGACCAGGCGCGAGCGCTGCTCGGAGACTGTCTGCCCGGCTGAAAGATCGGCCTGCGAGGACAGCGATCCATCAGCCGCTGGCGCTGCTACGGGCGAGGTGGCCGGCTTGATCGGGCCGGCAAGAGCCGGAATCAGCAGCGGATTGCCACCGCGCGCGGCGAGCTGGATGCGGTCCTTTTCCTGGAGCACGCGGCCACCGTATCCGCCGTCATCGTCGGTGCTTGAACCAACGTAGAGGCGCAATCCGGCTGCGAGTGATCCGCCGCGACGGATCGAGTCTTTCAGGATCACGGCACCAATGCGAATGTTGGCCACCGGGTCGAGCGCCGCCATCGGGCCGCCGAACTCGCCGAGCTTGTCGGCATGAACGCGGGTCATGACCTGCATCAGGCCCTGGGCTCCAACCGCACTCTCAGCATAGGGATTAAACCCTGATTCGACTGCAATCACAGCCAGGAGCAGATGCGGATCGACCCCGGACTGCTGACCGGTGACATACGCCTCGTGGACCATCAGTTCCATCGCGTCGCTCGACAGATGAAACTTGCGTGACAGGTAACGCGCCACGTCGACCTGTTCGCGCAGGCTCGCCGGCGTGGAGACCAAGGCGCGGCTGGCCTCGGCCTCGCTCAAGGCAGCCTCGGCCGAGGTGTCGTGCGCGGCCAGGCCACTGCCAAAGCGGGCAAACAGAAAGCCGCTGCGCTCGTCGCCGGGCGCCACTTCGCTGCGGCCGGGGCCGCCCTGCGAGGCACCACCCAGACTGAGCCAGGTTCCCGCTACCAGAATCACTCCCAGGCCGATCAGGGCCAGGCCGTTACGTGCGAATGCCAGGCACGCCTGCAGGCTCTCGCCGGGCAATGCGCGCAATACAAATTGCTTAGTCATCGAACCTCCTATTACTGCGCAATAGCTTCTGTCAGGATCCCTGCATAACTGCGGAAAACGACACTACCGTTGCGAATAACTTGGATCGACCGCCGTTGCCCAGAGGATGGGCCGTGTTCGGCTGTCGGCGGTACGCCCTGAACTTCCCGCCGGCCGATCCGGCAGAGGTGCGTACCATTTACTCGGGCAGGAGCGGTAAGCTCCGTATCTCCATGGTTTGGTGGGCGCCCGAAAAAGCCCGTGAGTCAGACCGCCAGGTTCCCGGAAATATCCTGAATAGGACCCAGACGGCTGGAATTGAGGCGCAGTGTAGGCATGAGCCGGCCCTCGGTCAATCAGGTAAATGTTAAATATGTTGCACTGCACTATCACGATACCACGCCAAGTGACTGTCAAAAATGCTCTTTCTCAGGCTTATAAGGTTTCTTGCAGTGAGGCAGAAGGGCCGCTGTACGGGCCCCGCAGCTGTCGCGATCGGAATCAAAAAATAAAATAACTCTATGAAATATAAAGACTTACGCGAATTTATAGGCAAGCTTGAACAAGTCGGCCAGCTACGACGCATAGCCACGCAAGTTTCGCCAAAACTCGAGATGACCGAGATCGCCGACCGGGTTCTAAAGCAGCAAGGTCCGGCAATATTGTTCGAGAATCCAACGGGCCATTCGATGCCGGTGCTGGCCAATCTGTTCGGAACGCCAGAACGGGTTGCCGCCGCGATGGGAGTCGAATCGCTCGCAGCCCTGCGCGAGGTCGGGGTAGCGCTGGCCGATTTGCGCGAGCCCAGGCCGCCCTCGTCGCTCAAGGCTGCGGGACAGCTGATCGGATTGGCCAAGGCTGTCTACGACATGGTCCCGCGAGAGGTAAGCGCAGCCTCCTGCCAGGATCTGGTGTTCGAGGGGGATGATGTCGATCTGGGCCGGTTACCGATCCAGACCTGCTGGCCCGAAGACGTCGCACCGCTCATCACCTGGGGTCTGGTAATCACGCGCGGGCCGCAGAATGTGGCCAAGCCACGCCGGCGCCAGAACCTGGGCATTTATCGCCAGCAGCTATTGGCACACAACAAGCTCATCATGCGCTGGCTCGCCCACCGTGGTGGTGCCCAGGATTTTCGGGAGTTTGCGCTTGCCAATCCCGGCAAGCCTTTCCCGATCGCGGTCGCCATCGGCGCCGATCCCGCCACCATGCTTGGTGCCGTGACGCCGGTGCCCGACAATCTTTCCGAATATCAGTTTGCGGGCCTCTTGCGAGGTAGCCGTACCGAAGTCACGCCCTGCATCGGCCTCGATCTGCAGGTTCCGGCGAGCGCCGAGATCGTTCTGGAAGGACACATCCTGCCCGATGAGTCGGCGCGGCACGGCAGTCCGGCCGGTTACGAGCACGCGCTCGAGGGTCCGTTTGGCGACCACACCGGCTATTACAACGAACGCGAGTGGTTCCCGGTATTCACGGTTGAGCGCATGACCATGCGCCGCTCTCCCATCTACCACTCCACCTACACCGGCAAACCGCCGGACGAGCCAGCGGTTCTGGGCGTCGCCCTCAACGAAGTCTTCGTGCCCTTGTTGCAGCGTCAGCTGCCCGAGATCGTCGACTTCTACCTGCCGCCCGAGGGCTGCAGCTATCGCATGGCCCTGGTGTCTATCAAGAAGGCCTATGCCGGTCATGCGCGCCGCGTGATGTTCGGGATATGGAGCGTATTGCGTCAGTTCATGTACACAAAATTCATTATCGTCGTCGATCATGACGTTAACATCAGGGATTGGAAAGAAGTCGTATGGGCCCTGACGACGCGCGTCGATGCCTTGCGGGATACCTCGATCGTCGATGGCACCCCTATCGACTACCTGGACTTCGCCTCACCAATAGCGGGGCTTGGCTCGAAAATGGGGATCGATGCCACTGCCAAGTGGCCCGGCGAGACTACGCGCGAGTGGGGCCGACCGATTCGCCAGGATGCGCTAATAAAGGAGCGCGTCGATGCGCTCTGGCCGTCTCTGGGCCTCTAAGGGAAGGCCGACCCAAAGAAGCGGGTTCCTCAAAGGGATTGGCGACGCAGTGCCGGCGCCTGATGACCCACTCCGGGGATCGGATTGAATCTAGGAAAGCGGGTCGCGCTCGCGCCGCTCGATATTCCAGGTACGCCAGATCGACGCTGCCTGCCAGAACAGAAACCCGACGGCGACCCCGCGCAGGACCTGGGACAGGCGCGGCCGATGGGCAATTTTCGCCAGGCGCGCGGTCAGCCAGCTCGCCACCGGCGCCGACTTCAAGAGGCCAAAGGCAGACGGCAGGGAGCGCCGTGAAAACAAAAAGCGAGCGAGTTGATTGAGCAGCGTCGGCGCCGACAGGCTCTGGCGCACTTCGCCCAGACACTGGGCCAGCTCAAGCCGCTCCAGTGTCACCTTCATCAAGAGCGCCTGCTTGCGCAGATGGGTCTGCTCGACGCGCGAATTCATGGCTTATCCAGAGGTGCGGCAGCCGATGCGCTCAATGCCGCCCGATCCCGCTCGAGCTCGGCTAAAGTCGCGGCGAAGATCGGCGGCCGGTTTGCCATCGCCGCCCGCAGACGCCAGTAGAACAGGGCCGAGATCACGGCGTACAGCGTGGCAAGCCCGAGCAGCGCGGGCACACGGTCTTCGGGCGGCGTCGCCAGTGCCGCCACGATCGTAAATACCAGCAAGGCGAGGGTTGCGAACAGGATCATCGCCAGCGCCCGGATGAGCACGCCCACCAGCCGCCCGATTTCCTCTTCGAATTCCAGACCAGCGAGCGCCAGGCGCGTACGGGCCGCACCTAGCGCAATGGCTGCCAGGCGCCGCACGATCGACTGCAGGGATGCACCGCTCTCAGCCATGGTGATCGGACCCTGCCGCCCAGCGGCGCGGGCAGGTCCTACGCGCTCAGCGACGGTTGACCATCAGGCCGAGCACGAATCCGACTGCGGCCGCGATACCGACCGAGCGCCACGGATGATCGTGGACATAGTCGTCGGTCGCGCGCGCGGCGGCCTTGCCGCGTTCGACGGCGGCGGCCTGCAGGTCTTCCATCTTTTCCGCGGCGCGCTTGAGGCTGGCGCTGGCGCGCTCGCGCAGTTCCGAGGCCCGCTCGCCGGTAGCCGCAGCAGCCGCACGCAGCAATTCTTCTGCATCGGCAATGACCACTTTGAGATCAGCGACGAGCTTATCCTTGCTTACGTTTTCCATTTCTTCGCATCCTTATATGCACGGGTTGTCCCGGTGCAGCGGCACCCGGCAGACATGGGCAGTGTAATGCAATTTTTCGCGCGCGCACTCAGCCGTGCTCATAAATCCACTGCAAGAGCGTGTCGTGAACCGCCTGCGCGGCCGGCGCGTTGGGGTGATTCAGGAATGCCACCACCGCATAGCGCCGACCTGAGGCGGCGAGTACGTAACCGGCGATGGCGCGGCAGTCCGCAAGCGTACCGGTCTTGATATGCGCCTGGCCGGCCACGACGGTGGTCGACAGGCGGTGGCGCATCGTGCCGTCGATGCCGACCATCGGCAGTGAAGAGATGAATTCGGGCATCACCGGGGAGGCGAAGGCCTGCACCAGGAGGTGCCCCATGCTGGCCGCAGAAATACGCTCGCTGCGCGAAAGCCCCGAGCCGTTCTCAAGGACCAGCTCCGGCATGGAAAGGCCACTGTCCGCAAGCACCTGGGCAACGACGTCGCCCGATTGGGCAAGGCTCGCCGGCGGTCTGCGCAGCTCGGCGCTCAGAGACAGGAACAGCTCTCTGGCCATTACATTGTTGCTGTATTTATTGATGTCGCGCACCACATCGGCCAGCGGCGGCGACTGGTATTCGTAGAACAGGCCAGCGTCCGCAGCAACACGGGCCTCGCGCACGCTGCCTGACAGATGACCTCCGAGTTCGGTCCAAAGCTCGCGGACGAGCGCCCCGTCGTAGTCTGCGTGTGAGTACACGCTTACTGACAGCTCCTTTTCCCCACAGGCGCCCGGATAGGACCCGGCAAACCGGACGCGCTCAGGCGAGGAGAAATCGGCCCCCAGGTGCGAGCGCAGATCGGTGCATGGGCCGTCGCCGTAGCGTGGCGCAACAATCTCCTGCCCCGCCAGCTGCGGCACGCTATAGACGCGCACCACGCGCGTCACCGGGTCCGGCATGAAATGCAGCGTGATGGTCTTGAAGTTGAACAGCAAGGCGTCCGGCGCGACATTGTAGGGACGCAGCGGTTCGGCATCGAACTGGCCCGGATCTACCCCGACTGGTTCGAACAGTGAGCGGTCCAGCAAAATGTCCCCGGCAATATCGCGCACGCCGCGCGCGCGCACTGCGCTCAATAGCAGCCAGAGATTCTCGATGACGAGCTTGGGATCTCCGCCGCCCTTGATGGTCAGGTCGCCGTTCAACACCCCCTTGTCGAGCACCCCACGCAGGTAGACGCGCGTTTTCCAGGTAAAGGCGGGCCCCAAGGCCTGGAGCGCAACGTAAGTGGTCACCAACTTCATGGTCGAAGCCGGATTCATCGCCCGCTCGGCGTTCAACTCAAGTGTCGGTGTTCCCCCCGTCACCGGGGCTACCCAGATGCTCGCAGCCGACTCGGGAATCGCCGCGCGAGTCAGCTGGTCCTGCACCGCTTGCGGCAGACCCGCTGCGCTGACTGCAAGGGCAACAAAAAGGGGCAGCCCCGCTACCAGGCGGACTACCCCCTGTGAGCCGAACCGGGCATGCCGGCTGGCATGCCAGATTCGCGACATCAGGCCTTTTTTGTGTAGGACAGGCACCAGCCCTTGGACGAGACCAGTTTTGGCGCGAACACCTGGCAGGGTCCGGTGGCATCGGTCGCCTTGCCCTGATAGAGCAGGCAGTTGGCGCATACCTGGCCGGCAGCGTAGGTCGGGTATTTGGACTTGTCGACCTTGGTGGCGTCCGCCTTGTAGCCAAGCGGCGCGGCATTCGCGTCGCTCTCGGAGACGACCGCCGCCTGGGCGAAGACAGGTTTTGCCAGCACGAGCGCGCTGGCCAGGCCGGCACCGCTCAGAATGAAAGTACGGCGCGAGCTTTTCATGGTGCGCTCTCCAATTGGGGTTCGGATCGGCGCCGAACAAAGCGGCGCGGCTGGGTAAAACAGCCGCAACCATATCACGAGCGGCGCGCCCGCAGCACGCAGGCGTGTGTGCCTAGTGTGCTTCCGAAGGCGGTGCGCCCACGCGCGGACTGAGCAGGTGCACGAGATCAACCACCGAGTCGGCGTGCAGCTTGTCCATGATGCGTGCGCGATGATTTTCTATCGTACGGATGCTCAAGCCAAACTCATCTGCGATTTCGCGGCTCGACTTTCCTGCGACGACGCGTACCGCGACCTCGCGCTCCTTGGAAGTCAGAAGCGCGAAGCGCGCGTTAATGGTTCCTTCCTCGAGACTGGCGCGATGCTGGGCGCGCGAGCGATCCAGCGCCGCCTTGATCTTCTCAGCCAGCGCCATCGGCTCGAATGGCTTCTGGATGTAATCCATCGCACCCGTGCGCATCGCCTCAACGGCGGTATTGACCTCGCCATAGCCGGTGATAAAGAGCAGGGGCATGCGATGCCCGGCATCAAGCAGGCGCTTTTGCACCTCAAGGCCCGTCATGTCGGGCATGCGCACATCGACGACCAGGCACTCGATCGGACTCGGCCGATAACCATCGAGAAACTCGGTGGCCCGGGCGTAGGCGCGCGGAACTGCCTTGAGAGTCCGTGCCAGCTCCATCACCAGTTCGCGCATGGACTCGTCGTCGTCGAGCACGTGAACAACTGGCGGGACAGGGATTGCGTAGTAGTTGTTTGACACGCCGAAGTCCGTTCTTGGTGTTTCTTGCAGGCTCAATGAGTAGTGCTACCCAATTTTTTACCGACTTGGGGTGATGTGGCAAGTACCTAAGTCCCAGAAAGTATCTGCGCCGTGGCCCTTTTGGTCAAAAAAATCGCCCAATATTCACATTCGCGCAACGGGATTGACCAGCTGGGCCTCCCGCAGCAGGTCGCCAAGCATTCGATTGATGTCGGCGATCTGTCCGGCGTCGAGCCCGACGTCCGGTGGCACCAGGTGCGGATCCATTAGCGGCTCAAGCGCGCGCGCAGCGCGCGACAAGGCCTCGAAGCCAAAAGTTGCTCCCGAACCCGCCAGGCTATGGACCTGATGAAACAGGGTGCTGCGCGCCTGTGCGCTATCCGAACCCGTCTGGATGCTCTGCCAAGCCGCGGCGATGGTTGCCAGACGATCGACCAGTCGATCGATAAAGCGCTGCCGCAGCTCGGCGAGCCGTGCATCGAACTCGGCCGAGGCACTCATCGGCCCGGTGGAGCGCTATCGGCCATGCGCTGGCGCCCGACCTGGTGGCGCTGCCAGATTGCATCGATCGACGCCGGCAAAGTCATCGGATCAAAGGGTTTGGCAACGACATCGAGTACTCCCATTTCCAGAAATTCGGCGACCTCGCTCGGTTGAACCTTCGCAGTTACAAATATCACGGGCAGCTCGGCACATTCGCGCAAGGCGCGCAGCCCGCGTAAAGTCCCGGGACCGTCAAGGTCGGGCATCATCACATCCAGAACCGCAAGATCGGGCGCGAAGGCCTGAGCAACGGTCAGCGCCTCCACGCCCGACGAGCAGGCACGCACGGTAAAGCCGCCGATGACTTCGAGGGCCATGCAGACAACCTCGCGGATATCCGCATCGTCCTCGACGTACAGAATGCGTTCTAGCTTCATGCCCCGTGCCCGCGGAAATGGACCGCTCAGGCGGCCAGTCGCTGGATCATAGCAAGTACTTCCCGGGTCGAGATACCGTCGTCGCTGACCACACTGGCGAGATGTCCCGGCGGCTCGGCCACTGGCGCATGCGCGATCAGTATTACCGGCACGCTCGCCAGTGCAGCAGAACGGCGGGCGAGCATCTCGCAGCCCCATGAGCTCACCGGATCGGTACCGACGACGATCACGTCATGGGCGCCGCGCGCGAGCCGCTCGAGCGCTTCCGTGGCGTCATGGGCGTGCTCGATCCGGACCTCCGGAACCAGCGCGGCTTGCAGCGTTTCTTCGAGGTCGGGGGCAAGTGCCACCACCAGGAGGTGCGCGGCCGCGGCACGCCCGAAAACTGCCCGTTCGACGAGCTTGGATAAGCGTGCGAGTTCCTCGGGCAGCCTGATGCTGTCAAGCAATACGCACCCGCCGGCTTTGGTGCCGGGCTCCTCGCGCACCGGACCCAGCAGAACGATCGGTGGCGCCATGGCCTGCTCATCGTGTCCATCGCGCATCCAGCCGACGCCGTGTTCTGCGGCGAGCCCGACGGCCAGCGTCACCGCGAAGTAGCGACTCTCGCGCAGCGCACGGCGCGCATCGTCAATACCGTAGGCGATATCCACTCGATAGCCGGCCTGACGCAGCGTGGCTTCATGAATGTGTGCGACATCGACATCTTCTTCACAAATCAACAGTCGTGCCGGAGCCTCGATTTCGTCGCCCGGCATGGCCGCCGGGTTGTGCCACAGTGGCAACTCGAACCAGAATGTCGTGCCGCGTCCGAGCACGGTATCGAAATCGATCAGTCCGTCATGACGCTCGACGATCGCCCGGCAGATCGACAGGCCCAGACCGGTGCCGCCCTTCTGACGCGCATCCGAAGTATCGGCCTGCGAAAAGCGCTCGAAGACGCGCGCCCGAAAGCCCTCGGGAATGCCAGGTCCGCGATCGGTGACCGAAATGCGCACCCGCGCACCGCGTCGCTCGACCTGCACGCTCACCTGACCCTGCGTCGGCGAAAACTTGGCGGCGTTCGATAGCAGATTGTTCATCACCTGCATCAGGCGATCGAAGTCGCCCAGAACGCGCAGGTCGTAGTCGACCGGATCGGCCACCAGCAGCGCAGAATACTGGGCACCATAACCGCGATTGGCCTCGACCGACTGCTCGACGAGCTTGCTGACTTCGATGGGCCGCATCTCAAAACGCATCTTGCCGGACTCGATCTTGTCCATATCGAGCATATCGTTGATCAGGCGTACCAGGCGTTCGCTGTTGTTACGCGCGATCTCGACCATGCGCTGCGCGCGCTCGGGCAGGATGCCCGCCGCTCCGCCCATAAGCAGCCCCAGCGAGCCGCGAATACTGGTCAGCGGTGAGCGCAACTCATGTCCGATGATCGAGATGAACTCGCTTTTCAGACGGTCGATGCGGCGGCGCTCGGTGAGGTCACGCACGATCGCGATGAACAGCCCCGAATCATCGGCATCGCTGCGAATCAGCTGCAGGAACACTTCGGTGGGCACGAGCAGGCCGTCGCGCCGTCGATGCGAAGTCTCGTAGCTGAGCCAGGGTCGGGAACCCGACAGCAACTGGGCGATGTGTGAGCGGAACACTTGCTCGGGCATGGCCGGCGTGAGGTCACTGGCGCGCATGCGCAGAAATTCCTCGCGCGCAAAACCCAGTGACTCCTCGGCACCACGGTTGGCGTAGGTAAACACCAGCGAGATCGGATCAAACATGAAGATCATGTCGAGCGTGTTGTCGAGCATGGTCTTGAAACGCTTGATCTCCTCGTTCTGACGCTTGATATGCGAGACGTCGCGCACGATCCCCGTATACAGACGTTCGCCGTCGACCCAGCCTTCGGTGACAGCAATGTCGATCGTAAAACGTGCCCCGTCGGCATGCCGTGCCAGGAGCTCGCGGCGGCGCCCGATGATGCGCTTCTCACCGGTCGCGATGTGGCGTTCCATGTACTGGTCGTGCGCAAGACCGACCGGCTCGGGCATCAGCACGCTCACATTGCGACCGAGCACCTCGGCGGCGCGGTAACCAAATATGCGCTCGGCAGACTGGTTGAACGATTCGATCAGGCCATGCTCGTCAATCGTTACCACGCCATCGGGGACGTTTTCGAGGATGGTCCGTACTCGCGCCTCGGAGTGAATGAGCCGCCGTTCGGCGATACGCCGCTGCGCGACCTCGTCGGCGTGACTCTGATTGAGCTCGTCCTGGGCGGCAGCGGCGCTCACTAGCCAGATCGCGATCGCGAAAGCCAGCACCACGGCCGCCAGTCCGATTGCGGTAAGCAGCTGGGAAGCGGCGCTGCGCGCTTCGATGCTGCGTAACTGGAGTTGCATGACGCGCCCGTCGACGACCCTTTCCATGCGATCGAGCGAGGCGCGCAAGGCGGCACGCAGCACAAAGCGCGTCTGACCCACCGCAGTGACTTCATCGGCGCGCGGCATGAAACCGCGCTGCGCCGACTCGCACTGGGCGCGCAGCACCCGGTTCGCCTCACCGTCGAGTCGCTGCCAGTTCGAGTCCACCTCGGCCAGGCTCGGCAAGAGGGTCTGAATTTCGCCCTGTTCCGGTTGATCGCGCTGCTCCTGCTCAATCAGGCCGGACAGAGCACGAAAATCCTGTCCGAAGTTCGCACTGGACTCTTGTTCGAGAAAGCGGCCGTCGCCGGTCTGCGCACAGAACAAGAGGCCACGGCCGGAGTTGAGCGAGACGTCAAGCTTGTGCAAAAGCGAGTCCATCTGCACGAGCCTGACCGTCTCAGTCGTCATGCCAAGCAATAGATACAGGCGAGACGCGGCGATTCCGAGCAAGGTGCCAAACGAGATCGTCACCAGCACCAGCGCGATCAGAACCTTGCGGCGAATGGTGAGCGTTGCCATCAGATAGCCACAGCCGGTCTTTGGGACACGCTCGTCGTGTCCGCCTTCAGTCTGGTGCACCTGGGAACGCATTGCGCGCTAGCGGCGCGACGCGGCTGGTTGGGGGCGTACATGGACCACATTATGGCCTGCATCGCGTAGAGCTTCCAAGAAAAGTCCCTCGACTGGCTGGCAACGATTGATATCATGCGTCTACCCATCCGCCCCTCCCGGCAAATCCCCGATCCATGTCCCCAATCGACCATTCCCGCTTTTACCGCTACGACGAATTTGTCGGCTACTTGCGAGGCTTTGCGAATCAGTACCCGCGCTATGCAACGCTTGAGACCATCGGGCACAGTTTTGAAGGCCGACCGATCTACGTGGTGGTACTGACCGACATCGAATCGGGTGCCGCTGAGGACAAGCCGGCCTTCTGGATTGACGGCAACATCCACGCGACCGAGGTCTCGGCCAGTGCCGTTTGTCTGTACATGCTCGAGTGGCTTCTGACACGGGCCATCAGCGACCCGGATGTCGCCTATTGTCTGGCTTCGCGCACAATCTACATGTGTCCGCGCGTGAATCCCGATGGAGCAGAGTGGGCGCTCGCCGATGACCCGCGTTTCGTCCGTTCGAGCACACGTCGCTATCCCTTCGATGAGGAACCTGTCCGCGGTCTGATCGAGCAGGATATCGACGGCAACGGCCGGATCCTGCAGATGCGCGTGCGCGACGACAACGGACCCTGGAAGGAGCACCCGCAGGATGGACGTCTGTTGGTGCGGCGCGAGCCCGGCGATCGCGGCGGACGCTACTACCGCGTGATGACCGAAGGCCGTCTGACCAACTATGACGGTTCCAGCCTGCCCATTGCTTCGTCAGCACAGAACCTGGACCTGAATCGCAACTTCCCGGCGCATTGGCGCCAGGAAAACGAGCAGGAAGGGGCCGGACCCTACCCCGGTTCCGAACCGGAGGCGCGCAGCCTGATCGAATTCATCTGTGCGCATGAGAACATTTGTTCGGGGGTGAGTTTCCACACCTTTGCCGGCGTCCTCCTGCGTCCCAGTTCGCAATGTCCCGACGACAAGATGCTGCCCGAGGATCTTTGGGCCTATCAGAAGATGGGCGAGAAAGGCGCGCAGCTAACGGGCTATCCGGCGCTCTCGATCCATGATGACTTCGCCTACTATCCCGGCAAGACCATAGGGGGATCCTTCGATTGGCTCTATGAGCACCGCGGCGCCTTCTTCTGGGTAGTCGAAATCTGGAACGCCAACGAGGCCGCCGGAATCGGCAAGCACGACTGGATTCACTGGTTCCGCGACCATCCGCCCGAGGATGACCTGAAACTGCTCAAGTGGAGCGACAAGGAATTAAAGGGGCAGGCTTACCATGTCTGGCAGCCCTTTGATCACCCCGAGCTTGGTCCGGTTGAAATCGGAGGCTGGGATGGGTTTTATGCTTTCCGAAATCCGCCACCTTCGCGGCGCCTTGCCGAATGGGCGCGCTTTCCGCAGTGGCTGCTCTGGCAGGCGCTCTTGATCCCGAAACTCGAGTTGCGCGAGGTGGAAGTCAAGGCGCTCTCCGCGTCAGTCGACAAGACGGCGTGGCGAGTGCGTGTGACGGTGCAAAACAGCGGCTGGCTGCCAAGCTATGTGACGAAGATGGCGCTACGCCACAATCTTTTGCGCGGAGTGCTCGCCGATCTGGAACTGCCTGCCAGCGCCACCCTGCTCAGTCCGGAGCTGCGCCAGCAAGCGGGCGAACTCGAGGGCTGGTCGAATCTGCATACTGCGCAGTCATTCTGGGTGGGTGCGAGCGCGAGCGCCGATCGCGTGCGCTTCGAGTGGATCGTGGAGGCTCCACTCGCAACGCCAATCAAAGTACACGTGCGACATCAGCGCGCTGGCAGCTTGCGCACGCAGATTATGCTCCAGTAGGACCGAGCGGCACTCAGTTGTCGGCGTGCTCGACAACCCCCTTGGTCAACTCGAGCATGCCCTGCGCGGCGCCCGATCCAGGTACCTGATCGCCGTCCCGATCGCTGATCTCGTCGAGGCGCGCCAGGATCTGGTCAGCAACGCCATCGCCGGTACCGAGGTGAAGGCCATGCGTCAGGCTCACATGGGCACTCTCGAACGATCCGGCCCCGGCGCACAGGATCGCACGCGAAGGAGCGTTCTCGGCGACCAGAGCGAGCAGCGCCGGAGTGACTGACTCGGGCGTGAGCAGAGCCAGCTGGGCTGCCGGGATTATTCCCTCGGTCATGCGCGTAGCCGCAGTCGGAGCCAGGCAGTTGACGCGGATATCGTGCTTGGCCCCTTCGATCGAGAGAGTCTGCATCAGGCCAACCAGCGCCATCTTCGCCGCGCCATAGTTGGACTGACCGAAGTTTCCGTAGAGGCCGGACGACGAAGTGGTCATGACGATGCGGCCGTATCCCTGTTCCCGCATGAGCTCCCAGACAGCCTTGGTACAGTGGACTGCGCCCATCACGTGAACCTCGAACACCGCCCGAAAATCGTCCAGGCCCATCTTTGCGAACGACTTGTCACGCAGGATGCCGGCATTGTTGACCAGGATGTCCACGCGACCGAAGGCCTCGCGCGCCTGCTGCACCATCTCTTCGACGGCCGCAAAATCCGTAACCGACGCGCCGTTGGCGATCGCCATTCCGCCCGCAGCGCGGATCTCTTCAACTACTCGCAGAGCAGCCGCGGAGGCAGCGCCGGCACCGTCAACGGTGCCGCCAAGATCATTGACCACGACTTTCGCACCACGCGCGGCCAGGGCCAGCGCATGACAACGTCCGAGCCCGCCACCGGCGCCAGTGACAATAGCAACGCGTCCGTCAAAACGAACATCCATACGAACCCCTCCGAGGATTGCCGAAAAAAACGAGCGCTGCAATTGCAGCGCTCAGGGGTCCTACTGTAGCGCAAATCGCGCCTGGGCAGAATCAGGTGACCGCTGTCACCGCGAGTGTTCGATCAAGCGAGAAAGCCCAGGTTCGAGGTCGAAAAGTTGACCAGATTCGGGAAGGCATTGCTGATCGCACCCGAACTCGCCCCCAGCCAGCTGGCGAGCGTCGCGCCGTACTGATCGATCGAATACTTGGGCAGCCAGCGCCCCTCCTGGGTCACGTCGGAAGGCCCGCCCAGAGTCAGGTTGGGTAAGGTACCGAACACCTGGCCACCCTTCACCGCGCCCGTACCACCCACGATGATGTGATGCGACCCCCAGGCATGGTCGGTGCCGCCACCGGAGGCCGGTTGCAGGGTGCGTGCAAAGTCCGAAAGGGTAAACGCCACGACATTGTTCGATTGCCCGATCTGCACCATCGTATTGTAAAAGCCGTTCAGACCACTCGAGAGCTGGGCCAACAGAGGCCCCTGGATTGCCAGCTCATTGTTGTGCGTATCAAAGCCGCCAAGGCTGACAAAGAAAATCTGCTGGGAGGGTGCCGTGATGGTTCCGTTAGCCGCCGCCTGGATGAGCAGCGCCACTTGCGCCAGCTGCTGCGACAGGCCGGAAGTCGAATAGAGCGGGAAATTTCCGGACACCGCCGCTGCGCTTTGCAAGATCGACTTCAGGGAATTTGCCTTCGTCACCGAATCGGACTGCACCGAGCCGACCGACGACATGAAGGTCGAGTTGCCGGAAATGCCGAACAGCGACTGCAATGAACTCAGGCGCGCCTGCGAGGGACTACTCGAATTGAATCCGTTGTACTGCAGCGTCCCTTTTTGCGGAACCACGATCGGCACGCTACTTGCGCCGGCCAGCAGCTGGGCATTGCCGGCCGCCGAGATGCCAACCGGCATGCTGCCGCTGGCAATCGAAATAGAGTCCGCCAGACGCCCGGCCCAGCCGGTCGTCGGATCGATAGTCGTGGAGGTCATCTGCATCTGCTGCTGCTGATCGAAATGCGAGAACAGATTGACCGGGATGGTTGGGCCGCCATAGCCCGAGGAATAGGCGGCGACGCTGGCCAGGGGTTGCACGAGATTCCCGACGTTTAGCAGCAGCGCTGCGTTGTTCGATGCCCAGAGCGACTGCAACTCCGGCATGCTCGGATGCACGCCCAGATTGGTATTGGCGAGCGGCAGCACACCACCCGACTGGCCAGCGTTTGGCAGCGCCAGGGCGCCGTTGCTCGTGGTTCCGATACCGCCCCGTGCGGCCAGATAGGTTGCGTAGGTAGGCGCGTCGGTCGGGACAATCATGTTGTTGGCGTCATTACCGCCAAACAGGAACACGCAAACGATCGCCTTGTAGGATCCGGCCGCCTCTGCCGTCTGTGCACTGAGCATGGTAGTAAGGCCCGGGACAAGACCAAACGCGGTCAGGCCACCGATCTTGCGCAGTGCGCGACGACGGGCTTCGAGGCTGGGAACCTGCTTGTTTTTGGACATGTTGATCTCCGTGCGCGACTAGCGCGTCACCTGGTAACGGGGCGAGGCAAGTATCAGGTAGGCCGCTGCGCGCGTTCTATCGAGCGTGAGCGTCGCATCGTTGGCCGGAAACGCGGTGGTCGCGGTCACGATGGCGTTGTACTCGGCGCTCGAGAGCGTCGAGTGCAACAGGTTGGCGTTGAATTCTTCGATCATCTTGCCTGGTGTCAGGGCCAAGGACTCGTAACCGGCCAGAGAAATGGTCGTTCCGATGGCGGTGGTCGTGGTCAGCGTGGTGTCGGGGTTGGACACGACGCCATTGGTCGCATAGACAACAGAATTGATGAAGTTCATTCGCGTCAGGGACGACGAGGTATTCAGTAGCCCGAATTGCGGCGCCACCAGCGAATTCGATCCAGGCAATGCATAAGTCGGTGAATAGAAATTGAACACCGAGTTGGCCGTGAAGACATTTTCGCCCAGCTGACTGGCCATCGAAGCCGGATACTCACCGTCCGTCTTGGCGCCGAGCGCGCGCATCACCGCTGCGACATCGACCACCGGTTCGCGCAGCTTGCCGAAGGCCGGATCGGTGACGACCGCGCCGCGCGCCTCCGGATCGAGCAGAATCGCCTTGATGACCGCCGCCATATTGCCGCGGGTACCGGTGCCGTCATTGTTGAACACGGCCGTGATCCGTGAAACATATGCGTTACTCGGATTGCTGGTCACGAGGAACTTGATCATCTGCTTGCCGATGAAGGGTCCGACGTTAGGATGATTGAATATATTGTCCAGCCCGGCCTTGAGATCGGCCTGAATCGACTGACTGGCCGGTTGGGTGACTCCGCTGAGCAGCAGCTTGGTGCCCTCGTCATGCTGGCTCGCCACCGGAATCATCTTGCCTGCATACCAGGTGGTGTAGTTGTCCTGCGACAGCGAGGTATCTCCGGCAGCGTTCGGATAGGTCCAGCCAGTGAATATGCTCGAGAAGCCTTCCACCACGTCTTGCGAATAGGTTGGCACCGGCAAACCGCTCTTGAGCACCAGCGTGCCATCGGGGTTAAGCATATTCGGCCCGACGGTGAACAGCTGCAGTACTTCGCGCCCAAAATTCTCATTGGGGGTAATGCCGGCCGCAGGATTGCCCTTGTTGTTGTTGACCATGTTCAGGTAAGTGCCCATGGCCGGACTCAAGGTCACGTCTTCGATGATCTGGCGAAAATTTGCGAAGGCGTCGTTAAGCAGCATCTGGTGATAGTTGCGCAGGCCGTAAGTCGAATTGATGGTCTCGGCCGAGATCACGAAAATCTGTGAATAGGCAAGCGCGACCCGCTGGCGCAACTGGTCGGGTCCATTGATGGCGTTCTGGAAAAACCACAACTGCAGCGGGAAAGCCTCGTAGTTGTCGCGATAGCAAGTGTTGCCAGCCGGCAAAGTCGCCGGACAGTAGACGGCGCTGTCATTGGTGATTGCCGCGATCGGCGGATAACCGGTGGCCGGGGTGGAAATCTGGGCGTCGATCCACGCTGATCCCTGTGCGCTGATCTGTGCGACGAGCTCATTGGTCGGTCCAAACGCGGCCTGCTCGGCAAGGCGTTGAGCGTCCGTGCCAGTGATCTGCTGGGCCGACGAGGTCGACGACGGAGGTGCCGCGGATCCGGTGCCCCCGCCTCCTCCTCCGCCGCCACCGCCGCATGCGCCAAGCAGGCCAATGAGGGTCAATGCAACGAGCGACTGCTTTAGGCCGCGTGGACGGTGTGAGATCAATAACTGATTCATGCAAAGCTCCCTGGCGCGCAGTTCCAGTCAGCGCGCAGTGCTGCTGACTGAACTGCTTGGGTCGAATGCGACTAGTGTGCTGCGGCGAGTCGAGTGCAAGAGTGCGTACCTTGCCTCAATCGAATGTCAAAAGGCAGCGAAGTTGGTAACAATTTGTATCGCGGAACAACTATGGTCCGCTAGCGCGAAAAAGGATTAAGTCGATGCACTAGAGCCGATGCGCGATTTGACCTAGAAATCCCCGAATCGCCTGCGCTGGCGACTTGAGCCGCTGGCTAAGCGGAGTGCCCCGTGCATGGACGGGGACACTCCGGGGGACGCATCGACGCCGAGAATCCCTAGAAGGAGTAGGCGCCAGTCAAAGTGTAGACGACAGGATGGAAATCAATCGATGTCTTTCGGATGATACCCGCCGTATTGCTCGTCTCGGTCGTGCTGACATCTGCCGTCTGCACGGCGAAGTTGACCGATATGTGATCCATGAAGCGATAGCGCAGACCGATCTGTGCCGCAGGACCATTGGAGTTACTGATCGCCACATTGGTCGGACCGCCATTAATCGCATTGTTGGCGGCGGTCGACTTGATGTCAGAGAAATGCGTCCAGTTCACCCCAATGCCAAGGTAGGGCTGCAAGCGAGACTCGGGCTCGAGAAACTTGTAGTTGAAAAAGCCCGTCGGCGTGATCTGCTTGGCGGTGATGACCGTCTGCCCGTTGTAGGGCACCGATCCGACATAGGCCGGCCCCGCGGCGCGCACATCCTGTGTCGGCGGCACGCCAACGGCCAACTGGAAATCGAAGTCCTTGGTCAGAACGCGCGTGTAGGACAGGAACATCGTAGTAGCGTTATCGACCGAAATGTTCAGGCCCGTGGGCACATAGGGTCCGGTGACTCCCGGTGAAGCGGCGTGCACGGTCAGGTCTGAGATACCCAGATCGATGATGTTGTTGTCGTCGGCGTGGGCCAGCGGGCACAAGGCGGCAGCGAGTAAGGCAGAAATGCAGGAGATTTTTTTCACGGTCATCCCTTAAAAGTGGCTGAAGAAGCCACGCGCCGCTGCCGAGCAGAACGGTGGTACGAGCGTGCCGTGGTAGGCCTCGATGACAGCAGTCTGGCCACCGTCAGTGGCACCGGCTGCCACGGCAGCCGTAGCGACGGCGGCCTTGGCCTGTGCGAATCCTTCCTTGATAAGGGCGTAGGGATCGTTGGGTCCTGTCACCGCAGAATCGACGTCCAGAAGGTTGTTGTAGGCACTAGGCAGGTTCGCCCCCGTAAATAGGGCATTCATCACCTGGGCGTTAAAGAAGAAGACGGTCGGATCCTCGTCGCCTCCGCACAAAAGGATAGGCGAGTTGGGAACGTAACCACGCAGATCGTTTTTCTTGAAGGCCTGACGCAGGGTGTTGGTCGGATTGGCCGCCGGCATATACGTCGACGCCGTAGGAATGAATCCGTCCGGATTGGCGAGCGCATCCTCAAGATAGGCAAGCCGGTAGCTGTTATTGACCAGGAAGTTGGTGCCAAAGCCGAGCGCAAACAGCTCTGCCTGGGCAGCCGTAATTCCCGGCTGGGTCGTCGGGGTAGGCGGCGTGAAGCCGGCCAGCGTCGGTGCCGGCGGCGTACTGCTGAACAGCGCCGTCTCGGGCAGTAGATTCTGCGTGAAGATCTGGGTCTCGGACAGCGTTGCCGACGGTAGCAGCGTGGTAATCCCGGTGGCGTACTCAGGCGAGAAAATGTCGCTTGGTGAGCTATAGATATTGCCGTAGGCGTGCTGATAACTGACCGCGAGCAAAGGCGTAAAGAGCGTCGAGCCCAGATTGACGTCCCCGTAGAAGACCGCATCCCCCAACGCCGCCAGCGCATAGGGTCCTGACATCGGCGCTGCCGCGGTCACGGGGATCCCGGCAACCTCGAGCGCGCGTTCGGTCGCCATGGCGACGTGACCACCCTGCGAATAGCCGGTCACAAAGAGCTTGCTTGAGAGGCTTGTGCCGCTCGTTAACTGCAGCGGAAAGGCCGAACGGGCCGCCGTCAGCGCGTTGATCATGTCGCCCGATTGTTGCTGGGCATTCAGATAAGGGTGGTAAGGCAGCGTCGACGAGTCGTATCCGGCATAGTTCGATGCCACCACGACATAACCCTGGGCAGCAAACATCGCTGCAACCAGCGCGCCCTCGGTGTTGTTCGGATTGGTGATATCGGCGATGTTATAGGTCCGATCGATCGTTGTGCCGTGCGCATAGAGAACAGTCGGTCGCGCGCCACTGCATTGCGATGAACTGCCCGTCGGCACCATCAAGGCACCGCTGGCGGTGGTTGCTTCGCCAGCACCGCCGACGGTGTTGTATTGGATATAGTAGAAGTCGACGCCGCACGCGGGCGTTCCGGCGACTGCCATGAGCTGCTGCCCGGAGGCGGTGGCAGCGAGATTGGCAGCGAAAGTCGAAGCAGTGAGCGAGGCGATGCGCAAGGGCGGATTCTGGATCAGCTGTCCCGCAACCGGTGCCGCGCCCGAGCTTGACGCACTTGGCGAACTACTTGAGCCGCCGCTACCGCAGGCGCTCAATCCAATAGCAAGCAATGCAGCCAGAAGGCCGCGCACAGCAATTCGCATTTCATCTCCTCGGTTTGTAATGAATCGACACGCGTTACTGTGACGCGTGTTTAAAGCCGGAAACCACACTATGCGTGCCCTGGCAGGCCCTGTCATGTCGGGAAAATCCCGACTGTCCCATCGAATCGGGGGATCGCTAGCCGCGCCCCCACCCATTCATATGGGCGCAATTTTGACCTCGCCCGTGCACCGCGCGGCAGAGTCTACACCACAGATGCAGGGCGTGAAGACCGAGCGCACCGGATTGCGAACAGGGGATCAATCTTGCCCATGCAAGCTGGCCCGTCGACGCTTGCGACTCGCCAACGCTCCCCTGCCTGATACAAACACTTACGATGTGTTAGCCGACTCCGGGAACGACTGTCCGTACGCTGGCTCACAGAAGCATGAGCGCAACGATTTATGAATGCTGCGACGCGGAAACTGTCAGCCGGTCTTGTTCGTGATGCAGTCGGCTCGCACCGCACACGGCGCAAAGGAGCTCGTCATGGAAAACTTGCCCTTGAAGTGGACGCGGATGGCCAGAAGGCTGCTCGCAGAGGGCCAGCTCGCATCTGGATCGATCATTGAAGCTCGCATGCCCTCCCATCACATCAACGAAGAAGCCGCGCCCCTGCAGCGCGTAGGCCTACACGGCGTCCTGATCCCAAGACCACAAAGCCGCTAGCCGGCTTAATCGAGAGCGCGCGGGCCTCGGTAGGCCGGCGTCCGCGTGACGCCGCGCTCGCGCGCTATCTGGCCACGCCCTCACCATCGCCCTTTGCCGTACAGGTGCATGATCTATGCCGGACCCGATTGTGCAATCACGCGCGACGGGTTCTCACAGACGACCTTCAGGGGAACTCATGGCCAATGCAGACTTCGACCTCTTTGTGATCGGCGCCGGCTCGGCGGGCGTACGTGCGGCCCGCTTTGCGGCGGATCGAGGCGCCCGCGTAGCGCTCGCCGAATCCGGCCCCTTGGGCGGGACCTGCGTGAATGCAGGCTGCATCCCCAAACGATTGCTCTCTTACGCGGCGGAGCTGGGCGACGATTTCGCGCTTTGCAGAGCCTATGGCTGGGGACTCGACTCCCCCTCATTCGACTGGGCAACTCTGATAGCCAACAAGGATGCGGAGATCCGGCGCTTAAACGAGGTCTACGCGGGTTTGCTGAAAAGGTCCGGGGTGAGCGTCGTGCACGGCCGGGCGAAGCTGGTTGATGCCCACCGGATTGCGGTTGCCGGCAAGACCTATAGCGCGCGCTCCATCCTGATTGCGACCGGAGGCAAACCGCAAGGCGCCACGTTTGCCGGCTCTGAATTTGCCATTACGTCGAACGAAGCCTTCCATCTTCCAGAATTGCCCAAACGCATCGTCATCGTCGGTGCCGGCTACATCGCGGTGGAGTTTGCTTCGATATTCGCAGGACTCGGCCGCGAGGTAACGCTGCTGGTCCGCGGCGAGCGCATCCTGAAGAACTTCGATCTGGATATCGGCCCCTTTCTGGCGCGCGAACTTGTCAAACGCGGCATCACGATCAGATTTAAAACAAGCCTGCGCGAGATCACGCGCGGTCCCGCAGAGTTTTCATGCGAAACACTTGATGGCGAGCGCCTTACGACTGACCTCGTCATGCTTGCCACGGGACGCGTTCCCAACACTGCCGATCTCGGTCTTGAGTCAGCCGGTATCGACTTGCGGCCCGACGGCAGTATTGCGATAGATGCGACATATCGCACAGGAGTGCCTTCGATTTTCGCGGTCGGGGACGTCATCGGTCGCGTTCAACTCACCCCGGTGGCATTGGCCGAAGCAATGATTGCGGTTGAGCACATACTCGGACGATCGACCCAACGCGCGATCAACTACGACGAAATCGCAACCGCCGTCTTTAGCCATCCCAATGTGGGTACGGTTGGCCTGACCGAAGAGCTGGCTCGAGGGCGAGGTCACAAAATCAGCATCTTTCGCAGTGAGTTCACCTCACTGCGCAACACCCTGCCGCACGCGCCCGAGAGAACGCTCATGAAGCTCGTGGTCGATGCACAGAGCGACCGCGTGCTCGGTGCTCACATGGTCGGCGCCAATGCGGGTGACATCATTCAGGGCATCGCGGTCGCCCTGCGCTGCAAGGTCAGAAAGGCCGACTTCGACGAAACGATCGGTATTCATCCGACCCTTGCCGAGGAGTTCGTCACCATGCGCGAAGCAGTCAAAGAGACTGATAGCCCAGGGGCCGCCGATCTCGCCCATGAGGCACCCACGCAAATGCCCTGAACCCCCGGCCAGTGCGGATGTGTGCGCATACCGGCGACAGTTCCACCTTCTCTTAGCCAGAGATCCGCGATCCAGTTAGCCAGTTTATCTGGCAAGATAAACTTGCCAGTTTTCCTGTCTTTCTGTATGATGCAAGGGTCATGCCTGAAAAAAGAATCGACCAAGCCGTCATCGACCTTACCCAGTCGATCGGGATTCTGGTGCGGCGCGTGCGCAGCGCAGTCGCCCCGGAAGGGCTCTCCTTGACGGAATCGCTGGTGATGGCACACCTCGCGCAGGAAGGTCCCGCCACCACTGCCGAACTGGCGCGCGCCGAAGGCGTGAAGCCGCAGTCGATGGGAAGCACGGTGGCTATGCTGGAGAAAAAGGGCATCGTCGAGCGCAGACCGCACAAGACCGACGGTCGTCAGGTGAACATTGCCTTGAGCGCCCGCGGCGCCGCACTCCGGAAAACCACCAAGGACGCGAAACTGGCCTGGCTGGTAGGAGCCATTTCGCAACTCAATGCCGATGAGCGCAAGACATTATTTGCTGCCGGCGAGATCATCAAGCGCCTCATCCAATCGTGAGCACCAACGTGTACAGGAGCGGCTAAGCATGCATTGGACACATTACCTCTCCTACTTTCTGGGCGGCGCCTTTCTCGCGAATTCAATGCCGCATCTGGCCAGTGGAGTGATGGGGCGCCCTTTCCAGACGCCCTTCGCAAAACCACCCGGCGAGGGCCTCTCCTCCTCCAGCGTGAACGTGCTATGGGGATTTTTCAATCTGGCCGTCGCCTACGTCCTTATCTGCTGGGTCGGGATCTTCGAGCTGCGTTCCATCGATCACGTCCTGGCGCTGGGCTCTGGCCTGGTACTCATGAGCCTATTTGCCGCGAGAACGTTTGGCCGCTTTCATGGTGGCAACTCTCCGCCAGCCTGATGCGCCAGGACGTATGGGTGATACCGCCTTAAAGGGCAGACGGCAATAGGGCTCACATTGGAAGGCGGTAGCGTAGGATGGAGGACGTACCCGACGCTTTCCGGGCCGCGGAGCCAACAAGGGTGATTCATCGAGGCGCGGTGCCGCGAAGCGTTCAGCGGACGTCGGCACCGGCAATCCCTCCACCGGGGCAGTTTCAACCCGGTCGGTCAATTCGAAGCTACGTCCGCTCCTTCAGACGTTTCATTCCCTCACGGCCATCCATCCGCCCGAACCATATATCCTGGTGATTGGGGGCAGATGATGCTGCCTCGAAGACATGGCCCTCTCGGGAGCGCTGCACCGGGACGGCCCTTGTAATCCTTCAGAAGGCCCTTATAATTAGCACTCGTCAGGGGAGAGTGCTGGTAAATCCCCGTTCCGGGCGGAAAACCTGCCTGGCGACGCCCCATATACCATGCAAGTTCATGAATTTAAAGGAGATAATATGAATCTTCGTCCGCTCCACGATCGCGTGATCGTAAAGCGTCTGGACAACGAGACCAAGACCGCGTCTGGAATCGTAATACCCGACAACGCCGCCGAAAAGCCTGATCAGGGCGAAGTTCTGGCCGTTGGCAAGGGCAAGCCAGTCGATGATGGCTCGATCCGCGCCCTCGAAGTCAAGGTCGGCGACCGTGTGCTGTTTGGCAAGTATTCGGGCCAGACCGTCAAGGTTGACGGCAGCGAACTGCTCGTCATGCGCGAAGAAGACATCATGGCCGTTGTCGAAGGCAAGGCCGCCGCTTCCGTCAAGGCCGCCTAATCAGCGCCGCGATCCATAAGATTCCAGGAGTAATTTCATGCCAGCAAAACAAGTAATTTTCGCCGATGACGCGCGTGCGCGTATCGTCAACGGCGTAAACATCCTCGCCAACGCCGTTCGCGTAACGCTCGGCCCCAAGGGTCGCAATGTCGTGCTCGAGCGCTCTTTCGGCGCTCCGACCGTGACCAAGGACGGCGTCTCGGTAGCCAAGGAAATCGAACTCAAGGACAAGTTCGAAAACATGGGAGCCCAGCTCGTCAAGGAAGTCGCCTCGCGTACCTCCGACACTGCGGGTGACGGCACCACCACTGCGACCGTTCTGGCCCAGGCCATCGTTCGTGAAGGCTTCAAGTACGTCGCTGCCGGGTTCAACCCGACCGACCTCAAGCGCGGAATCGACAAGGCCGTAACGGCGATCTGTGAGGAGGTCAAGAAGATCTCCAAGCCGACGACCACCAGCAAGGAAATCGCCCAAGTCGGTTCGATCTCGGCTAACAGCGATACCGATATCGGCCAGATCATCGCCGATGCAATGGAAAAGGTTGGCAAGGAAGGCGTCATCACCGTTGAAGACGGCAAGTCGCTCAACAACGAACTCGATGTCGTCGAAGGCATGCAGTTCGATCGCGGCTATCTGTCGCCCTACTTCATCAACAATCCCGAGAAGCAGACCACCGCGCTCGACAACCCCTTCGTGCTGCTGTTCGACAAGAAGGTATCGAACATCCGCGACCTGCTGCCCGTACTGGAACAAGTCGCCAAGGCCGGACGCCCCCTGCTGATCATCGCTGAAGACGTCGAAGGCGAAGCACTGGCTACCCTCGTGGTCAACAACATCCGCGGCATCCTGAAGACCTGCGCCGTCAAGGCCCCGGGCTTTGGTGACCGTCGCAAGGCCATGCTCGAAGACATCGCCGTGCTGACTGGCGGACAGGTAATCGCTGAAGAAGTGGGCCTGACGCTTGAGAAGGCTACCCTGCAGGATCTGGGCCAGGCCAAGCGCATCGAAATCGGCAAGGAAAACACCACCATCATCGACGGCAATGGCGACCCCAAGACCATCGAAGCACGCGTCAAGCAAGTGCGTGTGCAGATCGAGGAAGCCACTTCCGACTACGACCGCGAAAAGCTGCAGGAGCGCGTTGCCAAGCTCGCCGGCGGTGTTGCGGTGATCAAGGTTGGTGCTGCCACCGAAGTCGAAATGAAAGAAAAGAAGGCACGTGTTGAAGACGCCCTGCACGCAACCCGTGCAGCCGTCGAAGAAGGCATCGTCGCCGGTGGCGGTGTTGCCCTCTTGCGTGCCCGTCAGAACCTGAAGGACCTCAAGGGCGACAACGCCGACCAGGACGCCGGCATCAAGATCGTGCTGCGTTCGGTCGAAGAGCCGCTGCGCCAGATCGTCGCGAACGCCGGTGATGAGCCGTCTGTCGTGATCAACAAGGTCCTCGAAGGCAAGGGTAACTTTGGCTTTAACGCCGCCAACGGTACCTACGGCGATCTGGTTGAGCTCGGTGTGCTCGATCCCGCCAAGGTAACCCGCTCGGCACTGCAAAACGCTGCCTCGGTAGCTGGCCTGATCCTCACGACCGATGCAATGGTCGCGGAACTGGTCGACGAAAAGGCCGCACCGCAGGGCGGCATGCCCGGCGGCATGGGTGGTATGGGCGGCATGGGCGGCATGGACATGTAATAGCCGGCCAGTCCAGCCAGCTGCTCCAAAAAAACCCCCGCGCACCGACTGGTGCGCGGGGGTTTTTCTTCGGTGGTGGTGTACTCCGACGTTGGCCCACGACCGGGGAAACGTGACTGGGCGAAGGCATTGCGCGCTATCGGTCATTGCCAGCAGGGCGCAAATCCGACTAGGAAGGCAGCGTCGAGACCCAGTTCTCTAGAAGTAGCCCGCGCACCCGTTCGAATTCGCGCAGCTTGTTGGTAACCAAGGTCAGCGCTCGCGACCTTGCGTGCGCAGCAATGTGGAGGTCATTCACGCCGATGGGGAGCCCCGCCTTTTCGAGCTTGCTACGAATGGCACCGTAGTGGGCGGCCTCCTGGTCAGGATACCGAAGCACCGTAAGTCGGTTTGAAAAATCCTCAACGACGCGAAGGTTTCTATCGCGTAATTCGCTCTTCTCGACGCCGTGCAACAGCTCTGCCAGGGTAATTGACGAAATCGCCATCTGTCCTTCGAATCGATTGAAGACGCTCATAAGCACTTGAGTGCGACGCTTTATAACGTAAATGCAGACGTTGGTGTCGAGCAGGTAGCGCAATTGGGTCAACTTCCCGGTGCCACCTTTGCAGTGCGCCGCGTTAGACCCGTGGCATCTCGGCGCGCAGCTGGTGGATGGTGCGCGACAGATCCTCGATGGTATCGGGCTTAAAGAGGACTGCGCGAATACCGATCGCGCTGGCCTGCGCGTTGAGTTCTTCAGTGATGTAGCCCGACACCAGCACCACCGCCAGGTCGGGACGGCGTCCAAGCAGCGTCTTTGCGACCTCAATGCCCGACTCGCCGGGCATGTTGTAATCGGTAATCGCGAGGTCGTAGAGATAGGGGTCGTCGTTGAACGCCTGCAAGGCGTCGGCCCCGGATTCGAATGCGCTGACCCGATAGCCCAGCCGCTCAAGCTGGCGCTTGGTCAAGAGGACGAGCGCCGGATCATCATCGATATAGAGGATGTGCGAACCGTCGCCGCGCGGTTGTACTGGCGAAGCATCCTCGAGCGAGGCCGCCGGTTCACTGGTCACTGGCAAGAGCAGCGTAACGGTCGTGCCCTCGCCTGGCCGGGACTGCACGTCGATGAAACCACCATGGTCAGTAACGATCCCGTGCACCATCGCGAGCCCGAGTCCGGTGCCCTGGCCAACCGGCTTGGTGGTGAAAAAGGGATCAAAAATCTGTGCGAGGGTTGCGCTGTCCATTCCGACGCCGTTATCGCGCACCGTGAGCTGGACATAATTTGTCGCCTCGCCGCGCGCACCGGCTGCGGCCACCGCACTCGTGTGGGCCAGGCGCACATCGACATCAATGCGCCCGAACACGAGCTCGATCGCCTGCCAGGCGTTGGTACACAGATTGATCGTTACCTGACCCAGCTGTACCCGGTCGCCGAGGATGGTCGGGAGATTTTCTTCGATAGTGCAGTTGAGCTCGATACCCGCCGGCATGGTCGAGCGCAACATGCGCAGCGAGTCCTGCACGATCGGCCCCAGCTGGGTGGCAGTCTTCTCGGCGGCATGCTTGCGGCTAAAGGTCAGGATTTGCCCGACCAGATCGCGGCCGCGGCGACTTGCCTTGCGCATCTCGAGTAATGCGTCCTGTGCGGCGTGCGCCGGATCGAGATCCTGGCGCACCAGCTCCACGTTACCGGCGATCGCCGCCAGAATATTGTTGAAGTCGTGCGCAATTCCCGCGGCCAGCGTTCCCACGGCCTCGAGCTTTTGCGATTGTTCAAGCCGGCTACGAAAGCGCTGACGCTCCTCTTCGGCGCGGCGCCGCTCGGTGATGTCGCGCAGCGTCACCGTGAACAGGCGGCGCCCGGCCACGTCGACCGCCGAGATCGAGGCCTCGATCGGAAACTCCTCACCGTCGCTGCGTCGCCCACAGATTTCGAGGCCCGTGCCCATCGCACGCGACCGCACGCGCGAACGGCCGAACTTGGCAACGTGGGCATGGTGTCGCTCACGCACCTTCTCGGGGATGAAACGCTCGAGCGTTTCGCCGAGCACGTCGCTCGCCTGACAGCGGAACATCCGTTCAGCCGCGCCATTAAAGACGATGATGTGCTGCGATTCGTCGACCGTAATGATGGCGTCCATGGCCGAATCGATGATGCCCAACAGGCGCGCGTGTTCCTCCTCCAGCGTCTCGTTGGCCATGCCCAGTTCAGTCGCTGCCTGGGCGACGCGGCGCCGGCTCTCATTGAGGGACCCGATCATCACCCCGAGTTCATCGTCATAGGGATATTCGATCGGCTCGATGGCCCGGTCATCGAGCTTCCACATGGCGATCGTGCGCGCCGCTCCGGCGAGCGGCCGCGACACACCGCGCTGGATGATCCAGAAAAACAGGAAGGCGAGCGCGATCGAATCGATCAGGAAGTTTTCCAGGATCACTTCCAGATGAGTCTTTACGGTCTGTAAAGCAAGCGACGATGCATCCGAGTAGAGCACGGGCGTGCCGACCGGAGTGCTGCTCTGGCCGGTGTTGTGGACGAGCGGCACCTTCGCGTAGACCTCGAACAGCCCGTCGCTGGCTACTGGATGGGTCGGCGCGGTACCGTGCGAACTCTTGATCTGTTCGCGATCGTCTGACACCTCCACATAGGTGACGAACGGATTTTCCTTCATGCCTGCGGCGATGGTGCCTACCAGCTTGTCGTCCTCGTTCCACAGCGCATCTGCGAGGCTGTCCCGGTAGGACTTGTAAATCGTCGCGACCTCGACCGTGGCGATCTTGCGCGCATTGTTGATGAACTCGACACCCAGCTGCAGGCTTGCCACGATCAGTACCGAGAGCAGGTACCAGGGAATGATTGCTCTGAACAGGCGGCCTGCGAGGGAATGCAGGGGGAACATCGCTACTATCCTCAGGCCATTAGGATGGCCGGTTATCGAGTTTAGTAAAGATACCTGAGTGTGCGCACCCTGACCAGCACCGGACGCGTCCCTAACGCGCCGCACCCGGAGCGGAGCTCCACACGGTCGTTGCCAGCGCGACCAGTATCAGTACCAGGGCAAGCTCATCGCGCCAATGCGGGACTTCCCCGAGCACGATGAGGCCTGAGAAGACACCCACTACGGGAATCAGCATGCCTGACAGGCCACTGGCCACCGGGTGCATCGAGCGCGCCAGCGAGAACCAGATGACATTGCACAATGCGAGCACAAACACCGCGTTATAGAGGATCGGCCACCACTGGCTGCCAACCGGCAGCGTCCAGCGATCGAATTCGACCAGGGCGCTAAAAACGAGTAGCACCACGACCGACATGGCGAGCATCCAGAAGGTCAGCGCCACGGTATTCATTTTTAGAGGGCTGCGCCGCAACAGGTGGGTGCCCCAACCCCAGAGCACCGCCGCCAGCAGCATCAAGCCCGTCCCGAGCGGGCTGCCACGCATGGCGTCGAATTCGCCGGCAACCAGCAGCAAGGTTGCCGCGCCTGCGCACGCAACCCCGAACCAGGTGCGCATTCCCGGGCGCTCGCCATAGAAGATCACGCCGATGACTGCGGCCCAGATCGGCATGGTGTAGCCGAGGATGGCGGCTCGCCCTGAAGGGAGCAGGGCGATCGAGTAGATGCCCAGCAACATCCAGAGCGTGATATTGGGTAGTGCCAGCCCGAAAATTCGCCACCAGTTACCTGTAGGCACTGCTAGCGATACCCCCGTGACACGCGCATAGATGCCGATCAGGGCCGTCCCGCCAGCCAGACCCAGCAGGCGGAACCAAACCGGCGGTAGCTCCAGGACACCGAATTTCAGTACCGTCCAGTTGAATCCCCAGAAGACGGTCAGGATTGCGAGCAGCATGAGCTGACGCGGGGTGAAGGTATGAGTCTGATTCAAGTTTGCGGACAGTAAAGCCGGCGGCAAGTCGAGGGTTTGCACGCGGATTCGGTATAATTCTCAACTACTGTGCAGACCAATATTGTACCGTCCCAATCCCTAGAGCGTCGCGCGGCCAGCTTTGCCGAACTCCTCATAGCCCGTTGGAGCGACGCGAAGACACTGCTCTGTGTGGGTCTGGATCCGGACATGGGACGCCTGCCAAGCCATCTGCGGGGGCGTGACGACGCCATCTTCGAGTTTTGTCGCGAGATCGTCGACGCTACACACGACCTCGTGTGTGCCTACAAGCCGCAAATCGCCTATTTCGCGGCCGAACATGCCGAAGATCAACTTGCAGCGCTGATCAAATATATTGCTACGCGCTATCCCGATATACCGGTGGTGCTTGATTCCAAGCGCGGTGACATCGGTCCGACCGCGGAGCAATACGCCCGCGAGGCATTCGAGCGCTTTGGTGCCCACGCGGTAACACTGTCGCCCTATCTGGGCTTTGACTCGATTGAACCTTTTCTCGCCGATCCCCTGAAGGGCGCGATCATCCTGTGCCGCACTTCCAATCCGCGCAGCGCCGATCTGCAGATGCTGGAAGTCGGAGGCGTACCACTCTACGAGCACATCGCGCACCTGGTTACGACGAAGTGGAACTCGACTGGTCAATGTGGACTGGTAGTCGGCGCGACCTATCCCGCGGAACTGGCGCGCGTGCGCACAATTGTCGGCGACATGCCCCTCTTGGTACCGGGCATCGGTGCGCAAGGAGGCGACGTGGAGGCAAGCGTGCGCGCTGGCGCGACGGCAGCTGGTGGCATGATCATCAATTCATCACGCGCCATTCTCTACGCTGCCCAGGGCGAAGACTTCGGACATCACGCTCGCTCAGTCGCGGTCCAGACACGCGACTCGATCAACATGGCGCGCAAGAGCCCGGCGAGGAGCCCTGCCTAGGCAAGGACGAGCTGCGCTGGCGCGAAGAAACGCGAAGTTCCTCGACGCTAGCGGCGCAGCGCCTGTATCGACACGCCCGATTGGGTGTCTGAATCCGATCAGCTTGGGACGAAGACGGTAGGTGAGATCCCAAGCTTCTTGGCTCGTCTAGCGAATTTCCGGTCGTCGAACGACGCCATGCTGGCACAGCTTCGGTAGCTCGAGTGATGGAGCGCGTCGGCAAGATCGACGCCTGCGGTACAGAGGGAAAGAGCTTGCTCGATCGCCGCTCGATCTTCAATCATTACGTGCGCCATCTGCAACAAATGACGCAGGGCTCCGAGAGTCTCCTTCTGGGAGAACCGGTAGTAGCCCCGCATGACCCACTCGAGTTCAAGGATTACCGTCTTCGCGACCATGAGAGGTCGGCCGGAATCAATGAGCTGTCTTGCAGCCAATTTTTGGCGATCCGACTCGGCGTCCCGCTTGTCCTCGATGTAGTAGCGCGCAAGAACGTTGGTATCGAGACCAATCATGGCTTGAGCAACGTCGCGGGATCAAGGTCCGCCGGTACCGCGGACCGCCGACTCTTCAGCATTCCGAATCCACTAGTCGTAACTTCCGAGGGCGAACTCTCCACTCGCAGTTCGGCATGATCGCCGACAAGTTCAAAGCGGACCCGGGTCCCCTGCCGAATCCCCAACTGCTGGCGAACGCCCTTGGGTATCGTGACCTGACCTTTGCTTGTGACCGAAGTAGATTCCATAGTAGACTCCGAGTAATACCGAGTAATACTAGCACCACGCGAGAGCGCTTCGCAACTGAAAATCGCTGAGATTGCGCTTCTTGGCACATGATCAGAGTTGCCTACTGACCGCGTCAACCTACGAGAGACCCGGCCGATGAGTTCGATTCGGGGCCTCACAGACCACGCGGCGAGCATCGGCAAGCGCTGCCATTCGCGGGCTGGGCACAGCGAGGCCTATCCCCCCTCGTCCAAAATGCCTGAGTTGCGAAGATTCAAGCGCGCCAGTTTCTTAGGAAGTTCAAACTCGTCAGGTTGCTCAGACCACCGCGAACTAAGGCAGCTGAACTAGATCGGCGATGCCGCGCAGAGCATGCTGGCTGGCAGCACGACGTACTGCGGCGCGATCACCGGGAAAATGCAGGGTACTGACAAGGGCCGCCTCGCCCCTGCGCTGAAAGGCGAAGCACACCGTGCCGACCGGTTTACCTGGAACTGCACCTCCCGGCCCGGCGATCCCTGTGATTGCTACAGCGATGTCCGCTTCGCTGTGCACCAGGGCACCCGCCACCATGGCCTGCGCAACCGGTTCGCTGACGGCGCCATGTTGCGCGATCAATTCTTCTGCGACATCCAGCATGCTGGTCTTCGAGGTATTCGAGTAGGTGACGAAGCCACGCTCGAACCAGGCGCTCGAGCCAGCAATGTCGGTAACAAGACTGGCCACCATGCCGCCGGTACAAGACTCGGCAGTCGCCAGACGTGCGCCTTGCGCGGATAGGCGCGTGCCCACCAGCTGCGCGAGAACAGAGAGTGCATCAGCCATGAAGGTATCCCCAGGCGCGCGCCAGGAGCGCAAGGACGACGAGTGCGTAGCAAGCAGCGAGAAGGTCGTCGAGCATCACGCCCAGTCCGCCTTTTACCCGAGCGTCGACGCTTGAGACGGGTGGCGGTTTGACAATATCAAACACGCGAAACAGAACAAAGGCGAGGGATTGCCAGACAAGACCCGGTGGCGTGAATAGCAGGACGATCCACATCGCCAGCACTTCGTCCCAGACAATGCCACCATGATCAGCAACACCCAGATCGCGACCGGTACGCTCGCACACCCATACGCCGATCGCGAATCCGCCGACGAGCACACACAGCCAAGCCAGCGGATCGAGTACGCGATTGAGGGCGACGAAGCTCGCCCAGCCAAAGAGGCTGCCGAGCGTACCCGGCGCCACGGGAGACAGGCCGGTGCCAAATCCAAGCGCCACCGGATGCGTCCAATGGGAAAACAGAAATCTCCAGGAGATGCGTTGCGAATCAGCCAAAGTGATCGAACCCCTTGAGTGAAAATCCCGGCGGCAACGCAAATTCGCGCTGATCACCGCCCACCAGCTTGAGCCCCGAATCCGCGTTGATCCTGCCGATTCGCGTCACCGGAACTCCCGCCCCTCGCGCGGCCGCGAAGACGCGCGCATCATGGTCCGGTCGGCTGGTAAAACACAACTCGTAGTCGTCCCCGCCGGTGAGTAGGCAGGTAAGCTGTTCGTCTGACGCGAGCAGTTCCATGCCCGCGAACCTGGGCAATGCATCCACGTCCAACACCGCGCCCGCATGACTCGCAAAGAGTATGTGGCCAAGATCAGCCGCGAGGCCGTCCGAGACATCGATCATGGCGCTGGCGAGTCCGCGCAGCGCAATTCCGAGCTCCACCCGGGGTACCGGCCGCTCCAGTGCCGCAAGCGCCGCCCGCGCCGCGTCTTCCGGTAACTCAAGCTGACCCTGGGCGAGCTTTAAGCCCGCGGTCGCCTGACCCAACAACCCGGAGACCCAGATGCTGTCGCCGGGAGAGGCACCGCTTCGTCGAATGGCGCTGCCCCTGGGCACCTCGCCAAACACGCTGATCGAGATGGTCAGGGGGCCACGCGTGGTGTCCCCGCCAATGAGCTCGCAGTCGTAGCGATCGGCGCAGTCGTAAAGCCCCGCTGCGAACGCCGCGAGCCAGTCTTCTCGCACCGCTGGCAGCGCGAGCGCAAGCGTACACGCCAGCGGGCGTGCCGAGCATGCGGCCAGATCCGATAGGTTGACCGCGAGCGACTTCCAGCCCAGACGTGCCGCATCGGTCTCCACGAGAAAATGCCGACCGGCAACGAGCATGTCCGACGAGATCGCCAAATCGCAATCCGGATTGGGGGCGATCAGCGCGCAATCGTCCCCACCTCCGAGCACTGCACGCGTGACCGGACGCGAGAAAAAACGCCGGATCAGGTCGAACTCGCCCATCGGCAAGCGCAGGGATTCACCGCTGGTGGGCGGCCACTTCGGCCGCACGCACCTCGGCGGCCACTTTGTCGAGCACGCCGTTGACGTAGCGATAGCCATCGGTCCCGCCAAATGACTTGGCAAGCTCAACCGACTCGTTTATCACCACGCGATAGGGTACATCGACGAGATGGATCAACTCGAACGAACCGATTAGCAGCACGCCGTGCTCGACAGGTGAGAGTTCCTCGAGCTTGCGGTCGAGATGCGGCAAAAACCGTGCACGCAGCTCGGCACTCTCGCGGATCGCACCATGCAGAATCTGATCAAAATGCGCGAAGTCCGCCTTGTCAAAGCCGGTGATCTCGCGGATGTGAGCCTCGATTGCCCCCGCATTGCGCGCATCGGGATCTCCGGAGAGCAACCACTCGTAGAGTCCCTGCAGGGCAAATTCCCGCGAACGACGGCGCGCACTGCGCGGCGCCGATCTGCCCTTGGCGGCCTTCTTGGGTGCGGTAGTCACGATGTCAGCACAGCTTTCCTAGTCGGACTCGTCATCGAGCTCGTGATCGGCAGCCAGATCCTCAAGGGTCGAGCACAGATTCGCCATTTCGACGGCCGCGCGGGCTGCCGCGACGCCCTTCTCGCCGGCGCGGGCCTGCGCCTGGGCATCGTCGTTGGTCGTCAGGATGCCATTGGCGATCGGCATGCCGAACTGCAGACCCACCCGCGTCAGTCCTGCGGCGCTTTCATTGGAGACGAGTTCGAAGTGATAGGTCTCGCCACGGATGACCGCCCCAAGAGCGATCAACGCGTCAAACTGTCCGCTTGTCGCCATCTTTTGCAGGGCGAGCGGAATTTCCAGAGCGCCCGGCACGGTGGCCACGAGGATATCCTCGGCGATCACGCCCAAGGCCAGCAATTCCTGGATGCAATGGGCGCTCAGGGACTTGCAGACGTCCTCATTGAAACGCGACTGGACGACGCCAATGCGCAATCCACTGCCGCCCAGATCGGACTCGATGCGCTCTGCTGTCATGCGTTACTCCTCTCGGCATAGCCGCTAATTCGTAGATCGTAACCGGCCATGGACGGCATCTTGCGGGGTCGCGCCAAAAGCTTCATTTTGCCAACGCCAAGATCGCGAAGTATCTGCGCGCCAATCCCGTAGGTCCGCAGATCCATCTTGTAGTGGGCAGCCGGTGTGCTTGAACGGCCGCTACTTTCACACTCGGCAAGTACGCAAAACTGGTTGAGCAGGCGCTCAGCCGACTCGGCGCAATTGAGGAGCACGAGCACACCGGCAGGGACCCGGCTGATCGCCTCAAGCGCAGCGTGCACCGTCCACGAATGCGTGGTCGTGCCAAGGTCAAGCAGATCCAGCATGGACATGGGTTCATGCACGCGCACCAGCGTCTCCGATTCAGAGTCGATGCTACCGTGCGTGAGCGCCAGGTGCGCCGATCCGCTGGGTGTATCGCGATAAGCCACTGCGGTCATGGGGCCGACCACCGTGTTAACCGTGCGTTGTGCGACCCGCTCAATCAGGCTCTCATTGGCACTGCGATAATGGATCAGATCAGCAATCGTTCCGATCTTCAGACCGTGCAGCTGCGCGAACTCCATGAGGTCAGGCAGGCGCGCCATCGCGCCGTCATCCTTTAGCACTTCGCAGATGACAGCAGCCGGTGTCAGCCCTGCGAGGGCCGCGAGATCGCAGCCCGCCTCAGTGTGTCCGGCGCGCATGAGCACTCCGCCCGATTGCGCCTGCAGCGGAAAAACGTGTCCCGGTTGCACGATGTCAGCCGGCCGTGCATCGCGTGCCACTGCGACGGCGACGGTGTGAGCACGGTCAGCCGCGGAAATTCCGGTCGATACGCCCTCGGCAGCTTCGATCGAGATTGTGAAATTGGTACCATGCTTGGTGCCATTGTTGCTAACCATGAGCGGCAGGGCGAGCTGACTGCAGCGTTGCTCGGTCAGCGTCAGGCAAATCAGGCCGCGCCCAAAGCGCGCCATGAAATTGATCGCTTCGGGCGTGACGAAATCGGCAGCGAGCACGAGATCGCCCTCGTTCTCACGATCTTCTTCGTCGACCAGGATGACCATGCGGCCGGCCTTGAGCTCGGCGACGATTTCCGGAACCGTGGAAATGCCCACGCTGGCGATGGGGACGGAGCTGGTAGTTTGCATGCGCTATTTTAGCAGGCCGCCGTGACGCGCCCTGATTTCCCTCAAAGATCCAGGGGAGAGAAGCTCAGCGCTGAGCGATCCGGACGTCGCCGAAAATCCGCCCGGATCCACTGGGCAGCGAGCGCCAGTACTGCCGCGGACCGCTTACCACACCGCCCAGGCGGGCGGCGGCGTGCCAGGCCCAGCGCGGGTCATAGAGCATCGCCCGGGCAAGTGCCACCAGATCGGCGCTGCCGGAACCAATGATCTCCTCGGCCTGCAGGGCGTCGGTGATCATACCCACCGCGACGATCGGCAATCCGGTCGCCTCTTTGAGCTCACGGGCAAATCGGACCTGGTAGCCAGGACCCACCTGGATCTTCTGTTGGGGTGAAATACCGCCGCTCGAGACATCGAGAAAGGCGCAGCCATCATTCTGCAAAGCCTGACCGAAGGTGACGGTCTGCTCAATGGTCCAGCTGTCCTCTCCACTGTCTTCCAGCCAGTCGGTGGCCGACACGCGCACGCCAAGTGGGATGTGGTCGGGAAGCACGGCACGCACGGCGCTGAAGACTTCGCGCGGAAATCGCATGCGGTTCTCGAGCGTTCCCCCGTAGTCGTCTGTGCGCCGATTGGAAACCGGCGACAGGAACTGATGCAAGAGGTAGCCGTGTGCGGCATGCAGTTCGATGGCTTCGAATCCGAGCCGTACTGCGCGCTTCGCGCTCGCAACAAAGGCAGCGCGCACATCGTCCAGTTCACCGCGGGTGAGGGCATGGGGCGGCGCTTCGTGCTGGGCATGCGCCAGGGCCGACGGAGCCACCGGCTGCCAGCCACCGGCAGCAGCTGCAGCAAGTAGTCCACCACCATCCCAGGGTGCCGCCGAAGATCCCTTGCGCCCGGCGTGCGCAAGCTGGATGCCCATCTTGATGGGTGAACACTGGCGGATCATGCGCAACACGCGCGCGAGTGCCTCTTCGTTGGCGTCGTCATAGAGACCGAGACAGCCGGGCGTGATCCGCCCCTCCGCTAGCACCGCAGTCGCTTCAACAAAAAGCAGTGCCGCGCCGCCAATGGCGAGACCTCCGAGATGCACGGCATGCCAGTCGCCGGCGCAGCCGTCGACTGCGGAATACTGGCACATCGGCGAGACGATGATGCGATTGGCAAGCTCCAGCGCACCGATCCGATAGGGACTAAAAAGTTCTGACATGGTTCGCTCTTCTGGCGGTTCGAGACGCGCCCAATGGAATTAACCGACTCCCTGGGTCGCCATGATGCGCGCGCAGTAACGGGCGAGCATGTCGATTTCCAGGTTGACACGACTGTCCCCGTGCAGCAGATGCAGATTGGTGGCGGCCAGGGTGTGCGGGATGAGATTGATGCTGAACTCGACCACGTCGGGGGCGTCGCTCACGCGATTGATAGTCAGGCTGACACCGTTCACGGCGACTGATCCCTTGTAGGCGAGATAGGGCGCCAGGGCGCGCGGGGCTCGGACAATGAGTTCGTACGACTCGCCGACCGGCTCGAGACTGACCACATTACCCACTCCATCGACATGTCCCGAAACGAGGTGCCCGTCGAGCGTATCGCCAAGGCGCAGTGATTTCTCGAGATTCACGAGGCCCGCCTGATCAAGACCCACAGTCCGCGCCAGGCTCTCGCGCGAGACATCCACGCAGAACACTTCGTCGCGCAGCTCGACCACCGTCATACAGGCACCATTGACCGCAATGCTGTCGCCGATTGCGACATCGGCAAGTACCAGAGTGCCGGCGTGCACCTGTACCCGCACTCCCGATTGCGCATCCCTGCCGGTCGGGGTGACGGTTTCGATGCGACCCAGCGCTGCGATGATTCCGGTAAACAATCAACTCTCCTTGGTCGCAATATCGGTCACCCTGCGGGCGAGGATGCGCGCGTCTGTACCAACGCGTTCAATCTCGGCGAAGGTAAAGCGCCAGCGATCGTCGAGAGAACCCAGTTGCGGCAGATCGAACAGCGGCTCGCCCTGACCGAGCAGACACGGCGCCACATAGAGCAAAAGCTCATCAAGACAACCCGCAAGGAACAGCGCCGTGACGAGGCGATGGCCACCCTCGACGTGCAGCTCGTTAATGCCGCGTCTGGCCATCTCCGCTACCAGGGATTGCAGATCGACCTTGCGCGCGCCTCCTTCCTGGTGGATCAGCTCGCACCCACGCTCGGCGAGCTCGCGCTCCTTCTGCGGATTGGAGACCGTGTGCACGATCACGACCGCGCTGCCGGCACCCGCCGAGCGCACCAGACGCGAGGCCAGATCGATCTCGAGTCCCGCATCGATGATGAAGCGTGGTGGCTGTCTGGGTGTTGCTACATGGCGTACATTGAGCAACGGGTCGTCCTTGCGCACCGTGCCGATGCCGGAGAGGATGGCACAGGCGCGCGCGCGCCAGCGATGGCCATCGGCGCGCGCCGCCTCCCCGGTGATCCACTGGCTGGTGCCATCCGGGAGCGCAGTGCGTCCATCGAGGCTGGCGGCGATCTTCACGCGCACCCAGGGTCGCGCGCGCGTCATGCGCGACACAAAGCCGATGTTCATCTCGTAGGCCTCGCGCTCGAGCAGGCCGCAACGCACTTCAATGCCGGCTTCACGCAGAATCGCGAGGCCTTTGCCTGATACCTGCGGATTGGGGTCTTCCATTGCCGCGACCAGGCGCGCGATGCCCGACTCTCGCAGCGCCGTGGCACACGGCGGCGTGCGGCCAAAATGGGCGCATGGCTCGAGCGACACATAGGCGGTTGCGCCACGCACGTCGTTGCCGCGCGCGCGCGCCGATGCCAGCGCCTCGACCTCGGCATGATTCTGCCCGGCTGGCTGCGTGTAGCCTTCGCCGAGGATGCGGCCTTCGCGCACGATCACGCAACCGACCCGTGGATTGGGGGTAGTCGTGAACATGCCACGCGCGGCCAGTTCCAGCGCGCGCAGCATGAAATCGTGGTCGTCAGCAGAAAACATCGATTCCCGTCAGAAGGCCAGGCCCGCAGGATGCGGATGCGCAAACGGGATTCTAGCGCCGTGGCAAGGCGCGGGTCGTATTGCCCCTATCGAGCCGAGGAGGAGGCGGGCGGCACATTGCCGACGATCTCCAGCAGCCGGGGCGGTTGCGGCAGGCCGACATTGAATTGCGTGGCCCCCTTGTCGTCGACCCAGACGAAGGTTGGCGTCGTGGTCGAACTCAAGCGGGTCATGATTTCTTCGTTGGACTTGAGCGTGCGTACGACCGCCTCGGGGACGACGGCGGCGGGCTCAATGCCGCCCTGGTGGGCCTCCGGAACGAAATTATCCTCGTTGGTAGCGAGCGCTGCCAGCGGATCCTTGGCGGTGAGTATCGCTGCCGCGCGATTGGGAGAACTCGACGAAACGGTCGCGACTGGCAACCAGCGAACTTCCAGGCCACCTGGAACATAGGTATGCAGTACGTGCCAGGCGACGCTGCAATACGGACAATTGGCGTCAAAGATAACGTAGACGATGCGCCGTGGCGTACCGCTCGGCCGATCAGCGATATATCCGGAATGGGCGAGCGCATCAACGATCCCATTCAGATCGGGCCTGGGAACGTATTGGGCGACAAAGCTCTCGGTCAGGTTCTGGCCGGCTGCGTCGACAACGTTTCCGGCAATCACGAGTTGCCCGTCGTTGGTCGAGTACACCACGCTGCCGCGGCCGTCGCGCATGAGCGCCCAGCCCGTCAGCCCATGACCGACGTCAAAGCGTTTGACAATGATATAGCCGGCGTCCTTGATCAATTGCAGCTGGTGGGGTAACACCTCGCTCGGGTCGGCAGCAAGCACCGCAAGCGGTAGGCCAAAGAAGAGCAGCAAAAGATTTCGATATCGCATGGATTTCCGCGGTTGGTGCAACAGCTACAGTATGCCGCGATTTGCCCGCCGGGGTTGGGCGCTCGATCTATCCCGCCCGAATGTGAGCGGGCGGGTTGACGATCTGGAAATCCACATCAACGTAGGACGCGACATCATGGTTGGCTAGTTGTGCCGGGGCAAAGGAGATTCCCTGCCACAGGTGCGCGACGACGTCTGCGGCATGCTCATCGCCGGGATTCGAGGATAGCACCCGCACCTGCGCCACCAGTCCATCCTGGTTCACGTAGATCCGTACCCGCAGCGGGCCACCCGAGTAGTGTTCCAATGAATCCAGTGGCGTCGTGTCGGGTTGCGCCAAAGGATGGGCATGCTTGTCGACCTTGCCGGGAGGAATGAACTCAGAAAGCATTTCATTTGCAGGAACGCTCTCGCTGCGCTCCGACGACTGCGCTACATTCATCTGTGCCGCGACTTGCGCCGGGGAGACGCTGGCGTCGGACACGGGACTGGGGCCAGTCGTGGCGCGCTCGGTCGTCGGAATCGCCGGGGCCACGGTCTCCTGTCGAACCACGGAACTGGCAGCCGGCCGCGTTTGTGCCAAACTCAATTGCAGCGGCCAGTCACCGCTGTCTCGATGCCCCGCGGTACCAAAAAGCGCGAACGAACCCGAAATCAGCAATATCAGGACGTGCGCAATCACTGATAGTGCGAGCAGCGCCGCCAAAGGCGGGCTTGCTTTACTTCGTGATTCGTCCCAGGTCGCCGTCATGATCGCATTGGCGTATCGTTCCCCGGCGTTGAGCCGGGGCACGGATCTAGTCGGCCGTCGGTACTTCACGATAGTTCAGGCGCTTCAGACCTCCTGCTGCCGTCGGCGTGATCGGCAGCCGGGCCGGTCCCTGGGGAGTTGCTGGCAGCGCTTCGCAATTGCCCGAAACGCAGACAATGTTTAGCGACGTCACGGCCCCACCCGGAATGTTGACGTAAGGCTGGGGCACGCCCGTGGTACTGACCAGTTGAGACGCGCCACTGATCACCGAAATCGCGAACGTGTCGTTGGTTCCGCTCGGGCTGCACACGCTACCCTCGGGGTAGTTGACGGCAAACACGACGTCGGTATACAGAGGCTGCGGATCGACGTTGACGCGCCCTGCGGGAATTGCAGACGGGAAGTTGTAGACAAAGCCCGAGGACAGATTCGGTGCCGGAGTCTGAGTCAGTTCCGCAGTCGTCAACACCGGCAGCTGAGCGGTCGTCACAGGAGTTGACGCCGCTGACAAGTCGCCGATCGTTCCGTCCGGAATCACATAAAGACTTTGCTGTTGCGTCAGCAGGGTTCCACTTGTCACGTCCGATGACGCCAGCCACTGACCAGTCGCAAAGGTGACGTAGCGCTGGTCGCCCTGCGGATTGACGATGATGAGCGGATCAGTCGTGATCGGCTGAGGATTGCCGCCAGAGGTGACCTTGGCGAACTGCACCGTCTGGCTCTGATAGCTAGCGGTCGTACTTGAGAGCGAAATGCGCCAGACGTCTCCGAGCAGATCCACTCCGTAATATGCGTCGGCAGTCAGATCCTGATAGTTGCCGGTACTGAACGAGCCCGGAGCCAGTCCAGCCTGGTTGGTCGAACTACCGGTATCAGGCATCGCCACCTTTTCCAGCAGAACGCCGGTCTTGGGGTTGATGAAGTAGACGTAACCGTGTCCGTCCGCATTGTCGTAGCCGGAAGTCAGCGCCACGACCCAACCCCACTTGACGGTCTTGGCGACGCTGGGCGAGCCGTAGGAGTAGCCCATGGTGGGATCGGTAAACTCCCAGAGCACATTGGCCGCTACCGCGGTTTCGCTAGTCATGGCCGCGGGATTGGTTACGTCGATGGCGTAGAAGGACTTGCCGCCCTTGCCAAGCCCGCCAATCAGGATGGAATGCCAGTTCGGCGCACCTGCACTGGTGCCCCCGGTTTTCCCGAAGTCGACATCGTAGACGTTCGGTGTCGCGTCGACGAGATAATGATGGGCAAAAGGCGTCGCGCCCAGCGATGCAAGCCCGTTGACTGCTGGCGTACCGGTAGGCCCGGCGAAAAGAGCCGAAGGCACGTAGGCGAACTGCTCGAAGCCTGCTGGCGGAGCCGAAGTTCCTCCGACGAAGGCATGCATCATCCCGTCATTCGCCCCCACGTAGATCATGGTCGGGCGATTGGCCCAGGTCGAAACGAAGGTTGAATATCCCGAGTTATAGGTATTCGAGAAATTGTTATCCGGCGGCCCGATAACGGCCAGCTTGGAATTCACAATGTCGCCAAGCAGGGACGTGCGCGGCCGGTAGCCAAGGAAGGTCGAGCTCGGAGTGCCTTCATTGGACTGGTCGCCGCGCAGGTAATTCAGATAGCTCTGGGCTGCTGTGGTCCCTTCGGCCAGGGGATTCACGCCGGTAATCGCGTTGAACGAAGTAACGGCTGTCGTCGGGATATTGGCCAGCCGGAACGCTACACCCTGCGTGCCGTTCCAGGTAGCGATGAATCGATTGGTGTTCCAGCCATAGACCGTGCTGGTTCCCGTCCCGCTGACCCCCAGCTGCGCCGCGATCAAGACGTCCTCATCCCATTGCTGCGACGAAGCCGGATTGCCCTGCGCGTCGAAGGTAGTGATATAGCCGTTTACATCTCCGGTCCAGTATTTGGGGTTGTAGCTTGACCCGTAGGACGCTCCGCCGCTCGCCGAAAACAGCGGTGAGGCAACCGCGAGCGGATTCGTGCTGAAGGCAACCGAGGACGCAATCGACTGGAACGCCGTCACGAGGCCCTTTACCATCAGCGCAGCGTTACCGGCCGGAAGGTAATTGTTGGGCATGTCCTTGCCCGATCCGCCAGCCTGTGCATCGCCAGGACCCGTGCAGCCGGCGATCGCGTTTGTTCCGGTGGTTTCGGTGCAATTGGCCCCGGTCGCCCACGCTCCGAGATTAGGCGTCGGCGTTGAGGGCGCAGGCACCGGCAACTGGGTCGTGGGAAGAACATAAGGCGTGTATTGCGGCGGCACCGGGAAGCCGCCATATTTGGCCGCCAGCCAGAACTGGTTCTGGTAGTGGAAAGTCTGATACTCCTCGACGTCGAGCCAGTAAGTGGTGATGGTCGAGATCTGGGTCTTGGTGCCGTTGACCAGAAAGTCGTTCGGACGAATGTCGTTGACGTGCGCCTGATAGGCCAGACCCGCCATCAGGTAAGTGGCATCGTCCCCACAACACCACGAGATGTCCACCTGGCCGATATTACCGATACCCTCGGCGTTGCCAACGAAGTTGGTAGCAGCGACGGCATCGATCGAGGTGTCGGCGGCGACCGAGGCCGGCAGAGCCGGCTCGTTGCCAGAACTGCGTTGCGGCTCGCTCGTTACTGCGAAGCCGCCCGAATTCCACTGTTGCGTGATCGCGGAAGGCGCCCCCGAGATCGGACCTGAGACGTTACTGCTGGCGTGGGTATTGACGTCGCCGATCCCCATGATGAAGTTCTGCTGGCAGCCGTACTGGATCGGGTCCGGGAGGGGCGTCGAATTGCCGGTCGTATACCAGTGCGGGAATACCGGGAACCCGTCCATCCAGGTGTTGATCGTGGCTTGCGAAGGATTGCCAAGCGTCAGACTCGTCCAACTCGGTTCGTTGTCATTGCCATTGTCCGGACCTCGGAAATAGCGTTGCGCCGCATAATAGAGCTCACTGACCGGGTCATAGGTCTTGTAGGTCTTGGCCGCATACCCAAAGTTGTTGAGGTAGTTGATGACCCCGCTGGCCGTGATGCAGTTCGGATAATTCGATGGACAGGCGATCGAGTCGGCGCTCGCGTATTGATCGGGGAACTGATTGAACACACCCGTGGTCGCAGACCACTCTGCAGCGGGGTTGACCAGGGGCGATCCGCCCGTGGAATTGAACATATAGGGCCCGATGGGGCCCATCTCGGCGCGCAGCACACCCGCGTCGCGCAGGATGTTCGAGTCGTTCATATAGCCCATCGCACCGAAATTCATCGACAGGTTGTACTTCTGCATCAGGCCTTCGGGCTTGTACGAGCTGCCATAGGGCGTGCAATTATTCTCGAGCAGACCCGCAGAATAGGAAGCTGGGACGCACGCAGCGATACGGATCTTCACCGAGTAAATCGTTGTCGACGACAGCGACGCGGACGGTTGATTGGTGTAGGGCGTATCGGCGGTGCTGCCGCTGTTTCCGTCGAAGGTGGGCGGGACATAACCGGCAACGGGGGGATTGGTGGTGTTTCCGTTAATAAACTGCAGGCGGTCGCCCAGACCCCAGACCCGTAGCTGCAATCCGTTCCAGGGCAATGGCGTCACGGTAGTCGGATCGACGATACTGGCCTGCAGGTTGTTGGGGTTATTCAGATCCCCGGTTGCGGCCTCGATAATGCGGTTCGGAGTTTCACTCGCGCCACCCTGACCGGACGCCCATGCCTTCTCGAGGATCGTGTTCGGAAAGCTTTGTCCCGCGACACTCGATACCGGTGTCATATAGGTGGTATTGGTGAATGGCAGATCGATAACCCGGTAACCGCCCGTCAACGCCCATCGGAAATTGTCGATGGTCTGCATCGTGGCCCAGTTCAAAAAATTACCGCTCCAGAGACCGACCGCGGCCGTGCTGGTACATGTGTGGGACGACGAAGTGGCACTGTAGGGATAGAAGTAAGGCGACTGGCTGGCGTTGGCTCCCTGGTCCGTGTCGGCGTAGTACGCGGTGGTGGTCTCAGGATACGACGTGGTGGTGCTCGTGGGATAGACGTAGACGTAGCAGGTCGTGGGACTGAAATAGCCGTCGTACGCGGTGCTTGACGAATACTTCGCCGAATTCGCAATACTGGACGCGGTCGGATACTCGACTGACAGCGCCAGAAGCACATTGCCCGGCACGGTCAGGCTTGTCGTCAGCGGCTGATCGTTGAGCACGGTCTGCGCCTGGGCCACGCCCAAGGGAGTCAAGATCGCAAGCGCCGCCGCTAGGCCAGCCGCAGAGCGCTTCCAGTTTCCCAAAGATATCGAATTCATTGTTATGCTCCTGAGCCGCGAGCGGCAGGTATGTCGGTTCAAGCCAGCCACAAGACTGCCTACATTGAGATGATCGATTGCACGTAGGTTCGCGTATTGCCGGACGTCACGCGGACCGACACGCGATAGATGCCCAGCGGCACGCCGCAATTGGAGACCTGCGCGCAATTGCCCGCGCTATAGCCCTTGGCGACCGTGCCGCCCGGCGCATTTCCGAGCGAGGTCAACAGGCAGCTACCGGTTGCAGGTAGCGCCGTCGTCGCGCACTGGCGATCGACGATATAGCGGATCTGCACACCCGTGACCGGATCGGTATAGTCGTTCGCGACAGACGCGACTACGGCGGCGGCGCAATTGGGATCGATGGAGCCGTTCAGATCGCCCGTGGTCGCGAAATTGGTATCGTCCTCAAGAATGATCGGCACACCGTTCAGATCCGAGTTCAACACGCATGGCGAATAATTCACCGCCGCCTGGGCTGCGACCCGGTTGGCGGCGTTCGCGAGCACTCCCGTCAGAAAGGATTGCTGCGCGGTATAGATGCCGCGATCGCCCTGATTGACCAGGTCGCGCTTGAACGACAGGCTCCCCGCGATGAGGTTGCTGGTCGTAAACGAGCGCACCAGAGCGACTGATGCGACCAGCAGCATGACTAGCGCGATCAGCGTGATCACCAAGGCAATGCCGCGCTGCCCCGTTCCACCGAGACGGGCCGCAGAGTATCGCTGAAATGATCGGGACTGGCTCATGTCGGGCTCACGGGAAAATGTTGTTGCGAACGGGAATGGTCGACTCGACAGTGCGATAGCGGTAGTAGGACTCGGCTGCCGTGAAGTTGTAGACATACGGCGCCCCATAGGCTGGCGTCAGATCGTTGAAGAGTGTCACGGGATTGAGCGTGACCTGATTCTTCTCGGGCAGCGAAGTGCGCAGGATGAAGCCCAGGCGTATCGCCTTGATCTGATAGATCGCATCGGCAGAAGCGAGCGTGCCGTTATTGAGCGTCGCGTAGTCCCATGGGGGCGTCGCTGCGCTCACCCACTGCACGATCGGACAGGAAACCGTTGAAGTCGGCGTGCAGGTCGCAGCGGGTGCCGAAATGCCATAGATCGCCTGCATGACGTACACGCCGTCGGCAACCTCCTGGGGCGTCGTCGCCGGAACACTCGAATTCACCTGCAAGAGGTCGTAGGAGTAAAGGGTCGAATCGCTACCGTTCTGGGCGACTACGAACATTTTCACGGAAGGCGCACCGTCCGCAAATTCGTTACCCAGATCGAGCAGATTGGTCACCCCGCCCGCTGCACCGGCGGTGACCATCGTCGTGTTGGCATTGTTCTGGAAATAGTAGTCGCCACCGAGCGGCAGGACCGAAACCACACCCTGACTGGCCGCAGGCCAGCCGGCGGAAATCTCACTGATCATGCACGGGCTGACATTGGCTCCGGCGACCGGATTGGCGATCATCACGATGTCGTTGGCTCGCAAGCCGACGGTACTTTGCATGGAAAGATTTGCACCGGTTGCGGTAACGGCCGCCGCCTGCGCCGTGACGGTCACGGGAAACTCGCCAAAGCCCCAGTTTCCTGAAGCCGTCACAAGTCCCACCGACGCGCGTGCGCCGGGCAGATTCGATCCGCCGGCCACAATCAAGGTGGGGATCATTCGATAGTTGCCGTTTAGCAGAGTGTCGAGTTGGCTAAATTGGGCAGGAACCCCAGCTCCCGTGCCAGCCGTAGGAAGGATCTGCTTGTTGTTCAACTCAGCGTTGATCTGACAACCGTAAGTCGTCGACATGGCCTGCCTATAGCCAGCGCCGCCATTGCGGATCGCCTTGTCGAGCTCGTAGATGCTAAAGCCGCCAGCCTGGTCGATATCGTTCACCGAAGTCGTCGAGCGCTTGTTGCCTTCGCTATTGGCCAGGACGCTGAAAATCGCCAGCGACATGAATAGCATGATGAGGATGACGACCAGGACCTCGACGAGTCCGAAGCCCGATTGGGTGCGCAGCAGTCGGTTTGAGGTGCTCATGTCACGGATAGACTATGTTGACCTGCGTTATGTACTGATCGGTCGTGTTATGCGTGGGCTCCTGCCAGGTGATGGTCACCGTCCATTGGCCCGGAAAAGCCGCTCCGCCCTGGACGATCGTGCCAACTCCCTGGGGAAGTCCCAAGAGACCGGCCGACGAAGTCGGCGTCGCACCTTCAGCGGGGGCAGCGACCTCGAGTTTCCATTGCGCGTACTGCGCTGCCGGCAGGGTTGTCGTGCCAGTCGCGCAGCAGTTCCAGAGCATCGAGACGCCTTCGTTGGCGAGCAGCGCCGCGCGATTGCGGTCTTCTGCGTCGCGTGACAGCGATGTCGCCTTGGCCTGCATCGCCACAAGGCCCAGCACACCGAGCGAAAAGATCAATGTCGCGACCATCACTTCGATGAGCGTCATGCCAGCCAAACGGGAACGAGGATTGTTCATCATGGGCTCCGGTCAGTTGCAGCCAAACGGCTCGGTCGCGAGCGACACGCTCGGATCGCACAGGCGCACCTGACCGCCCAGCGATGCGACCACGTCCAGCACCCGCGCGTTGGTGTCGCTGGGCATTGTCAACTCGAAGGTCATGTCGGAGGCCGTGCAGGGCCCGGGGGCGGTGGTGGTATTGGTCACCTGACGGCCCAGCGAGCTATAGCAAACCGCCGTCACACCGGTGCCCGTGATCGCGCCCGGCAATCCCTGGTAGGCCTTGATCTGCACACGCGCAGCAGTACCGACCGGACTCTGGTCGATGAGCGAGGCCGGGTTCACATCGTAGGCATTGGGGATCTGCTCGACGTACCAATACAGCGCCGCCGCACCGGCACCTGCGGCGGGCAGGCCGGTTGTACCGTTGGGCACCGAATTGGTAAGAACCAGTGTGGTTTGATGAGCCTGCGCGACCGCCGTGCCCTGTGCCAGGCGCAAGTCGTTCTGCAGCGCCTCGGCCGCTGTCCGCAGGCGCGCGCTGTCGATCCATACCCGGAAATTCGGCACGGCGAGCATCAACAGCAGGGCCATGATCAGCAGCGTGATCATCAGCTCAATCAGATTGAAACCGCGCACCAGGCTGCCGCGCGGAGGGCGCGTCAGTTGCATGTGTAGCCCTTCTTGTAGACCCAGCAGTTCAGCGGCACGGGCGAGGCGCTCGCTGCGGCCCAGGTGGGACTCAACCCGGTGGTTTGCTGGAGATTCTGGTAATTGATGTTGAAGACAAAGCCTGCGGTCTGGGTAGCGGCAGTCCCGGTCGCGGTGATCGTATAAGTGGTGGCTGACGCAACGCAGGTAACCGTGAAGTACGGCACTGCGAAATTCGCGGTGGTGAAATCGTTCGCCGCGCTGCCCCCACCGCAGGGTGTGGTGAACGCGCCAATCGACATGTAAGTACGGTTGTCCTGATAGTACTGTTCCATCGCCACGCGATCGGCCGACAGCGCATTGGTAATTGCCGCAATGCGACCGCGCAGGATGTAATCCTGGTAAGCGGGAATCGCGATCATGCCTAGGATGCCGATGATGGCCACGACAATCATCAGTTCGATCAGCGTGAAGCCGGATTGCTTTCTGGACATGCTCGCTCTCCCTTTGAGAGACCGACGCTCCGCATGCCGGAGGCGCCTTTGTGGTCTTAGGAGAGGATTGTGCCAAACGGCAAACGGCACGCGGGCGCCGACCATCCTGTCGCAGCCGCCGTTCGTCGCGACCGTCGGCTTAGGTGCGACTTAGCCTTCGCCGCGGCGTGCCGTCTTGCGTGGCCGGATCTCGCGCAGCACCTCGGCGAATTCGTCGACGTCCTCGAAATTCCGGTACACCGATGCGAAGCGCACGTAGGCGATCTTGTCGAGCTTGCGCAGCTCGCGCATCACCAGCTCGCCGAGCCGATCGGAGGCCACCTCACGCGCCCCGAGCGACAGGAGCTTTTCCTCGATGCGTGCCAGTGCCGCCTCGATGGCTTCTGCGCTCACAGGCCGTTTACGCAGGGCGAGCATGATGCTCGCCTGCAATTTGCTGCGCTCGAATTCAGCGCGGCTGCCGTTCTTTTTGACGATCGTCGGCATCGCCAGTTCGATGCGCTCATAAGTCGTAAAGCGCTTGTCACAGTTCTCGCAACGCCGGCGCCGACGGATGGAGTCGCCCTCCTCGGAGATGCGCGTATCCAGTACCTGGGTGTCTGGATGCTGGCAGAAGGGACAGCGCACTTTTCCTGACTCCTTGTCGGGAGCTAGCGATAGACCGGAAAGCGACGCGTCAGCTCGGCCACGCGTTCGCGTACTGCGGCGATCGCTGTTGCGTCCTCATGATGGTCAAGCACATCGGCCAGCAACTGTCCAACCAGGGCCGACTCCTTGGCCCCAAATCCGCGGGTAGTCATCGCCGGCGAGCCAAGGCGGATGCCTGATGTGACAAAAGGAGTCTGGGGATCGTTGGGGATGGCGTTCTTGTTGCAGGTTATATGTGCTTGACCGAGGACGGTCTCGGCCTGCTTGCCGGTCAGACCCTTGGGCCGCAGATCGACCAGCATGACATGGCTCTCGGTGCGTCCCGAGACGATGCGCAAGCCGCGCGCGGCGAGGGTCTCGGCCAGCACGCGCGCGTTTTCCAATACCGCTTCCTGGTAGACGCGAAAGCCGGGCTCGAGAGCCTCCTTCAAGGCTACCGCCTTGCCGGCGATCACATGCATGAGAGGCCCTCCCTGAATTCCCGGGAAGATGGCGCTGTTGATGGCTTTCTCATGCTGGGATTTCATCAGTATCAAGCCGCCGCGTGGACCGCGCAGACTCTTGTGGGTGGTGGTCGTCACCACGTCGGCATGCGGCACCGGATTGGGGTACACGCCGGCAGCGATCAGTCCCGCATAGTGCGCCATGTCGACCATCAGATAGGCACCTACATCACGGGCGATCTTCGCAAAGCGCGCGAAGTCGATGCGCAAGGAATAGGCAGAAGCGCCGGCCAGAATCAGTTTGGGCTTGTGCTCGTGCGCCAGGCGCTCGAGCGCCGTGTAATCGATCTCTTCAGCCTCGGTCAGGCCGTAGCTGACGATGTTGAACCACTTGCCCGACATGTTGACCGGTGAGCCGTGCGTCAGGTGCCCACCCATGGCGAGCGACATTCCGAGGATCGTGTCGCCGGGCTTCAGGAGCGCGAAAAACACCGCCTGATTGGCCTGGGAGCCGGAATTTGGCTGCACGTTCGCGGCGTCGGCGCCAAACAGCTCGCGCGCACGCGCGATGGCGAGGCTCTCGACAACGTCAACGAACTCGCAACCGCCGTAATAGCGCTTGCCGGGATAGCCTTCGGCGTACTTGTTGGTCAGTTGCGAGCCTTGCGCCTCGAGCACCGCCGGACTGGTGTAGTTCTCCGACGCAATCAGCTCGATGTGCTCTTCCTGACGCCTCTCCTCGGACTGGATGGCTGCCCAGATCTGCGGATCGACTTTGGCAAGAGTGTTGGATCTGTCGAACATGGTCTAACCCGTCCATGGCGTGTGAGTCGATTGCGCCCGGTGCCGGACGCGCCTGTACTGCGAGGCAAGGAGGAGTGTTGCCCCTCGCGCGCCACGTGCGCGAGCGGACAGCCGATCACCCCTTTGCTGCCCAGGCGATCGGCGTGGGGCGAGCGATCCGCCCCGAATTCCTGCGCTCCCCGGTGGGTCCCCACCTCGACATCCAGTTGCCAGGATGTCCTTCGCCAGTTACGCAGAAACCAATGGTGCCCGCAGTTTAAGCGAGGCGTCCTGTTTGAGCAACCAAGTCTGCCGGCGCAGGGGATCCGGATTTCCTGCTGTGGGCAAGCGTTCGCCTGCGCTTGGCGACCCCATTTTTTTGCGACAATCGCAGTTTAGGCATCAAGCCGACAGGAAAAGAGCAATGATCGTACTCGTCACGGGAGCCACCGCCGGATTCGGTGCGGAAATCGCCCGCCAGTTCGTCGCGGCCGGCCATCGCGTCATCGCCGCCGGGCGCCGTCGCGAACGCCTGGATGCCCTCGCGGCAGAACTGGGGCAAGCGCTCTATCCCCTTGAACTGGACGTGCGCGATCGCGACAGCGTCTCGGGCCTGCTCAATTCGCTACCGGTCGAGCTGCGCGATATTGACGTTCTGGTCAACAACGCCGGACTGGCGCTCGGGCTTGAACCAGCTCAGCGTGCCGATCTCGACGACTGGGAAACCATGGTCGACACCAATATAAAGGGTCTGACCGCGGTGACGCGCGCGATCCTGCCGGGCATGGTCGAGCGCAAACGGGGCCATGTCATCAACCTGGGTTCGGTTGCCGGGGAATTCCCGTATCCAGGTGGCAATGTCTATGGCGCGACCAAGGCCTTTGTCTATCAGTTCAGCCTGAACCTTCGTGCCGACCTGCAGGGCACACCAGTGCGGGTGACGGTGGTTGAGCCGGGCCTGTGCGGAGGGACGGAATTCTCGAATGTGCGCTTCAAAGGCGACGATGGACGCGCCAGCAAAGTCTACGAGGGGACCCAGCCTCTGACCGCAGTCGACGTTGCCGATACCGTATTGTGGGTCGCGAGTCGACCTGCCCACGTCAATATCAATAGCGTTCAGCTCATGCCGGTGTGCCAGGCCTTCGGACCCTTGGCGATCTCCCGCAGCTAGGCTCATTCAGTCTTCAAGGTGGGCCCGGTCGGCCCACGCGACGATCCCGATCCGACCGGCCTCGACGCGCACCTGATTGAGAGCGGCGTTGTCGATTTTCCAGGAACGCGCCTTTCCGAGGGGCAGGCCAAGTGCCTCGCGATAGATCACGTCCAGGACGCCACCGTGAGTGAGAATCAGTACGCTGTCGCGGGCGTGGCGCGCAGCGATTTCGCGCACCACCGCGAGGGCCCGTTTGGAGAATCCCCGCATGCTTTCACCACCGGGAATAACAAAATCGGGATCGCGTTCGAGCCAGCGCAGATACTCCACCGGATGGCGCTGGGCGATCTCGGCGCGGGTAAGACCCTCGAACACTCCATAGGAGCGTTCGCGCAGGCGCACTTCCGCCTCCACCTTCAGGCCGTGCAAGGTGGCTAGCGGGGCGACCGTCTCGCGCGCTCGCGCGAGATCGCTGCAATAAATCGCCTTGAACGGGGTGTCGGCAAGGCGTCGCGCGAGACGCACCGCCTGGTGCTGACCTGCTGCATTGAGCGGGATGTCAATCTGCCCCTGAAAGCGTCCGGCCCGATTCCAGTCCGTTTCGCCGTGACGCACTGCGTAAATCTGGTTCATGCGAGTAAACGCCGCGTCTTCAACGCCTCTTCGACTCTTGCGATCGCGCTCTCCCAGTCGCCCCTCGTCTGCTGGCGAAACAGGCGGGCGGTCTGCCACCACAGGCAGAATTGCTCGTCCAGACCCCAGCGCCATTCGCCGGCAAATGGCAGCAGTATCCAGACCGGTTTACCCATCGCACCCGCCAGGTGCGCGAGCGCAGTATCGACCGTAATGACCAGATCCAGGCGCGTACAGATCGCCGCAGTCACCGCGAAGTCGCTCAACAGTGGCGCGCCGTCGAGTACCCGCGAGGATCCGGCAAGCTCGCCTACCTGGGCAGCCCCCTCCCCCGCCTGAAGACTGACCCAGTCGATGCCCGGAATCTCCATCAGGGGCGCAAGTAGCTTCGGCGCGATCGAGCGGCGTTGGTCCTTGCGACGGGCGCTGGCGAGGTTGCGCGAGGGATTGCCTGCCCAGGCGATACCCACGCGCAGGCGGTGCGTCGCAGCGCCGCTGCCAAAGGCGCCGCGCAGCCACTCTTCTGCGTGCGCTGCACGCTCCGGTTCGGCGGGAATATAGGGCTGCTGATTCTGGAAGTCCTCGACCTTGACCCGACGCCAACGCGCGAGACTGCCGCAGGAAATCTGGAAGTCGGGCGGATCGCGCACCAGTTCATCGAGGAATCCCGGCGCCTCGCGAGTCCAGGCGTCAGCGTCTACGCGCGCCTGTGCATACACCCGGGAGGCCGGAAAGACGTGCTGCCAGAGCGGGGTGAGCTGTGGGGCCCCGACGATGGAGATGCGCGCCCCGGCACTTATCAATTCCGGAACGATAGACAGGAACATGATCTCGTCGCCAAAGCCCTGTTCGCCGTGAACCAGGAGATGCCTGCCGCGCAGATCCTCGCCGTTCCACGCCGGGAAGCGATAGGGATAGCGCCAGGCATGGCTCTGGGAGGCGGGCTCAAAGCGCGCCTCGTAGAGCGGCCAGCCACGCTCGAAGGCTCCCGTTAAGAGGAAGTACTGGGCGGCTTCCCAGCGTATCTGGGCGGCGTCGGGCGCGAGGCCCAGCGCACGCCCAAAAAAACTGTCAGCAGCCTCAAGCTCGCACAACTGCATGGCCAGCATGGCGCGCGACATATTGAGCAGCGGATCGTCGGGACGCAGCGCGAGCGCCCGATCATAGTAGCCACGCGCCGAATCGAGATCTTCGGCCTGAAAACAGACGTGTCCGAGATTGAGCAGCGCCGAAAAATGGCGCGGTTCGATCGCCAGCGTTGCCAGATAGGAAGCGGCGGCAGCCTCAGCCTTGCCGGTTGCCTGCTGCACCACACCCAGGTTGTAATAAACCTGCGCATCGCCGGGGGCGAGCCGCGCTGCTTTCTCGAGCAGGGCGAGCGCGATGGCAAACTTGTGGGCGCGATGCGCGAGCACCCCGCAGACCTGCAAGGCGCCGGCGTTCTCCGGCTCGCGCGCCAGCACTTCAAGGGCAATCGATTCGGCTTGCGCGAACTGGCCGGCCGAAAAGCGCTCCTGCGCCATGGCCAATGCGGCCTCGACGCTCAGCGTAAGCGGGCGCAGGGCACGTTCGGGCTGGGGCAGGCTAGTGACCATGGCTCGCTCCCGCAGCACCGACCTGCAACCAGAAGGTCACCGGTCCATCGTTGGTCAGCGAGACTTCCATGTGCGCACCAAAGCGTCCCGCTGCAACCGTCTCGTGGGCCGCACGCGCAGCCGCGAGAAACTCGTCGAACAGCGTGCGCGCCACTTCCGGGGCTGCCGCCGGCGTGAAGCTGGGCCGTGTGCCAGTGCGAGTGTCAGCGGCGAGCGTGAACTGCGGCACTATCAACAGGCCGCCCGCGGTGTCGCGCAGACTGCGATTCATGCGGCCGGCTTCATCGGCAAAGATGCGATAGTTGAGTAGCTTGTCGAGCAGCTGGGCACCTTCGCGCCCGCTGTCGGCACGCTCGGCGCACACCAGCGCCAGTACCCCCGCCCCGATCGCGCCGATCTCGAGCCCCTCGACAACGACTGCCGCTCGCAACACGCGCTGGATAAGAGCAATCACCTCGGGCACTCACGCGCACCGGCTGTCAAAGCAGCGTCACCCGCGCGAAGCGCCGCTTGCCAACCTGCACCACGTAGGTTCCCGCAGCGAGCTTTAGCCCACGGTCACTGACTTCGTTGCCATCGATCCGCACCCCGCCCTGATCGACATTGCGCAAGCCGTCGCTGGCCGACTCGACAAGACCAGCCTGCTTTAACAGCTGGCCGATGCCAAGCGGCGCGCCGGATAGATTGACTAAGGGCATCTGGTCGGGAATACCACCGGCGGCACGATTCTCGAAGTCGGCAAGCGCACGTTCGGCCGCCGCGGAATCGTGAAAGCGTGCGACGATTTCCTGGGCGAGCAGTACCTTGACGTCGCGCGGATTGCGCCCCCGCTCGACTTCCTCTTGCAAGGCTTGGATCTCTTCGCTGCTACGAAACGACAGCAGCTCGTAGTAATGCCACATCATCGGATCGGAGATCGACATGAGCTTGCCGAACATCTTTTCGGGAGCCTCCGAGATGCCGACATAGTTGCCCTTGGACTTGGACATCTTCTCGACGCCGTCGGTCCCGACCAATAGCGGCATGGTAAGGATGCATTGCGCGGACTGACCGTAGTCCTTTTGCAGCTCACGCCCCACGAGGAGATTGAATTTCTGGTCGGTGCCGCCCAGTTCGAGGTCAGCCTTCAGGGCCACCGAATCGTAACCTTGCATGAGCGGATAGAGCAGTTCATGAACCGATATCGGGACGCCGGCGCGAAAACGCTTGGTGAAGTCCTCACGCTCGAGGATGCGCGCTACCGTGTATTTGGCGGCCAGTTCAATCATGCCGCGCGCGCCCAGGGGGTCGGACCACTCCGAGTTGTAGCGGATCTCGATGTTCTCGCGGGCATTCAGCACCAGGCTGCATTGCGCGAAGTAGGACTCGGCGTTGGACTTGATTTCCTGTGCGGTCAGCGCTGGACGGGTGGTATTTCGTCCTGACGGGTCACCGATCATCGAGGTGAAATCACCTATCAGAAAGATCGCGGTATGCCCCAAGTCCTGCAACTGGCGCATCTTGTTCAGAACCACTGTGTGGCCAAGATGCAGGTCAGGCGCGGTCGGGTCGCAGCCGAGTTTGATGCGCAGCGGGACGCCGCTGCGCATCGATCGCCCGAGCTTGCCGGCGAACTCGCTCTCGATGAGCAGCTCATCGACACCGCGCCTGGCAATCGCCAGCGCCTTCTCGACATCCCGGTCCGGCACTTGCGTGGTCTCGTTACTCACTGAAATCTCATGGTCCATCATTGCCTGAAACCCGGCCCGTAACGAGCCGGCTGACGCGCAGGTGCCAGGCACCCGGATGCGCAAAATTCAAAAAACCTGCATGCTACAATGCCTCCGCCCCAGTGGCTGAACGTCCGTTCAGAGACGTAGAGAATTAATCCGGCGGCGCCCGCATTGTCCGTTTGATCCACTCTTGCCAGAGGCCAATTCTAGCCCAACGCATGTCCAAGCACTCTCTTGAACGCCCGCCCTCGACGCTGCACGCATTGCTCGGCGCCTGGGCCCATCGGGTCGATGCGGGCGTCCGACCGCGGCTATTGGCAGCCTGCATTTTATTTCTGATCGGGGGCGTCACCGCATTTGGCTTCGTGCCACTGGCTTCCGATTCGTCGGACGTACCCGTAAGTCAGATCAGTACCGATCTGGCGGCGCTCGATCTGCGCAGCCGGGTCGCCGCCCTGGATCCGGCTGGACAGCAATTCATCGAGGAAGAGCGGGTGCGGCGCGGCGACACACTCGGAACTGTCCTCGCGCGCTTGCATGTCAGCGACGCGGCAGCCGAGAATTTCGTGCACGGCGATGCCCGGGCGCGCGCGCTCTATCAATTGCGACCGGGCCACCTGTTGCAGGTCAGCACGGACTCCGCGGGCAGCCTCGTTGCGTTGCGCTACGATCTGGGCACCGATGACGGCAGCAGCGCCGGGCGGGCTCTGGTCGTCAGTCGCGATCCGGCGGGATTCCAGGTTTCCGAGGTGCGTGGCGAGCATGACGCGCGCGTCGAAATGCGCAGCGCACGCATCGAGATCTCGCTGTTTGCGGCAACCGACCGGGCGGCAATCCCGGACAGCGTCGCCACCCAGGTCGCCGATATATTCTCGGGAGAGATCGATTTCTACCGTGACCTGCGACGCGGCGATACCTTGCGTGTGGCCTACGAGATGTTCGATGGGGCAACCGCGCGCAGCCACCCGGGACGCGTGCTGGCCGTCGAGTTCATCACCTCCGGGCACGTCCACCAGGCGGTGTGGTTCGAGAGTCCCGGCCAGGCCGGCAATTACTACAGCGCCAGCGGCCAGAGCATGAAGCGCGCCTTTCTGAAGAGCCCGCTCGAATTCACCCGGATCAGCTCCGGATTTGGTGGGCGTCTGCATCCGATTCTTAACACCTGGCGCCAGCATACCGGGGTCGACTATGCGGCACCGATCGGCACTCCCGTGCGCTCGACTGCCAATGGCGTGATCGACTTTGCGGGAGTACAGACCGGCTACGGCAACGTCGTCATCGTGCGCCACGCAGGAGCCTATGCAACCGTGTATGGACACCTCTCGGGATTCGCGGCCGGCCTGCACCGTGGCAGCCGGGTTGCGCAGGGCGATGTCATCGGACGCGTCGGCATGACCGGCTGGGCTACCGGACCCCACCTGCACTATGAATTCCGCATCGACGGCGTACCGCGCGACCCGCTGCGCGTGACGCTGCCTCCGGCCGAGCCGATTGCCGCAGAGCAGCTCCCGCTATTTCGGGTACGCAGCGCAGAATGTGCGCGATTGCTCGATCTCTTGCGCAGCGCCGACACGCTCGCAAGTGCCACCCCCCTTGGCGAGACCAGTTAGGCGGCTCACCAACCATGGAACGCTCACTGACCATCGGTCTGATGTCAGGGACCAGCCTGGACGGTGCGGACGCGGTTCTGGCCGATTGTGCCCATGCGGTGCCGGTAATCCTCGCGCATGCCCACCTGCCTTTTGCGCCGAGTCTGCGACAGCAGTTTCTCGATCTGCAGCACGAATCGGACAACGAATTGCATCGCGCTGCGCTCGCGGCCAACGAACTGGTCGAGCATTACGCCCATCTGGTACGGCTGGTCCTCAATCGCGCGGGGCTGCGCAGCGAACTGGTGCGTGCGCTCGGTGCCCACGGACAGACAGTGCGTCACCGACCGGAGCTGGGCTACAGCTGGCAGATCAACGCCCCCGCGCGATTGGCCGAGATGACCGGGATTGACGTGGTGGCGGATTTTCGGGCGCGCGACATCGCAGCCGGTGGCCACGGGGCACCGCTGGTGCCGGCCTTGCATGCGCGTGTGTTCGGGCACGACAGCCGGGAGCGAGCGGTGCTCAATCTCGGAGGCATTGCCAACTGGACCCATCTGCCACCGCGCGGCGATTCGGCGCCGGTGCGTGGCTGGGACTGCGGTCCCGCCAATGTCCTGCTTGACCACTGGTCCAATGCCCACGGTCAAGGCACCTTTGATGGTGACGGCCAGTGGGCTGCCGGCGGACAACTGATCCCGGCGCTGCTTGAGATATTGGCGAGCGAACCCTGGCTCGAACTGGAACCACCCAAGAGTACCGGGCGGGACCTGTTTTCGGAGCGCTGGCTTAACGCTCAATTGAGCCGGCTCGGGGGCAGCCCCGTCGCCCGCGACGTCCAGGCAACGCTCGCCGAATTCACCGCGCAATCGGCGGCTCAGAGCCTCGCCCGTCATGCGCCGCGCAGCGAGGAAGTCATCGTGTGTGGAGGGGGTGCGCTCAATCGTGACCTGCTCGCCAGACTGGCGCGTGCGCTCGCTCATGCACTCGGTCGCGAGGTGGCGCTGCGCACCAGCGACGAACTGGGGATCGCCTCTGGACAGGTCGAGGGACTAGCGTTTGCGTGGCTTGCGCACCAATTTCTCAATGGTGCACCGGGCAATCTGCCGGCAGTAACGGGAGCACGCGGTGCACGCGTACTTGGCGCGCTCTACCCCGGGGTGCTGCGCACCCCGCCACGCCCGACCTGATGAACTAGGCCGAGAACGACGAACCGCAGCCGCAGGTGCTGGTCGCGTTGGGATTCTTGATGACGAACTGGGCGCCTTCGAGATCGTCCTTGTAGTCGATTTCAGCGCCGACCAGGTACTGGTAGCTCATCGCATCGATCAACAGGGTCACGCCATTTTTCTCCATGGCGGTATCGTCTTCGGCGAGCGCTTCATCGAAGGTAAAACCGTACTGAAAGCCCGAGCAACCGCCGCCCTGCACGAACACGCGCAGCTTGAGCTCCGGGTTGCCCTCTTCATCGATCAGCTCTTTCACCTTGGCTGCAGCCGCGTCGGTAAAGACCAGCGGCGCAGGCATTTCGGTCACTGCATTCATGTCGGACTCCAATGAACCTTCATCTTCAATGGTTGGCGCACAACTGGCAATTGCAACCCTACCAAGTGGAGGGGAATCGCCTAGGAGTTATTGGCCGCGAGTTTCAGGCCCGGACGCGATTCGTCGTCGTAGGCGAGCGTGCCATCGACAATCGCGCCATGGTGCATTTCGAGGGTACGGTAGGCGACATTGCCAGTCAGGCGCGCCTTGGGCTGCAGTTCGAGCATTTCGCGCGCGGTCACCGGGCCGTTGACTACGCCATTGACGACCAGGTGGCCGACCTCGATTGCGCCGTCGACCCGTGCGTGCTCGCTGATGACCAGCATCGAAGGCTCGCTAGGGTCGGCAACCACGTTGCCGACAACCTGACCATCGATGCGCAAGCCCCCCACAAAATGGACATCGCCCTCGATGCGCGTAGCCGCGCCAATGAGACTGTCTATGGTGCTCTTGACACCTGTTTTCTTGCCAAACATAGCAGCTCCCGGTTCGCGTTTGCTGGCCCCTAGGCCGGTACACCGACCAGCCTAACCCAGCATCACTGTCTGCTGGGCCCGCACGGCACCTTTTTCCAGAATACGCGCCTCGACTTGCTTGACGGTCGCGCCCGGCGGGATAGTGAATGTTCCCTCGATCCGCTCAAAATAGCGGAAGTTCACCTGGAACGGTTTGCTGGCTGCGCCCGCCGCCCCATCAGGGAGATTCATAATATCAGTTTTGCCGTCATGTTGCAGTGTAACAAGCAGTTGCAACTGCCCGTTGAAGTCATGGTCGTTCTTGCCCCCCTGAGTGACAAGAAGGCGATAACGCATCTGCTGCGGAATCAGGTCGTTGCCTACCTGCAGGCGCTTGATCTCCAGACCGTTCTGAGGACCATTGGCCGACAGGTTTTCGAAGAACGCGACGTCGTCCTTCAAGCGCGCGTTCTCGAGCTCGAGCGAGCGAATCTGGTTGCCCAGCTGTTGCTGCGCCGACTGCTCGATGTTCAGACGACTGAGCGCATCGGCCTCGCCCTTTTCGAGCCGATCGTGCTCGACCGAGAGCGCCGCGTTTTGCTCACGCAGTCGCGCCAGCTCGGCATGCAAGTCCTTGCCAAAACCACCGAAGCTGCGGCCCTGTTCGTAGATCCAGTATCCCGCGGCGAACACCACCACCGCGGCCGCGATGAGTACCAGGACGCGCAGCGGCCACGGTTGATGGGAGCGCACCGTCATGCGCGGGGCGCTGATCGACAGACGACGCCAGAGAAGTTTGTATTTCAAATCGTGGCCACCGATAGATGGTTCAGGGCGATGCGGCGATCTGCTCGAGACCACTGGTTTCGGCAAGCCCGAACATCAGGTTCATGCATTGCACCGCCTGGCCGGCCGCTCCCTTGACGAGGTTGTCTTCAACAACCAGAACCACGAGTGTGTCGCCCGCCCCCGGTCGATGGACAGCAATGCGCAGCATGTTGGATGCGCGTACCGATCGCGTCTCTGGGGTACTGCCTGCCGGCATGACGTCGACGAAAGGCTCGTCGTGGTAGTGCCTCTCGTAGAGCGTTTGGAAGTCGACGTCCATGGCCTCGGGGAGAATGCGTGCATAAAGGGTCCCCAGAATGCCGCGAATCATCGGCACCAGGTGCGGCACGAAATTCAGCCCGACGCTGCGCCCCGAAATGGCACCCAGCCCCTGCGTGGTCTCGGGCAGATGCCTGTGCCCCGCGACGCCATATGCCTTGAAGTTATCGGAGGCTTCGGCCAGCAGTAGCCCCAGTTCGGCCTTGCGCCCGGCCCCCGAGACCCCCGACTTGCAGTCGGCAATCAGGTGCGACTCGTCGACCAGGGCATGGCCTTGCGCCAACAGCGGCGCGAAACCGAGTTGCATGGCAGTCGGATAGCAGCCGGGCATCCCGACCAGGCGTGCCGTGCGAATCGCGGCGCGATTCACCTCGGGCAATCCGTAGACAGCCTCGCCTAGCAAATCCTGCGCGCTATGCGCCATCCCGTACCATTTTTCAAAGACCGCGGCATCCTTGATGCGAAAGTCGGCCGCCAGATCGATGACGCGCACACCCGCGGCCAGCAGGGCTGGTGCCTGCGCCATCGCTACTCCGTGAGGTGTGGCAAAGAAGACAACATCGCAATCTGCCAGCGAGGTTTTTGCCGGATCCGAGAACTTCAGGTTTAGGCGCCCACGCAGGGCCGGAAACATCTTCGCGACCTCAAGACCGTCTTCGTTGCGCGAAGTGATTGCGACGACCTGCGCACCGGGATGCTGCGCAATGAGTCGCAACAACTCCGAGCCCGTGTAACCGGTTCCTCCGACTATGCCTACCTTGATCATCCCTGCTGGCTCCTCGCGATCGCGGACCTAAACGCAAAGGCCGCGCGTTTCATTGTACCGTCAGCCGCGAACGCTCCCCATCCCCATTGGTGCGAGCTTGCCATCCTGAACGCTTGGCAAGTAAAACGCGCAGAGCCAGCCGCTGTGCTGGCAACGCATACTGCACCATTGACTCGCTGTTGTCCGGCGCCAAGGGTAGCGCGCGCGCAATTCCCATGCGATCAAACGCGAAGCCGCAGAATCGTGCGCCAAGCGAACAAGACGCCGACGGCAAAGGTCCTGATGCGCGTCGCTTCCGATACGAACGTACAACTTTGAGTGCCGGTCATTGCTGCTAGGCTACGCCGGGCCAACGCCGGCTCGCGACTTCACCGCAGCAGAATCCCTCGCCGGATCGATGGCGGTCGTCCAGGGACGCGCTTGGTCATGGGTGCCTTCGGGTAGAATCCCGATCCGTTTGAACGGGGGTCGACCATCAACCGAGCGGATGCCTCGTTCGGGTATACCCTCAAAACGCAAGTGGCATGCCGAGGGATCGGTTCATGGCTCATAACACCTTGATTTGGGTGGTTTAGTGTGCGCACAGCGACCAGTTTTGGGCGGTCGGCAAGGTGTTGCACATTTGGTGAATGCTATTGACACGACTTCCGCAATCGGCGAGCATTTTTCGCGTTGCCTAGGTGTATTTTGGCAATCAAATTACAAGACTCCAACTCAACGAGGGACATAAGTCATGCGCAAGAAACTTCTAGCCATTTCCGGAGCATTGTTGGCTCAAGCGGCCATGTTGGGCACGGCTCACGCGGATGGCAGCAATCTGACCTTATTTGGTATCGTCGACGGTGGCTTCATGACCCAAGACAATGCCGCAACCAAGGGCGGTGGCTACGGTCGCCAATCGGCCTTCGTCGACGGGCAGTTCCTGCCTTCGATCTGGGGCATGAAGGGATCTGATGATCTGGGTGGCGGCCTGAAGGCGACGTTCGCCCTCGAAGGCGGCCTGAGCTCAGGTACTGGCGGCTTTGACAACAGCAACGGCGGTATCTTTGGCCGTGTCGCTGAAGTGGGCCTGACGGGTCGCTTTGGTTCCGTCAACTTCGGTCTGCAAGTTGACCCGGCCTTCCTGTCTGCAATCCCGATTGATCCGCGCGGCATGACGGACTCGTTCAGTGCCCTGGGCCCCTGGCTCGCTCTGACGATCTTCTCGAACACCGTGAACCCGTCCGGCGCAGTACCTCTGAATGGCGGTATCTTTGATACCAATTCGGTTGCCTACACCTGGGCTGGCGGTGGCTTTAGCTTTACCGGCCTGTACGGCGCTGGTGGCGTCGCTGGCTCTGGCAACGCGGGTGCAGTCGAATCTCTGGGCGCGACTTACAAGTTCTCCGGCTTTACCATCTCTGGTGGTGCTCTTGAGTCGCACGACGTCAACGGTAACAAGGCTGGCCAAGAGTTTGACCTTGGTGGCGCGTACGACTTCGATCCGTTTGCGGTCCGCCTGGTCTATACGAAGTTCAAGGACTTCTCGCTGACCGAAACCGAAATGAGCGACACCTCTGAGTGGGGCCTTGGTTTCGACTGGGCAACTGGTGGTCTGAACAAGATCAACATTTCCTACTACTACCTGAACAACGCCGCCGTTGCGGACGACACCACGAGAAAGCTTGCGCTGATCGACTACTACTACCTGTCCAAGCGCACCACGATGTACGCGCAGATCGCGGACGTGAAGCAGAGTTCCGGCGCAACGGTCTACACTTCGTTCGATGCATACGTGCCTTCGTCGACCGCCCCCGGCAAGTCGACTACGTACATCGGTCTGGGTCTGGCCATTACGTTCTAAATGGTTGAGTTGACTGATCGGGGAAACGCCTGATTAGTTGATGTCCCTGCAAGACTTGTAAAAGGTTCCTGGCTGTAATGGCCAGGGACCTTTTTTTATGGACGAGCGCTCGGGGACTGGCGGCCAGTCGGAAGGCCGTGCCGCGGGTGCGCTATTTACCGGGGCTCGCCGAGTCGTCCGACTCAAGCGAGCGACGCACAGCCGCGAGTACCGCGGGTAGGGGCTGGCGAATCGGCGGAAGGTCCTGATAGCGCTCCCAGCCACCACCAAGCGCCTTGTAGAGCGTGATGAACTCTTCGGCGGCTGACTGCTGCGCGATCACGTATTGTTGCTCCAGCTCGAATTGCTGGCGCTGGGCATCGATGATGTTCAGCGAATCGGTGAGCCCGCGCTCATAACGCTGCGATGCGAGTTCGACCGCGCGGTAGCTCGCGTCGAGCGCCGTGCCGAGGTTCTGCAGGCGATCCTGCTCTGCGGCATAGCTGCTGGCGGCGACGTCAACTTCCTCGACAGCGGTGAGCACCGTCTGCTTGTAGTTCATGAGCATCGCATGCGTTTTGAGATCGGCGATATTTACGAGCGCGTCGAGGGTTCCGAAATCCAGAATTGACCAGCTTACCGAAGGCCCGGCGGACCAGATGAAACTCGACATCCCCGGGTTGACCCCCCACCCCTGGACTTGATGTCCGGCACCGGCCGACACCGCCAATCGCGGGAACAGGTCCGCGGTCGCCACGCCAATGCGCGCGTTGGCCGCTGCCAATTCACGCTCTGCCTCATCAATGTCCGGACGCCGGCGCAACAGATCAAGCGGTACCCCGGTACTGAGTTGTCGCGGCAGCTGTGGCACCGGTCTGGTCTGCGCAAGCTCCCTGTCGACGTTTTCCGGAAAGTCGCCACACAGTACGGCGATGGTGAACTGTGCGGCCGCAACGCGCGCCGTCAGGGGCGCGCGTTGCGCTGCCAGGCTCGCGGACTGGCGTTGCGCGAGCGTGAGGTCCAGACCATTGGTCAGCCCACGCTGGTAGCGCTGATCGACAAAATCCACGTATTGCCGGGCCAGCTGGATATTCTGGTCGAGCACCGCCCGTTGCATCTGGAAGCTGCGCAGATCCACATAGGCACGCACCAGGTCAGCGATCAGGCTCGTAAGTACCACATTGCGCGCCGCACGCGCGGCCTGTTCATCGTAATGTGCGGCTTCCAGTTCGCGACGATATTTGCCGAATACGTCGAGTTCCCAGTTGAAGTCAAATCCATCGATTTCTGTGACGTGCCTGAAATTTCCGGTGTCTTCAGCGGCGACGAGTGTCGGATCGGCGCGGCCACGCGCAAGGTCGCTGCCGGTGCCGCGCGCAGCCCCCGCGCTTAGCCCGAGCGAGGGTAGCGCTTTGCCTAGGACTACGGATTCCTCCTGCCTTGCCGCCTGCACACGAGTGAGTGCAATTTCGAGTCGCGGGTTGGCCTTGATGGCACGATCTATCAATCCGTCGAGCGTGTCGTCGCCAAGCGCCTTCCACCACTGGCCGGCGTCGGGCGATGCGTCGGCCTTGACAGGAATTCCGTCCCCGGATTCACCCGAGGCTGGTCGCGCCGGCGCGACGAACTCATCGGGCACGGTCATCTGGGGCGCATGGTAGTCAGGACCCACCGCGCATCCCTGCAGCATGCCCGCGCCGAGCGCAAGCAGAACTGCGGCGCACAGCGGCTTACTTCTGGGGCGATGGACCATTGCCGCCTCCATCCGTGGCATCGCTGACCGCCACTTTTTGACCGGCCGCGATCTGGGAACTTATGTTCAATGCGACCCGCTCGCCAGCCGCAAGGCCTGATCCGATTTCGACAGTGCTGCCGTTGTCGCGCGCGATGCTTACCACCCGAAAGCTGACACGCTCATCCTTGCCAATGACGGCGACTTCCTGGCCGCTTGGGCGAAAGATAAGCGCCGCTGCGGGAATCTGGACCCATCCCGCGGTCGGGATATCGAACGCCACGTCGACATACATGCCCGGCACAAGGGCGCGATCCGGATTCGCGATGTCGGCCTCCACCCGAAGCGTGCGTGCCTGCGGATCGATGGCGTCCGAGGTTCGTGTAACTTTCCCTTCGAAGATGCGCCCCGGAATATTGGTCGCACGGATCTTTACGCTCACTCCGGGTTTCATCTGGCCCGCGGCGCTCTGCGGTACGTTCACGAAAACCCGGATCGGATCCGTCTGGGCCATCTTGTAGAGTGGCGTCGTACTGGCATTGCTGCCGGCACTCACGAGGTTGCCGATGTCGATGCGCCGCTCGGTGATCACACCGTCGTAGGGTGCCGTGACCCGTTTGAATTTCGCAAGGATCGTGTAGCGGTCGACATCGGCACTATCGAGCGCAACTTGTGCCTGTGCCTCACTCAACTGCGCCGCGGCGCTGTCGTAGCCGGCCTTTTTTTCTTCACGCTCCTGTTCGGAGACGACGCCCTTGGGGGAGTCGCGCCAGCGATCATAGGTCGATTTGGCAAATTGGGCATCCGCCTGACGCGCCATCACGAGCGCCTGTGCCGCCTTGAGCTTGGCCTCCGAGGCGGCCTGCTGCGCGTCCAGATCCGGAGTCTCGATGGTCGCAAGAGTCTGGCCGCGCTTGACGCGATCGCCGATATCGGCGCTCCACTTGGCCACATAGCCGTCCACGCGTGCGTACAGGGTACTGTCGAACCAGGCTGCTGATTCTCCGGGCAGGCTCAGCGCCTGCGCACTCGGAGCAGGCACGACGGTCACAACATTGACTGCCGGCGCTGCGCCGGCCATGGCGGCCGTCGCGTCCGCTATGCCATGGTCGTGCGATGCTTTGACGAAATGCACGAGCACGAAGGCGATGGCGAGCACGGCGACCACGATCAGCGCGAACAGCCGGATCCTGCGCCCTTGCGCCGCCACGGTGCGCCGATCCTCTGGAGATGATTCGGAGTTACGCGCTTGCACGGAGATCTCCTTCAGAATTGGGATTTCCCGCGGCCGGCGCCTCGCGCCGCAGCAGGCGGTACATGACCGGGACGAAGACGAGCGTCGCAAAGGTCGCAAATAGCAGGCCGCCGATAACCGCGCGCGCCAGCGGCGCGTTCTGCTCACCGCCCTCACCCACGCCCAGCGCCATCGGCACCATCCCGAGGATCATCGCACCAGCGGTCATGAGGACAGGACGCAGGCGGGTATAGCCTGCCAGCTCGGCGGCGAGCGTCGGGCTGTCACCAGCTGCCATGCGCTGATTGGCAAAGGTGACCACGAGGATACTGTTGGCGGTCGTTAGCCCAATGCACATGATGGCTCCCATCAGCGCCGGAACGCTGAGATGGGTCTGCGTGAGATAGAGAAACACGATCACCCCAGTGAGGGCGAACGGAACCGCGAGCAGCACCACCAGCGGATCGATCCAGCTCTGGAAGTTGATCACGAGAAAAAGGTAAACCAGTACGACGGCGAGCGCCATACCCGAGAACAGGCCGCTATAGCTGCTGCGCATGGTCTCGACCTGGCCGGCAAGAGTCATCGTGATGGCCTTGGCGGGATCCGGCTGGTCGGCCTTGAGCAACTCATCGATGTCGTGCGCCACCGAAGAGAGATCGCGGCCCTGGACATCCGCGTCGACATCGAATACCGGTCGAATATTGTATTGGGACATCACCATCGGAACCGAACCGCGGCTGAAGCTGGCCACATTCATGAGCAGCTGATTGTGCGAGCCCGGACCTGCGCTCGACAGGGAGATGGTCCCGATGTCGCCTGACGAATTGAGCTTATAAGTCGGCATCTGCACGACGAGTGGATAACTGACGCTGTTGCGCGGATCGATCCAGAAATTGGGCGAGGTCTGGGCACTGGAATTGGTCGAGACCAGCACGTCGCTGGCCGCTTTCTGCTGATCCAGACCAAACTCGCCGGCAAGCGTGCGGTCGACGCCGATGGTCAGCGACGGTGCATCCGGCACCTGGAAAACATGTGAGTCGACGATTCCGGAGACACTTTTGAGGTCATGGGCAAGCTTACTCGCCAGCGCGTAGGCTTCATCCGCGTTCGGTCCGGCGATGCGGATGTCGATTGGAGCGGGCTGGCCAAAATTGAGGACCTGGTCAACGATGTCGGCCGGCTGGAAGAAGAAATCCATTCCGGCAAAGCGCTTGGGCAACTCCCGTCTGAGTTGTGCCATCAGCTGCGCTGTCGGGACATGGGTCGGCTTTAGCGAGACGAGGATCTCGCCGTCCATCGGTCCGATGGTGGCCGAATCGCTGAGCGCAATATTGATTCCGCTGTAAGGCAGTCCGATATTGTCGAGTACCACGTCGATCTGTGCGTCACCGACAATCTGGCGAATGGCTGCTTCCACCCGGCCGAAGTCCTGCTGAGTCTGTTCGAGCCGCGTCCCGGCAGGGTCGCGCACATGCAGGCGCATCTGCCCGGCGTCGACCTGCGGGAAAAAATCCCGCCCGAGCGCGGGAAAGAGCAGCGCGGCAGCGGCAATCAGGATCCCGAAAAACAGAATCGTCTGCTTGGGCTCGGAGAGGGCCCAGACAAGGGTGGTTCGGTAGGTCTCCCGGAATGAATGAAAGCCGCGCTCGAATGCGAGGTGGATTCTCATGAAGGGATTGACCGGTCGCGTCCGCGAGTGCGCTCCGGCATCACCATCGGTCGCGTGGGTCTGAACCTGCGAGCGCATCAGATATTTGAACAGCAGCGGCACCAGCGTAAACGACAGTGCCAGGCTCGCCACCAGCGAGACACACACCGATAGGGACAGCGGCGAGAACAGGTACTTGGCGGTCCCCTCGAGCAGGAAGATCGGCACAAAGACGATGCAGATGCATAGCGTCGAGAGCATGGTCGGCACGCCGACCTCTGCCGCCCCGGACTCAATGGCGAGTTCAAGGTGGCCGCCTTCGCGCAAGCGGCGCTCGATGTTCTCGATCACCACCGTGCCGTTATCAACCAGGATACCGACAGCCAGGGCGAAGCCTCCGAGCGTCATCGTGTTGAGCGTCTGGCCGCTGCAGTACATGACCAGCACCGCCGTGATGATCGACAGCGGAATCGAGGCGAGGATGATGATGGTCAGGCGCCAGTTGCCCATAAACAGCAGAATCATGAGGGCGGTCAGGCCGGCCGCCATCGCGCCACCCATGACGACGCTGTTCAGAGCGGCCTTCACGAATATCGACTGATCGAAGATCGCCTTGATGTTCACGCTGGCCGGAAGAACCTTTTTCAGTTCGGGAAGTATTTCCCGGATACCCTCGATCACGGCAAGCGTCGACACCCCTCCGGTCTTGCGAATGGTCATCAGCGCGCCCGGTGTACCGTTGACCGAGACCGCATTGGTCTGGACCTGGAAGCCGTCGTGAACGTGCGCGACGTCATGCATGAAGATGGTCTTGCCGTTGATCGTCCTGATCGGGAAGGAATTGATCTCCTCGATGACGTTCGGACTGTTGTTCATCGACAGCGTGTAGTCCTTGGACCCTATCTTCACATCACCGGCCGGCAGGATGACGTTCTGCGTCTGCAGGGCGGCGCTCACGTCGGCCGGCGAAAGACCACGTGCCGAGAGCGCCGCCGCGTCGAGATCGGCCATGATGACGCGCGGTTTGCCGCCATAGGGATAAGGCACTTCAGCGCCGTGCACGACCGCCAGATCCGGACGGATGATGTTCTGCCCGAGGTCGTTGAGCTTGGTATCGGGCAGAACCGTGCTCGACAGGCTCAGCTGGATGATCGGTACGTCGGTAGCGCCATAGCGCAGCACCAGCGGCGGGGTGATGCCAGGCGGCATGTACTTGAGCACCACGAGTGCGGAACTCGCCAGCTGCGAGACAGCCCGCGTCACGTCCGCACCTTCGTGCAGATAGACTTTCTCCACTCCAACGCCGTCGTAGCTGGTCGCTTCAATATGCGCGATATCATCTACCAGCGACGCCATCTGACGCTCGTGCAAGGTGAGAATGCGGTTCTGGATGTCCTTGGCATTCATTCCGCTATAGGTCCACACCACGCTTACCACCGGGATGTCGATTTCCGGAAAGATATCGACCGGCATGCGCAGGCCGGCGCCTATGCCCAGCAGAGCCACCAGCATCAGGATCGCCGTGACTGTATAGGGACGCTTCAGGACGTAGGCAATCAGCGACATGTCAGCACCCTAAGCGGCGCGGGGCTCTGCAAGATCATCGTCGGCGCCCTCCGCAAGCGGCAGGTAAACGCGCAAGGAAGTGCCGGCCTGGGGATTGTTCTGAATCTCGACACTGCCGCCATGCGCCAGGACGATGGAGCGCACGATCGACAGGCCCAGACCTGCGCCACCCTGTTCGCGCGAGCGCGCCTTGTCGGCCCGGTAGAAGCGCTCGAAAACGTGCGGCAGCGCATCGGCCGGGATTCCGATGCCGGTATCCGAGACCGTCAGGCATGCGCGCTGCGCTGCCTCGGAAATGGCGACCGAAATCTTGCCGCCTTCGGGTGTGTACTTGATGGCGTTATCGAGCAGATTCACGACTACCTGCTTTAAGCGTGCTGCGTCGCCGGTAACCCGCACGGGAGCAGTGGCCGCGATGGCGACTTCAATGTGCTTGTCCTCTGCCAGCAGCAGCATCTGCTCAGTAGTCGCTTTCACCAGGTCGATGAGGTAAAAGCTGGTCGATTGCGCATTGGCTTCGCCGGCGTCCAGGCGCGAGATAGTGAAAAGGCTCTCGGTGATGCGCGAGAGCCGCTCGGTTTCCTCGAGTACGCTCGCCAGTCGCTCGCGCAAGGATTCCGAGAGTGTGGCTTCCCGCTGGATGATCGACTCCAGCTCCGCGCGCATGATGGTCAGAGGCGTGCGCAATTCGTGGGCGGCATCCGCGGAAAAGCGGCTCACCTGCTGGTATGCGTCTTCGAGGCGTTGCAGCATCTGATTCAGGGTCAGCGACAGGTGCTCGAGGGCGTCGCCGCTGGCGACGACCGGCAGGCGCTTGGCGAGGTTTCCGAAGGTGATCTGCTCAGCCGTGGCGCGGATCTCCTCAACCGGTTTCAGAGAGCGACGAACCAGTATGTAGCCACCCGCCGAGACGATCAGAATCACGAAGGGCAGGCCGAACAGGAGCGTGAGCACCAGACCATGAAGCGCCGTGTCGATCTCGTTGACGGTTGCCCCCATCTCGATCAGAAAGGACTGGCCGGCGGCGTTGACCGGTACGGCAACAATGAGCAGAGTCGCTCCCGAGGCCAGCGCCTCTACGCGTGGCGCGCCGGCGCCTGACGACTGCGCGACCGCAGCCGGCTCGAACGCCCCGTCCTTGGGAGAATCGGAAACGTAGAGCAGCGAATGATCGGCGCGCGACACGCGGATGAATCGGTTGTTGGCCGCCGGCGAATAGACCTCGCTGATCTGGGCGGCGATCTCGTGCGCCGACTCGTCGCTGACGTGGACAAGCACATTGTCGGCGATCTGGTGGGCACGGCGCGTCAGGGTGGCCTCGACTTCGCGATACAGTCGCGCGCGCATACCCTCATAGAGGTAGGCACCAAAGGCGAGCGCCACCACGATGACGAGGCCGCTGTACCAGAGGATCAGCCGAAAGAACAGGGATCGCGTGGTCATCGCCCTGCCTGCTCGCTAAGGACATAGCCGGCGCCGCGCACGGTCCTGATCAGTTTGAGTTCATGCGCATCGTCGATCTTCAGGCGCAGTTGGCGGATGTAGACATCGACGATATTGGTGACTCCCTCGAAGCTCTGGTCCCACACGTGTTCGATGATCATCGTGCGCGAAAGCACGCGTTCGACATTCAGGGCGAGGTACTCAAGCAGGGCATATTCCTTGGCACTCATGTCCAGACGTCTGCCGGCGCGCTTGACCTGGCGATTCAGGCGGTCGACTTCGAGGTCCGCGATCCGGATCACGTCGGCCCGTTGTACCGGGGCGCGTCGCAGCAGCGCGCGGATCCTTACCAGGAGCTCGGAAAAGGCAAAAGGCTTGGTCAGGTAGTCGTCGGCGCCGGCCTCAAGATGTGCCACCTTGTCGGCCACGGCATCGCGCGCGGTCAGCATGAGCACGGGCACCTGGCGATTCTTCTGGCGAATGCCGGAGAGAACCTCGGTCCCGCTCAACTTCGGGACAATGATGTCGAGGATGATCACGTCGTAGCCGTAGGTGATCGCCAGTTCCAGACCACGCACCCCGTCGCTCGCCACATCGACCGCGAATCCTTCGGCCTTCAGGCCGCGGCCTATGATATTGGCAAGCTTTTCTTCGTCTTCGACCAGCAGTGCACGCATGACCGTTTCCTCGTGCTGGTCATCCTAGCAGGGCAAGATGAGGCTCCCATAAGTGGCAGATTAAAATCCACTCAGAAAGTTGCCAGGTGCAGTGGCGAGGATGCCCTGCTCGCAAAAGCCGCACGGATGGCACGCGCCGGTGGCGAGCGCCGGCCCACTCGCCGCTACCAGCTGGTGGATTTGGGAATTGTGATGCCGCGTCAACTGCCGACAATTTTTGGGTGCCACAAACAAAAATGTCCCGCAAGCGGAACGCCTGCGGGACATAAAGAGGGTGTTCAATCCCCCAACTCAAGGAGCGCGACCGGCAAGGTCCGCGCATGCATCAACAAAGCAAGTAGCATGCCAAACGCGGGGAGATCAGGTGCATAAGCTATTGATCACCCCGAAGTGCCGGCTAATACAAGATGGCCCGCAATCACTCCTAACTGCGGGCCATCCTTTGAGGCTTCGACCAGGCGCCCCGTTTCCGAGGCGCGCGGCGATTAGAACATCAGGCGCAGGCCAATCGTCGTGGCGAGGTTGCTGTCTTCCAGGAATCCGGAAGCCATGCCGTTCTCGACCTTGGACGACATGAAGCCACCGTAGACATCCAGGTTCTTCAGGAAGTGGTAGTCAAGAACCAGCGAGTAGACGTTTTCCTCGCCGCTGCAGCTACTGGCGCTGGTGTTGGAGCAGCCATTACCCTTGTAGCTGTTGTTGGACAGGTGGTAATAGGCACCGGTCAATAGCAGCTTAGGCGTGATGGCGTAGCTCAGTCCCAGCCACGAGATCTCCAGCACTTCGTTGTTCTTGAAGGCGTCCTGGGTCAGGAAACTCAGCGTGTAGCCGCCGATATTGGTTACGCCGGCCTTGAGCGGGTCTGACGGATCGGCGAAGTTGATGTGCTCGTAACCTGCGTATGCCTTGAAATCGGAGAACTTGTAATTGCCTTCGAGTGCCCAGGCGGTGTTGTCCGAGACCTTGGCAGCAAGCGTGCCGTAGTTCGGCGAGACGTTCTGGGCGGCGCTCAGAGCCGAGGCGCTGATTGCGTCATAGATCTTCGAGTAGGTCAGATCGACATTGAATCCGGCAAATCCGCCGCCCACGCCGAACTGATTGGCACCACCAGGGATGGCGCCATCAGCCTGCACCTGGTGCAGAGCGTAGATATGAGCGGGGCCGACGTTCACCGCGTAACGCAGCGAGTTGTCCAGAATCGTTTCTTCGGTGTAGCCACCACCAGCGGTCGCACCCGAATAGCCCAGCGGCGAAAATGCGTAGGACTTGCCCAGCGGATCGTAGTTGGTCAGGGCATCATTCAGCAGATTGTTGATGCGGCCGATCTGGATCGTGCCGTAGGTGTTCGAACCAAAGCCCAGATAGGCCTGGCGGGTAAAGATCTGACCATCGTTGGCCGAGTCACCATTGGTGGTCTGGCTCGCCAGGGGGCGACCGTTTTGCTGAACCAGCGACTTCTCAGCGTTATACAGCGTGCCCGATTGCGGGTTGATCGCCGTCTCGACCTTGAAGAATCCAAAGAGATCCTGATCGACCGGCAGGTCACCCTTCAGGCCCACGAGCGACTGGCTCAAACCCGAAGGAGCGAACGAAGTGGTCGAGCCGTGTGCGTACTTGGCAATCAGGTAAGGCACGCCAGGACCGAAGTCCGAATTGAGCGCCGCACCGTTGGTCATGTGGGTCAGGCCGCCATCGAGCGTGCCGTACAGGGTAAGGCCGTGGAAGGTCAGGCCATCGCTGGCACCCGAGGAAGGTGCGGCTGCCGGGGCTTGAGCCTGGGCGGCCTTGAGCGCCTGAACCTGGTCTTGCAGCGCCTGGATCTGCTGCTCGAGTTGTTGCGGGGTCGGGGCGGTTTGCGCCATGGCCGATCCGGCAAAACCGGTAGCAGCGCACAAGGCTAGTGCCCGTGCGATCGGCGTCCAGCGAGCGCCGTGGGAATTCTTGGGATTGGTGTGACCTGACATGTAGACCTCTCTGAATTTTCTAACCCGTTGCCGGGTAAGTTACTGATAAAAAAGCTATTTCTTGTAAAAGCCGATTCTGGGCGCAAGCTGTGAAAATGGTATTGCCCGAGCATTTACTACAACGTCATGACTATACATATGCATACATGACAGAAACATTACAAACACTTCAAAATGCACCGGAACAGCCCAAAATCCCAGACTGGTGCGTGGCATCTGTGGCCCTTGCGCAACGGCCTGTCCATCCTTTCCGTGACCAGCGCCAAGCATGTCGCCCGATCGTTGCAGACCGATGAAATGTTGCCCGTGTGCCTCGGGGGTAACTACCCTGTCGCTGCCGGCCGCCCCACGCCGGTGCCAAAAAAAAGTCGCCGGTTGCGCGGCGACCTTTTCTGCGGCGCCCACCGAAACCTCGGCATCGGTGGGATAAGCGCTTAGCGCTTGGAGAACTGCTTACGACGACGCGCCTTGTGCAGACCGACCTTCTTGCGCTCGACTTCACGTGCGTCGCGCGTCACCAGGCCAGCCTTGGACAGACCAGGCTTGAGCGCGGCATCGTAGTCGATCAGGGCACGCGTGATGCCGTGACGCACAGCGCCGGCCTGACCGGATTCGCCGCCACCGTGGACATTCACGAGGATGTCGAAGGTCGCGCCATGATTGGTGAGCTCGAGCGGTTGACGCACGATCATGCGACCGGTCTCGCGGGCGAAATATTCGTCGACCGGCTTGCCATTGACGACAATCTTGCCGGACCCGGACTTGATGAATACCCGCGCGACTGAGCTCTTGCGCCGTCCGGTACCGTAGTTGTAATTGCCGATCATGCCTTCACCTCGAGCGGTTTGGGTTGTTGCGCCGTGTGCGGATGAGTCGCCTCGGCATACACCTTGAGTTTCTTGATCATCGCGTAGCCCAGCGGCCCCTTGGGCAGCATGCCCTTGACGGCCTTTTCGAGCGCCCGTCCGGGAAAGCGCGACTGCATCTTCTCGAAGTTGGTCTCGTAGATCCCGCCGGGATATCCCGAGTGGCGGAAATACTTCTTGTCCTGGCCCTTGTTGCCGGTCACGCGCAACTTGGCTGCGTTGACGATGACGATGAAATCGCCCGTGTCGACATGCGGCGTAAATTCCGGTTTGTGCTTGCCACGCAGACGGCGTGCGACTTCACTGGCCACACGTCCGAGTACTTTGTCTGTCGCGTCAATCACGAACCAGTCGCGCTGCACCTCGGCGGGTTTCGCGGAAAAGGTCTTCATGATGCTTCCTGGTTTATGGGACACCCCGGCCTTTGGCCTTGTAGAGTCCCGGGTTGAATCCGCATATGCGCCCCGCTTGTACCCGCGGGCTCTCCTGCGCATATACGAGGAAAAGTCTTCCATTATAAGGAGTTATCGGCTAACCAGTCAAGCCAAGGCGGCTCACAGGCTCGCGGATGCGCGCTGAACTGATCGACGGAAAAAAAAGCCCGAGCCATTTCTGGCTCGGGCTAATCCACCAAAGGAGGAGGGTGGAGGAGACACCGGCTCGGGAGCACGTCAGCTTGTTCGCCAATGCGCTCCCTCAATGAAATTAATTATAGGTGAAACTCTGGTGCGACGCAAAATACTTTGTGAAAATCGCCTAATTCCCCCAGGGCATACAGGTATTTCCTCTCTCATAGATTGGTAAACTATTTAGAATCATGGGTTTGCTCCCGGGCCGATTGAGAGGCCGTAATCGGGTGCTATTGTTGCGATACAACAATGCCTGGCGCGATCAGGCGCCGGCCTGCCGGCTACACTAGAAGCTCCTGTTCCATCCCACTCAGGTAAACCATGGAAGTCAGCGTGCGCTGGTGCGGTGAGCCAGGCGATCCCAAGCGCAGCAGCATGCGCTTTACGGCCACCACCGCCAGTGGCCACGAAGTGTCCATGGACGGAGCGCCAAGTGCCCCCGGCGAACCAGCAGGCGGGCGCAACGAGGCCGCGCGGCCGATGGAATTGCTGCTTGCGGCGACCGGGGGATGCACCGCCTACGATGTGGTCTTGATCCTGCGCCGACAACGCCAGCAGATCGAGGATTGCGAGGTAAAACTCGTCGCCGAGCGCGCCGCAAGCGATCCCAAGGTATTCACCCGCATCCACTTTCATTTCACCGTCACCGGCCACGCCGTCGCGGCGTCTATGGTCGAGCGCGCGATCAAGCTTTCCCACGAGAAATATTGTTCGGCATCGATCATGCTGGCGAAGACCGCCGAGCTGTCGACATCCTTCGAGATCCGGGAAACGCCGGCCGACTAGATCCAGTAGGCAGTCGTGGTCATGACCTTGGCCGCCAGGCGCATCGCAAACCGCACCGGCGCTGGCAGGGTTGCCGCGCCAGCTGCTTTGGCCTCGCGCCCATGGCGCGCTTCATCGTCGCGCATACGCGCGACCAGCGCCCGGGAAACCTGATCTGCCGCAGGTAGCGCATCCAGATGCCCTTGCAGGTGTTGCTCGACCTGTCTTTCGGTCTCGACCACAAAACCCAGGCTCAGAGCATCCCCGGCGCGCGCTGCGGCGACCCCAAGCACATAGGCTCCCGCATACCACAGCGGATTGAGCAGGCTGGTGTGCGATCGCAGCTGCGCGACGCGCTCACTGGTCCAGCCAAGATGCTCGGTTTCTTCAGCAGCGGCGGCTTCGAAACGGCGTACGAGGTCCGGATTCGTGGTCATCGCGGCCTGGGCACGGTAGAGCGCCTGGGCGCACACTTCGCCGACGTGATTGACGCGCATCAGGGCGGCGGAGTGAGCCCGCTCTTTCTCGGTGAGTTCGGGCGCGACCGACTGCAGCGGCGCGCCAAAGGGCACGCGCGGCGGCGCGGCGACTGTGCGCAGAGCCCGATCAAACTCGGTGATCATGCGATCGGCCAGTCCCGCCACGCTCATCACTCCATCGCAAGGTTTGCACAGCCAGTAGCCCCCCGGGCCGCTCGGCAATGCATGTCCGTCGAATTCTACAACGCCCGGTCGGCGCGCCGCGTCCAGCGACCCGCCATCGGCCGTGCGGGTATCATGGACGGCGCATCCCGCTCACCCTACAGCACACCAAGCCCCCGGAGGTACGCATGAACAGCACCTGGATCCCGATCTCCAGTCACGACGGCAAGTCCTTCGATGTCTATCTGTCGCTGCCGCCCAAAGGGCGCGGGCCGGGCCTGGTAGTTATCCAGGAAATCTGGGGCGTCAACGAACATATTCGCGCCGTCGCCGACCAGTACGCCATGGATGGCTATGTCGTCATGGCCCCCGATATCTTTTGGCGCCAGAAACCGCGCGTCGATCTGCGCTACGACGAGCCCGGAACGGCCGAGGCCTACAAGCTCATGCAGGCACTCGACGGCCCCAATGCCGTCAGCGACCTGGGTAGTACGGTAAAGGCGCTGCGCGGGCTTGATGAGATGACCGGCAAGGTCGGCGTGCTCGGCTATTGCATGGGCGGGCGTCTGGCCTATCAGGCGGCCGCGAGTGCCGGTGTCGATGCGGCGGTGTGTTTCTACGGCGGTGGAATCCAGAATCACCTGGCGCTGGCCGAGTCCATCGAAGTGCCGATCCTGTTTCATTACGGTGCACTCGACACGCACATCCCGTCCGAGGCGGTAGCAGCGGTAAAGCAGGCCTTCGCCGGACACGCGAACGCCCGCATCGAGGTCTACGAAGGCGCCGATCACGGCTTTAACTGCTGGGGGCGACCCATGTACAACCAGCGCGCCGCGGCGACCGCGCGCGGGCGCTCGCTGGAATGGCTAGCACGTTTTCTCGATTAGCCGACGCCTAGCTAGCCGCCGCCAGGCACACGCGGTTGCGGCCCTCTTCCTTGGCGCGATAGAGCGCGCGATCGGCGGTACGCACGAGATTCTCGAGAGTCTTGATCTTGTCTCCCATGGCGGCCACGCCAAAGCTTGCCGAGATCCGCACCACCCGCCCATCAGCCAGGGCAATCGAGGCCGCATCAATCGAGACGCGCACGCGCTCGGCAAGCGTATGCGCCGTCTCAATGTCGCACTGGATCGCAAGGCAGGCGAATTCCTCGCCGCCGTGGCGCGCCACCACATCGCCTTCGCGAAACCCGGCGCGCGCAATGTCGGCCACCTGCGCCAAGACTATGTCGCCGGCCTGGTGACCGAACTGGTCGTTGATGTTCTTGAAGTGGTCAAGATCAAACAGGATCAACGCCAGCGACCAGCCGTAGCGTTGCGCGTTGTGCGCCTGCAATTCGCCCGCGGCAATGAAGGCACGGCGATTGAGCAGTCCCGTGAGGAAATCGGTATTCGAGGTGGTCTTCAATTCCTCGATCAGCTTCTGGCGCTCGACTTCGAGCTGCTGCTTGGCAAGGCTGTTCTGGCGCAGAGATTCCACCGCGCGCGTGATGTCGCCGATCTCGTCACCGCGCTCCGGGGGAACGAGGCGGGTCTGAAGGTTGCCGCGCGACATATTGACCAGAGCACGGGTGGTTTCAAGCAGCGGTCTGACGATACGCGCACGAATGTTGCGCAGCATCTGGATCAGAATCAGCAGCGCCGCGCCGCCGGTAATCACCCCGAGCCCGAGCGAGCGCTCCGCCGCCTGGCGCCGGATCTTGGCCGCGTCCACCGCCGCCCCGATCATTGCGTCGCGCAACTCGACGATGGCCGCCATGTCGGCGACGTAGCGGCTGCCGAATTCGGCGGGATCGACCCCGTAGGGACGACCGGTGCGCGAGGCCTCGATGATCTCGCCCACAAAGTTCAGGCCGTCGTGGAAATAACGCTCCTGCATCAGTCGCTCGGCCTCCAGAATCCGCACCTCGGATTCGCCGGCGTGCACACGTAGATCAACCAGCATGCGCAGCTCGTCGATGCGCCCGCGCAGCAGATCGATCTCGCGCGTCTCTTCGTCGGTCAGGGCGCGCCGTTCGGCGAGCGCCGCGGTAAACAGGGATCCGAGGCGCCCTGCCTCTTCGCGCAGTTCGACCGTCAGGCGCGCACCAACGAGAGCGTCACCAAGCTCGGGGTAGTTGCGCTCGGCCGAGTGCGCCAGCAGCGTCACCACGTCCATGACCACGGGAATCACGTCGAACATCTCGTGCACCGCCGCCATGATGTGCGGTCCGTCGCGCGCCGTCCTCGGCAGCGCCGCGACCTGATCGACTTCGTGACGCGCGGTGGCAAGCTGGGTTGCGGCACGCTCGAGCGCGCGTTCAACGGCCGGACTGTTGAGCGTGCTCGACTGGGCGAGCGTGGTACGCAAATCGGTGAGCGACTGGTCGCTCTGGCTGCGTGCGGTCGCAAGGCGCACCTGGCGCTCGCTATCGGGCGGATCGATGTCACCGAGTACTGCATTGGCCGGGCCACGCTCGCTCGAGAGTCGCTCCGCGAGAATCATCGCCGAATGGGCGATCTGGATCGCCGCGAGGCCCTGTTGCGAGGATTGCAGCGTGCGCCAGCTGCCATACAGGGTCTGCGCCAGCAGGGCGGCGATGAGCACACAGATGGTGATCGTCGTCAGTGTGAACAGCCTGGCGAGCCGCATGTTTTGGTTTTCCTTAGTCGACCCTGGAGCGCCGTCCGGGCCACAGGATACGCGAAATCACCCCGGCTGGGCCGAAACAATCTGACCGGCGGCGCGCTGTGCCCGGGCCGCCAGCACCAGCAGCGCGCCCATCGCGCCAAAGAAGACCAGAAAGCCGATGCCGGCGGCAACAGGCAGATCCGGAAACCCGAACCATTGCCCGCTCAAAAGCGGAACCACGGCCGTGAACGCCACACGCAAACCCTCCCAGGGCAACGCGCGCAAGTCGCCCTCGGAGAGCATGCCGATCAGGCAGAGAGCGACTACCAGATAGAACGCGTAGGCAAGTACTTCGGGCGCGCCGGCGTGCGCCTGGAAATCCAGAAAATGCACAGCCAGGAGTATCACCGCGCCAAACTGCACCAGGCAGTAGAGAGTCAGAAGGCCACCCAGCACAGGGGCATAGCGTGCGCGCTCGATATTGAAGGCTGGCTTCGGATGGCGCTGCGCCGCATCCTGTGGGCGCCATCCCGGCCGCTTGACCCAGACGGCGAGCTTGTCGCGCCAGGACGCGGCGTGCCAGGCGTCGCGCGCCAGCGCCACGTAGACTTCCAGACTCGCCCACAGGGGATTGAAACTGCGCAGGGGCGCGCGCGTACCGTAGACACAGGGCTCATCTGGCAGCTCCTCCTGGAAAGTGCCAAACAGGCGATCCCAGATGATCAGAACACCGCCATAGTTGCGATCGATGTAGCGATCGTTGACCGCATGATGCACGCGGTGATTCGAAGGCGTAGCGAAAATCCGGTCGAGCAGCCGATGGCTGCCGATCAGTTCAGTATGGATCCAGAACTGATAGAGCAGATCGATCAGCGCGACGACCGCGAATACCGTCAAGGGCACGCCGGCGACGGCGAGCGGCAGATAGAAGATCCAGCTAAACAGAAATGCTGTCGGTGACTGGCGCAGTGCGGTCGAGAGGTTGTAGTCCTCGCTCTGGTGATGGACCACGTGGCCGCCCCAGAGCACGCTGATCTCGTGCTCGATGCGGTGGTTCCAGTAGTAGCACAGGTCATAGCCAATCAAGGCTGCGACCCACACCAGCCAGTTGTCCGAGGGCAATTGCCAGAGGGCCAGGTGCGCCGAGGTCCAGGCGAACACGCCGATATTGAAGATCTGCGTGAACACACCGACGACCTGGGACAGTATCCCGAGGCCCAGGCTGCTGATCGCATCCTGGGTGTGATACACGCGGCGTCGCAGCCAGTAGGCGATGAGCAGTTCGATGCCGATCAGCAGAAAGAAGATCGGCGAGGCGTAGGTAATGATTTTCTCGTGCAAGACCCTACTCCCGGTTGCTCAGGCGGCGGCCTTTTCGGCCCCTTTTTTTATCTCCGAGTCGCGCAGCTCGCGACGCAGAATCTTGCCGACGTTGGTCTTGGGAAGATCCTCGCGAAACTCGATCGAGCGCGGTCGCTTGTAACCGGTCAGCTGATCGCGCAGGAATTCCTGCAACTGCGCTTCGGTCAGCGAGGGGTCCTTGCGCACCACGAAGATCTTCACCGCTTCCCCCGAATGTTCGTCGGGCACGCCAATGGCGGCACACTCGAGCACGCCCGGATGCATCGCCACGACTGCCTCAATTTCGTTGGGGTACACGTTAAAGCCTGAGACCAGGATCATGTCCTTCTTGCGATCGACGATGCGCGTGTAACCGCGCTCGTCCATGATCCCGACATCCCCGCTCTTGAAAAAGCCATCGGGATACATGACTTTGGCGGTCTCGTCGGGCCGGTTCCAGTAACCGGCCATCACCTGGGGACCGCGAATGCAGATCTCGCCCGGCTCCCCGTTGGGTACATCGCGCCCCTCGTCGTCGCGAATCACGATCTCGGTCGAGGGAAGCGGCAAGCCGATGGTTCCGCTGTACTCGGTGGCATTGCTCGGATTGCAGGTCGCCGAAGGGGAGGTCTCGGACAGCCCGTAGCCCTCGATAATCGGACAGCCGGTGGCCGCGTACCAGCGATCCGCGACGGCCTTTTGCACGGCCATCCCACCGCCGTTAGCCACCCGCAGCCCGCTCCAGTCGAGCGATGCAAAGTCGGGGTGGTTGAGCAGGGCGTTGTAGAGGGTATTGACGGCGGGCAGCATGTTGACGCGGAACTTGCTGATCTCCTTGATGAAGCCCGGTATATCGCGCGGGTTGGTGATCAGAACGTTCAAGCCACCGGTCTTCATGCCAAGCAGGCAGCACACCGTCAGGGCGAAGATGTGGTACAGAGGCAGCGCACAGACCACCGTCGATTGTTCATCCGCAGCGAGGCCCGCAAGAGCCGGCTGCATCCAGGCTTCGGACTGCAGGACGTTGGCGATGATGTTGCGATGCAGAAGGGTGGCACCCTTGGACACCCCGGTAGTGCCCCCCGTGTACTGCAGGAAGGCCACATCCTCGGGTCCGATCGAAGTCGGTTTGGGTATGGCGTGCCCGCCCTCGGCGAGCATCGCATTAAAGCGCGTGCAATTGGGCAATTCCCACGCCGGCACCATCTTCTTGACATTGCGCACGACAAAATTGGTGATCGCCCCTTTCACTGCGCCCAGCTGATCGCCAATGCTGGCAACGACGACGTGGCGCACGCGGGTGCGCTCGATGACCTGCTCGAGCGTGTAGGCGAAATTCTCGAGCACAAAAATTGCCTCGGCTCCCGAATCCTTCAACTGGTGCTCGAGCTCGCGCGGCGTGTAGAGCGGATTGACGTTCACGACGACGCACCCGGCGCGCAGGATACCGAGCAGCGCCACCGGATACTGCAGGAGGTTGGGCATCATGATGGCGACCCGCGTGCCGGGAGCAAGACCACGCTCCTGCAGCCATGCCGCAGTGGCGCGTGCCTGCACGTCCAGCTGCGCGTAGCTCAGATAGCGTCCCATGCAGTAGAACGCCGGTCGGGCGCTGTAATGCGCGATCGCCTCGTCCATCAGCTGCACGCACGAGCGGTAGCCGCTGGCATCGATAGTCGCCGGCACTCCGGACGGGTATTGGCTTATCCAGGTCGGCGCGTGGCCGGCGGCAGTTGCAGACATCAGGTCTCCTCGTTATCGGGGCCGCTACCTCGGAGGGCCGGCCCGTGACTGTAATTGGTCCAGGCGCGCTTCACGCGCCGGCTGCGGCAGACTGGCGAGTTCTCGCACCGCGGCATAAAAACGCGCTAGATCACCCCCCTGCTCCTCCAGAAGCTTAGCAAATGCCGAGACCCTTTTGGTGTAAGTCGCGAACGCCGCCAGATCGGCGTTGTTCAACTCGCGTGCGAAGTAGCCGTCGTAGCCAGGGAAGTCATGCAGCACACTGGTCGGATCGGCCCGTAGCGCGACGTAGCTCGCCTTGAGGCCGGCGAAAACCCTCTGTTTGGCCGCCAGGCGCGCTGCATCGTCGGGGCCGGCTTCATAGGCCGCGGCAAGCGCCTGGCGGGCGCCATAGACCAGATCGGTAAACACCCGGCGACACGCGCTCTGGCGCTCATACTGCTCATTGAGTCTGGCGTCGTGCTGGCTCGCTAGCCAGCGCACGACTCCTTCCTCTTCGACCGCCGTGGCAAATGACTCGTTAAACGTCGAGTCACCCGCGAGGAAGAATTCCTGATGGGCCAGTTCGTGGAAAATCAGGCGCGCCAATTCCGGCCGCGGAACGTCGATGAAGGTCGAGAGCACCGGATCGGCGCTAAAGCCGAGTGTCGAGTAGGCGGGCACACCCAGTACCGCAACGTCGAGTCCGAGGGCTCGCTCGCTCGCGCCATACTCTTCGGCGTCCGCGCGCGCGTAGTAGCCGCGGTAACTGACGCAGCCTACGAATACGAAGCACCATTGCTTTAGCTCGAGCGACAGCGCCGGTGCGGCAAATACGTTGTAGACCGCGTAGGGCCGACCGAGGTCGGCATAACTGCGATAGCTGGCGTTATCCGGCAGCGCCAGATCACGCGAGGCGAACTCGCGGATCTGCTCTACATCGACAAGGCGGGCGCGCAGCCCTGCGGGTGTGCTCGGGTCGGCCAGCCATTGATCGATCGGGCGCGCCGCCGAGAGCAGGCTCAGGTGCCCCTCAACCGAACTCGCATAGTAGCCAAGGGAACTGCAGCCGCAAAGCGTGAGCGTGATGAGCGCCCAGCTAGCGCTACGCAGTGGTACCAGGACCCGACTCAGATTCGCTCCACCTCAACAAGACAGTCGTAGAAGGTCGGCGCGCGACCCATGTCGGTAAGCACCTGACTGGTCAGCTCGTTGGCATTCTTGCCGTCGGCGCTGAGCTTCTTCCACCAGATCGAAAGCGCCACAACCACCTTGGGGCGCGCCCGCTGCGTGACGCGCGCCCGCAGGGTCATCGCGCCCCGGTCGTTGAAAACACGCACCATGTCGCCATTCTCGACACCGCGCTCGATGGCATCATCGGGATGGATGTCGAGCCAGGGTTCGCCCTCAACCGAACGCAGGCTCTCGACATTGACGAAGGTACTATTGAGAAAATTGCGCGCCGGCGGCGAGATCATTGCCAGCGGATAGCGGCTGGCCAGCTCGCTTGCCGTGCCTTCGGCAGGTTCCACGTAGGCGGGCAGCGGGTCGTGGCCGTCCGCAGCCGCGCGTGCGCTGTAAAACTCGACCTTGCCGGAATCGGTCGGAAACACCCCGTGCGCAAAGCGCGCCACCTCGGCAGCCGGCCCGACGCGCTGCCAGCCGGTCTCGCAAAGCGCCGCAAAATCGACTGACTCACCAAGAGCCGCGCGCGCCAGCGCGTAGTCATCCTCGCCAAAGCAGGGCTCGGAAAAGCCCATGCGTGCCGCAAGCAGACGAAAGATCTCCGAGTTCGGCTTGCTTTCGCCCAGCGGCGCGATCGCCGGCTGGTTGGCCATCAGGTAGTAGTGCCCGTAGGGTTTGACGACATCAAAGTGTTCAAGCTGGGTGGTGGCCGGCAGCACGATGTCGGCGTAGTCCGCTGTGTCGGTCAGAAAGTGTTCGAGCACGACCGTAAAGAGGTCCTCACGCGCAAATCCCTCGGCCACCCTGGCTGAGTGTGGAGCGACAGCCACCGGATTCGAGTTGTAGACAATCAGGGCCTTGATCGGCGGCTCTGCCGCGTTCAGGTCGACCCCGATGGTACTCATGTTGATGGTGCGCGGCGTGCGGCCACCGAGCAGATCGGGACGCGTCAGCGCAACATCGTCCATGGTGAAGTTGCCCGAGGTCGAGAGCAGCACGCCTCCGGCCGGCGTACGGAAGGCTCCTACGAGCGCAGGCAGGCAGGTGATGTTGCGCGCCGCCATGCCACCGCCGCGAACGCGTTGCATGCCGTAGTTCATGCGAATGAGAGCTGGCCCGAGCGTGCCATAGTCGTGCGCCAGACTCTCGATCTGCGCGCTGCTGATGCCGCACATGCCGGCCACGCGCGCCGGATCGAACTCGGCCGCGCGCGCGGCGAGCGCCTCGTATCCGACCGTGTAGGCGTCGACGTAGGCGCGATCCACGAGGCCGTCGCGAATCAGCACATGCATGACTCCGAGCGCCAGCGCGGAATCGGTCCCCGGCAAGAGCGCAATATGCTCGTGGCATTTCTCGGCAGTCAGGGAACGATAGGGATCGATCGCGATGAGCCTGGCACCGTTGCGCTTGGCCTGTTGCGCCTGAGCCCAGAAATGAACCGACGAGGTGATTGGATTGGCACCCCAGAAAATGATCAGGCGCGCATCCGGGACGTTTTGCGGGTCGATGCCGATGCGTTTGCCCAGCGTGTACTCGTAACCGGCGGCGCCGGCCGCAGCACAGATCGTACGCTCAAGAAAGCTCGCACCAAGCCGGTGAAAAAAGCGCTGCGCCATCCCTTCGCCCTGGACCAGACCCATGGTGCCGGCGTAGCTGTAGGGCACGATCTGCTCGGGGTTCTCGGCGGCGATCGGGGCGAGCTTTTGCGCGATCGTATCGAGGGCCTCGTCCCAGCTAATGCGGGCGAATTTGCCGCTACCCTTGGGTCCGACGCGCTTTAGGGGATGGAGGAGGCGTTGGGCGTGGTAGGTGCGTTCGGTGTAGCGCGCGACCTTGGTACACAGCGTGCCCGCCGTAGGCGCATGCAGCGCAGCACCCTGCACGCGCAGCGCGACATCATCGCGCACCTCGACTTCGAGCGCGCAGGTATCCGGACAGTCGTGCGGACAGGCACCCTTGACTATGCGGATCTGACCCGGTGCATTCATCGCTGCTTCAATCCGGTCGAAAGGGTGCGAGGGCGAGGCGTGCGAGAAACGCCTCGCAGCGCGCCAGTTCCGCCAGCTCGACAAACTCGTTGGGCCGGTGCGCCTGGGCAATGTCCCCCGGCCCGCAGATGACCGAAGCAATGCCGGCCTCTTGAAACAGCCCCGCCTCGGTGCCGTAGGAAACCTTGCCGGTTTCGCTGCGGCCTGTCAGGGCCATCGCATAGCGCACGATCGCGTCCGCTTCGCTCGCATTCAGGCCCTGGGTGCTCGATGCGCAAACCAACTCGATGCCCGAATCGGGATCCTCGGCATGCATGCGCGCCCTGAGTTCCTCGACACACGCCTCGATCTGGGCCTGCAGCGTCGCCAGCGGCATCGACGGCAGGGTGCGCACGTCGAACTGGAACTCGCAATCCTTGGGCACGACATTGGCGGCGATGCCGCCCCGGATCGTCCCGGTCGAGAGCGTCGTATAGGGGACCGTAAACCCGTAGTTGCGCGTCTCCTCGCGGGCCAGGCGCTCGGCCAGTTCGCGGATGAAAACAATCACCCGCGCCGCATATTCGATCGCATTGACGCCCTGGGTAACGTAGGAGGAGTGGGCTTCGCGACCCGACACCATGCAGCGAAAGCGGTGTGTGCCCTTGTGGGCAATGATCGGTTGCATCGAGGTCGGCTCGCCGACAATGCAACCGGCCGGCCGGATCCCGGCTTCCTCGAGATCACGGATCAGGCCCCGTACCCCGAGACAGCCAACTTCCTCGTCGTAGCTCAGCGCGTAGTGGATCGGTGTCTCCAGGGTGCCCGCCTGCATGGCGTCGAGGAATCGCTGACCGCTCGTCAGGGCGACGCCGATAAATCCCTTCATATCCGCTGAACCGCGCGCGTAGAGCTTGCCCTCATGAATGTGCGCTGCAAACGGATCGCTATCCCAGGCCTGGCCGTCGATCGGCACGACATCGGTGTGCCCGGAGAGCACGAGACCACCCGAACGCGCCGCGCCCAGGGTGGCAAAGAGATTCGCTTTCTTGCGCGAGCCGTCGTAGGTCAGGCGGGTCTTGGCACCGAGATGCTCAAGATAGTCGCGCGCAAACTCGATCAAGCCCAGGTTGGAATCGCGCGAGACCGTCGGGAAGGCGATCAGTCGCTGCACCATTTCGAGCGCCGCCGCGCTCGGGGCGGCGCCGCCGCTCACACGCTCGGCCACAGTGTCCATGGTGTTTCCTCGGGGCTGCAAAAGGGCATTTTACTCGTCGCCGAGGTTTCCCGCCGCAGTGGTCGGGGCACTGCAGCAGGCTTGCGCGGGCCCCTTTTTGCGCACCGCAACATGCGCTTGCGACCATAATCCCTAGCTCCTCCCCTGCCGTTGCCAACCAGCGAGAACGCGGTGAATCTGATCGATCGAATCGTCCAGTTCCAGACCGACATCGAGGCCATCCGGCGTGACATCCACGCGCATCCGGAATTGAGCTACGAGGAAGAGCGCACCGCCGACGTCGTGGCTGCCAAACTCACCGAATGGGGGATTCCGATCACCCGCGGTCTGGGCAAGACGGGCATCGTCGGCACGATTGTCGGCGGCAGCGGCAGTCGCAGCGTCGGGCTGCGGGCCGACATGGATGCCCTGCCCTTGCAGGAGCACAATCAGTTCGCCCACAAGTCGCGCCATGCGGGCAAGATGCACGCGTGTGGTCACGACGGTCACACGGCAATGCTGCTTGCCGCAGCCAAGTACCTGGCCGAGACACGCCGCTTCGATGGCACGGTGCACCTGATCTTCCAGCCAGCCGAGGAAGGTGGCGGTGGCGCGGACGCCATGATCAAGGACGGCCTGTTCGAGCGCTTTGCCTGCGATGCGGTGTTCGGCATGCACAACTGGCCCGGTGCGGCAGTGGGCACTTTCGGCGTGGCGTCCGGTCCCATGATGGCGTCGTCCAACGAATTCGAAATCACCGTGACCGGACGAGGCGCGCATGCAGCCATGCCGCATAACGGCATCGACCCGATCATGGTCGCAGTCTCGATCGCGCAGAACCTGCAAACCCTGATCTCGCGTAGCAAACGGCCCATCGATACGGCGGTGCTGTCAATCACCCAGATCCATGCCGGCGACGCCTACAACATCATTCCCAACGAGGCCGTGCTGCGCGGCACGGTGCGCACCTTCGAGATGGAAGTCCTCGACCTGATCGAAGCCGGCATGGCGCAGATCGTCGAGCACAGCGCGGCTGCCCTGGGCGCCTCGGCCACTTTGCGCTTTAAGCGCAACTATCCGCCGACCATCAATCATCATGAGCAGACGCTATTTGCCGCCTCGGTGATGCGCGAGGTGGTCGGCGAGGAAAACGTGCGCAGCAACCTCGAGCCCACCATGGGTTCGGAGGACTTCGCGTTCATGCTGCTAAAGCGTCCGGGCTGCTATTTTTTCATCGGCAACGGCGGCGGCGAGCACCGCATGCCAGGCCATGGCGAGGGCCCCTGCATGCTGCACAACCCGAGCTATGACTTCAACGACGCACTGATTCCGATCGGCGCGACCGTCTGGGTCCGCCTCGCGGAGCGCTATCTGGCAGCGGGCTAGACGGCCTCGATGACGCAAGGCCCGGGCGAGATCGAAGCAGCGGCGGCGCTGGTGGCGCGCTTCTGGGACCTCATGCGCAGCAACGACTTCACTTCAGTGGCCGCCGTGCTGGCCGAGGATTTTGTGCTCGAATGGCCGCAAACCCGCGAGCGTATTCGTGGCGCCGCGCGCTACGCGCAGATGAACCAGGAATATCCGGCCCACGGTCCCTGGCAATTCACGCTCAACCGGCTCATTGCCAGCGCCACCGAAGTCGTCACCGATGTCTCGATCAGCGATGGCGTACAAAGCGCCCGGGCGCTGTCGTTTTTCACGCTGCGCGAAGGCGCGATCGCTAAGCTCGTCGAATTCTGGCCCGAACCCTACGCAGCCGCGCCGGGACGAGGACATTTGACCGAGCCGATGGACTGACGCTTGCCATCGGGTCAACCGCGCGCTCAAGCAGGGACGTAGGTCAAGCGAATCATGTCCTCGGCGATCAATTCGTTTGCCACAAGGCGCAGCGGCGGCCGGGGCCCGAGAAAGAAAGGATGGCCACCACCAAGCACCACGGAGCGCAGGTAGAGCCGGTACTCGTCGATAAGACCGGCCGCGGTCAGGCTTTGCGCCAGTACTGGTCCGCCAACCTGAATCTCGCCAGGCAACTCAGCCTTGAGCCTGCGTATCTGCGCCTCGAAGTCTTTCTCGACAAGGGTGGCGTTCGGACCCACTGAGGCAAGCGAGCCCGACACCACCCACTTCGGCTGGCTGCGCCAGGCCTGGGCGAATTCGTGGTCCTGCGCGTCCCAATCGGGAAGGTAGTCGTCCCAATAGCGCATGATCTCGTAGGTGCGGCGACCATAGATGACGCCCGAGAGGCCGCGCACCTGCTCAAGGAAGTGAGCAAAGGCCGCGGGCACTGGCGGGCCAAGCTTCATGTGGTCGACGTAACCATCGAGCGACTGCTGCAATCCGTAGACCATTTTTGCCATACGCCAATTCCCCCCAAAGTCTCCAGAATAGCTTGGGCCAAACTCGCGTTTAGGCGAGCCCGGTCTCTCGCCCAAACTCGAGATTCAGGCTTCGGCCCTTACCCGGGGACGGTCGCACCTGAGCGACTCGACGGACTGAGGCTGGACTCAAGGCGAGCGCTTGGTCCGCGCTGCGTCCCTCGGGCGGGACGTCATCGAGCGCACACAGGGAAGGTGCGCAGCAGGAAAGGTCATTGCGCTGCGGGCGCCTCAGGCGCAGCGCGCTCGCTCAAGAGCTGGCCTGGGCGGCGGCGGGAGCCCGGGCCGGCTGCCCACCTGCGGCGGCGGCCTTGCGCAATTCCTCGGCCGGGTCGCAATTGCCCTCCGGGGAGGTGTACTCGACGACCAGGGACCAGTCTCGCTTGAGGCGATTCTCACGATCAGCGGCGACGTAGTAGCGCGTGCACGGAGCAATCTCCATCGGATAGGCCTTCTCGACCGGGAAGTGGTCATGCGCGACCGGCGGGGCCGCAAACAGCACCGTGTGCATTCCCGGCGAGATCGGCTGCGAATGCGAGTTGGGGCCACGGTCCGACGGGACATAGACCCCGTCGATCGCCAGCACCTCTAGCGGATAGCGGTTCAGCGCGGTGCGCTCGCTGACCTGGCGATCCTGGATAAACGAAAGGGGAATCGAGCTGCAACCGGTGAGCGCGGCGATGCAAATCGGCAGAAAAAGCGTGCGAATGTTCATGATGCTCTCCTTCTCGAATTTCTACTGGACTGCGGGTCGCTGGTGTCGCGCAAGCCCCGCATAGCGCAAGGAAAATTATTGCATTGTTGTCTTAACGGTCGGTTAAACCCAAGGCACGGGGCCACACCCAGTTTGAAAAGATAGTACTCCCGCGCGTCCAGCGCACGAGAATGCTTGTAAGCGAATGCAACTGAGCGAGTTCGATTATCAGGGAAGTGACAGACCCGGCGAGATGCGCTGGCATGCTGACGATTGCCGCCCAGCATGCACCGTCGTCTTGCACGGCGATGGTCCGGGCAGATGAGGCCGACCGCAATGCATCCGCGGACGAAGCGCTGCAGCCCCGCGCTGGCGGGCAGGCGCTCGGCGAACCACAGCGGCGAGCGCTCCGTCAGTGCGGGACCGCACCCTCACCGAGCATGATGTGGACGGGTGTTCCCCGGTGGACGAAAAGCACAGAAAGTCGAGTTGAGCGCGGATCACCCAGGCGCGTGACTGCTCCAAAGAGGCGTCGCGCGAAGGGCTGTGAGCATGCAGCCGACTGACTGATAGCGCCGGGCGCGCAGCAGCGCCCGATGGCTCGTCGATCCTGTTCGCGCGTCTGTGCAGCGTCGCTCACGGTGGTGCGCGCGCCCTCGGGAAACGGCCACTCTTGCCTCCGAGAGCAGCTGCGAGCCGCTTCTGGTGCGGCGAGAGCGGCTCGACGAGCGCTCTCTCTCGAGGCAAATCGGCATCAGCGCGCACGTCCCAGTGTGGTTTTTCCCTCTGAAAAATGGCTTTTTCAGAGAGAAATTTGCTGCGTACCGTGGGAACATGGTTTACACTCCGACGCAATTTGTAGTCGAGACGGGTGTGTTCACCCCGAGGCTAGATGCGTAGATTGTCTGCCCTGCGGCAGTCCTTCGAACCGAGTTTGAACCGCGCACAGCGCACCTCCCGCCCGAGCGGCCGGAGCATCGCATCCTGTGTCGCAACATCAAAAATTCTCCCATCCCGTGCGCTAGTGCTGCACACTGCAGTTTGCGCGCATGCGTCGGCTGCGTGGCACAGTGCCCCCGTGCGTAGTCATGTGCTGTGGGATGTGTCCCTAGGTCGTAAGTCCTGTAACACCAACCGCTGTATCTAGTTCGAAAGGAGAAGTCCCCATGGCTACTGCAAAGAAGCCTGCTGCAAAGAAAGCTGCACCCAAGAAGGCTGCCAAGAAGGCTCCGGCCAAGAAGGCCGTAGCCAAGAAGGCGCCAGCCAAGAAGGCCGCACCCAAGAAGGTCGCAAAGAAGGTCGTTGCAAAGAAGGCCCCGGCCAAGAAGGCTCCTGCCAAGAAGGCTGCAAAGGCGAAGTCCGCCCGCAAGCCCAATGCTGCCTTCATGAAGGCCATGACGCCAAGCGCTGCGCTCGCCGCGGTGATTGGCGCCACGGCCTCGCCGCGTACCGAAGTAACCAAGAAGCTCTGGGACTACATCAAAAAGAACAAGCTGCAGGACAGCGTCAACAAGCGCCTCATCAATGCCGATGCAAAGCTCAAGGAAGTTTTCGGCAAGGCGCAAGTGTCGATGTTCGAGATGGCCAAGCTGATCCAGAAGCATCTGAAGTAAGCGGTACTAAAGCGTTCCCTAACCCCCTCCAGCGAGGGGGTTTTTTTTGCCCGCGAGGCGCGCACTCCTGGCGCCTTGTGTGGCGCGCATTCCGCTCTGCCTGTGCGAACGGCAACATTTCCAAAGCTGCGGCGGATGTTGCGTGCACGCCGCGTACGCGTGTTCCTAAGTCATCCTTTGGCCTAGCTTGGCGGCTCGGACCAGGTATGGCCTTCCGCCTGCGGCCCATCCATGCAAGAATCCCCCATTGAACCGGTCAGCGGCCATCGCGGGGCAAGCGCCGTTCCGCGCGACCTGTCGCCATAACTAAAAATATCGTGCCCCGAGGCCCCTTCGTTTCGCCGATACATCGCCATGGATCTGTCATTGCCAACGACCAGTCGCCTGCCGACCCTTGCCTGCCAAGACCGCGTGAGGGGCTGCGCCGCGCGGCTTGCGGACCCGGATGACTAGCCAATGAGCCTTGTTCCCCCGACTTCGATCAACCAGCTGCTCGAGACTCACGAGCGCGACGTGCGTCCTCTGGCCGAAATCGAGCTGCAGGCCGCCCTGCGACGCGCACTGGCGTCGGCCGGCGAGTTGAGCCTGGAACATAAGCGCGGCGCCTGGGCCGAGGTCGCGGCATTTCACTTTGCTCCCGCCGACGGCGAGGATCGTGCGCCTTGGGGCAGCTACTTTCGGCCGATACGGACAGCCGTCAACAAGGAAGGCCAAACCGTCCATTCGCCCAATGCAGGCGACATCGATGAGACGATCCTCAAGTACTGGGAGTGGCGTGCGAACACCACGCCGCATCCGCTGCTGCGAGCGCGCTACGCCGATCTGGTGTGGGAATTCGGACAGCGCAGCCAGGCCGAGCGCACCAACCTGCAATTCGCGTGGCTCGCCTTTGACGCCTATCTCGATACCGTGCAGCAGTATCTGGTCGAGCACGAACCACAGGCCTGGCGCTTCATCCATCGGGCTTTCGAGATCGCGGTCCACATCAATGACCGGGCCCGGGTCGCCCGGGCCAAGTCGGCCCTGTTCGCCTACACCCGCGAGCAGGTGCGGCGTGGACAGCTGTCGATGTGGTGGAAGCCTGACGAGATTGCATTTGGCCACGGCGAGATCGAACTGACCGCGGGCGAGACTCAGGAACTGCTGGTTGGTCTCGAAAACGCACTCACCCGTTCGTCCAACTTCGATAACCGCGAACACTATGATCCCTGGCAGGCCCTCGAGGCCGCCGATCGCCTGATTCGTCACCGTCAGCGGCTTGAACAGCCGCGCCAGGCTATGCGGACCCTGCGGGTGGCGGGTGGGGCAATCGAGAAGGCCGCCGAGGTCAGCAGTGCCAAATTGGCCATCGGCTGGCTCGAGGAACTGCTGCGCCGCTACCGGCAATTGGGCATGCAGGCCGAAGCGGAGAATGTCGAGGCGACGATCGCCAAGCGACGCGGCGAAGACGCGCTCGCCGCAGTCGATGGCGCAGGCGCCCAGTCCGCCGCTGCCAATTCGACCGAAGCGGCCGAGCGCGGCACCGGCAGCTCGCTCGAGGACGCCCTGGCACGCCTCGTGCAGTCCTTTCTGATCAAGGAAGATGCGCTCGCGGCGGCTGCCCAATCGTCCGATTTCGGCGCTCCCGAGGGGCAAACCGCGCACCGGGAATTCAGCGCGCGCACTATTCAGGCGGCCGCTGAAATGTTGGCCCAGAACTCGCCCATCCTGCTGGCATCGCTCGACCGCATCCGCCAGCGCCACGGGCTGGATCCAACGCAGCTGATCAGTGTGCTGGGGCAGAGCGCGCTATTTGCACCCACCCGTCGGCGCTTCCTGCAGGACGCAGCGGCTGCCTGGCTCGCGGGCGACTGGGTCAAGGCAATCTACCTGTTTGTCCCCGAAGTCGATCTGGCGCTTCGCGATCTATTGGCTGGCCTTGGCGCCAGCGTCACGCGGGTACGCGCCGGAGGGCGCAGCGAACAGGTGGACATGCAGGAAGTCCTCAATTCCCCGGCCCTGCAGAGCCATCTGCCGCGCAATGTGCGTCTGCACCTGATTGCGCTGTATTGCGACAGCAGCGGCTGGAATCTGCGCGCCAAACTCGTCCAGGGCCTCGTGAGTTACGATGAACTGGATCAGGGGCTCTCGAACTGGGTAGTGCACAGCGCCCTCCTGGTGGGCTCCTTGAAGCCGTCCAAGGGCAGCCCCTGAGCGACCCATCAGGCCGGCGCCAGGGCGCGCTCGATTCGATTGCGCCCGGCCTTCTTGGCGCGCACCAGCGCCTGCTCGGCGGCCTCAACAAGCATCTGCGCATCCAGGCTCTTGGCAGCCTGCACGCTCGCCACACCCACGCTCACCGTCACGGTAGGCGCCGTCTCCGAGCGACCATGGGGAATCTGGGCACTGGCGACCAGGCCGTGGCAGCGACGCGCCACGGCTTCGGCTCCCTTGATATCGGTATTGAGTAGCAATATGGCAAATTCCTCGCCGCCGTAACGGGCGACGATCTCGCCACTTCGGCGAATCGTGCGACGCAGAACCTGGGCGATGTCGTGCAGACAGCGGTCGCCCGCGATCGTGCCGTGATGCTCGTTATAGCGACGGAATTCATCGATATCGATCATCAGCAACGCCAACGGCTGGTGGGTACGCACGGCGCGCGTCCATTCGGCCGCCAGACGCTGATCAAAAAGCTGCCGATTGGCGGCCGCAGTGACGCGGTCGGTGGTGGACGTGCTGGCCAACTGGTTATTGACCCGGCGCAGTTCGTCTTCGTAACGCTTGCGCTCCGAGAAATTGGTAACCACGATCACGAATTCACGCTCGTCCCCGACAAACACGCGCGATATGGAAAGGTGCAGTGCGAGCGGCGCCCCGCTGCGGTGGCGCACGAGGATCTCGTGCTCGTTGGTGCCCTCACCTGCTTGAGCCGCACCAAAGAAGGTCTCCATCTGGCGCTCGCGCGAGCCGCCGCGCGAGTCGCCGATCAGCTTGAAAATGTCCGCCCCCACCAACTCGTGCAGCGGATAGCCAAACAGCTGCTCGGCAGCCCGGTTCGCCGAATGCATGCGCCCCTGCTCATCGGCAGTAATGATCGCGGTACCGGCAGTAGTGACGATCGCGCGCAGGCGCGCCTCATGCGTGGCCAGCCGGGTGTTGACTTCGCGCAGCTGCTGTTCCCGCTGCACGAGTTCGCTTACATCGAAGCGGATCCCGACGACGTGTCCGGAGGGGGTGCGTCGCTCATAGACCTGCAGCCAGCGGGCCAGCTCCTGCTGGTACTGCAGTTTCGGCGCGGACGAGCTCGCCCGCTGCGCAACGCGTGCCTCGAGCCACTCCTGCTCGCGCGCGGCCTCGATGCGTTCGCCGCCAAGGCGCATCGATCCGCGTACGATGTCGATGAAGGACACGCCGGGCTTGAGCAATGGCGCAACGGCGGGGTACTGCTCGCGCAGCAGTGAATTGCACATCACGAGGCGGTTCTCGTCGTCCCACAACTCGAAGCCTACCGGAAGGGCCTCGATCGCCTCCTCGAGGCGCAGTTGCGCCAGGCGCG
>CAJCHO010000113.1 GCA_903970145.1 Mycobacteriaceae bacterium | reverse complement strand
CTTGAGCAGGCGCATGAGGGCGGCATCGGTAGTCGAGCCGATCACGGCACACGCGGTGCCCGCCGCAAAAATCATCCAGTAGGGACGGACATAACCGAGCAGGCGCCCAAAAATCTGCATGCGGGAGGCGCTGCGCGCCGGGCGCTCTTTGTCCGGGTCAGCCTTTGCGCCCGGACTGTTGGCTTGGTTAATCTGCGCCATGGTGGCAATCGAGGTGCGCGAGATGCCGCGCTAAAACGTCAATTCTAACATTGGCGGACTCAGCGACGGCCCGCCGCACGCTCGGACACAAGCTCCTCATAGAGCAGCAATAGTTCAGTGGCTACGCGCTCGATGCCATGTCCGGCGACACTGGCGCGCGCGGCATGGCGGCGCCCCTCCGTCCGCAGCGCGTCGCTCGCCTCACGGTAGAGCTGCTGCATGAAAGTGCCGGTCGCAACAGGGTCGCCAGCCTCAACGATCCAGCCATTCACGCCGTGCTCGATCACCTCCTTGGCGCCGCAGGCGCTTGTGGTCAACGCCGGCAATCCGCAGGCAAGCGCCTCGAGCACGGCGTTCGGAAATGGGTCGTAGATACTCGGCAGAATGAAGCCATCGGCTGCGCCGTAGTAGGGCAGCGGATCTGATTGCGCTCCGACGAAGTGACAACGCGCAGCCAGACCCAGGCGGTCCGCCAGTCGGACATAGCGCTGCGCGTGCTTGTCGCTGCCGACTACGATCAGGTGAACCTGTGGTGGGCAGTCCGCGCAGGCACGCAGCGCCACCTCGAGACCCTTACGGGCAAATCCAGATCCAACAAATAGCCAGACGCAGGCCTGCGCGTCGATACCAAGGCGGGCACGCACGTCCTCGCCTGCCTCACGGGCAGCCTGCCTGTCAAAATGCTGCAGATCGACGCCGTTCCCGATCAGACGCAGTTTGCGCGAGTCGATGGCAAAGCGCTCACTGATTTCTTCAATCACCATGCGCGAGTTACAGATTACCGCGCCAAGTCGCGGATTCTCGAACATGCGGCGCTCTATCCAAATCAGGAAGTAGTGGTGCGGGTTGAGCGCAATCGCGAGCTTGTCCCACCAGCGCCCCTGGGCGCGGCGCCGCTCGAGCCACGAGGCATGCACACCGTCGCCAGCGCGGTAAATATCAAGGCCCGGGATGCGCTCATGGCATTGCACCAGATCGAATCGGCCCTTAGCAACGAGGCGCTGCACCGCGCGTGCGAACGACCAGTCGCGCCACGTGCTGCCAATATAAAAGGGGTCGCAGCGCACCAGATCGACTGGCGCTGCATCGGCACCCGGTGCAGTCCAGCTGCGGGCAATCACACTGACTTCGGCGCGCCGGGACAGTGCCCCTAGTGCGCGCGCGGCGAAGCGCTCGGCGCCACCATAAGGGCTGTAACGGGCTCGAACCAGTGCGATCTTCAGATCAGCAGCCAAGAAGTGGTTCAGACGATGCCAGCACGTCGTCAACTGCTGCGAGTACGCGCGACACGGGCAGCTTGGTGAGACATTCGCTGACCTTGCCGCCGCCGCAGCCATCCTGACCGCACGGCCGACATGCAAAAGCGTCGTGCGTGACCACCTGGAACTGCAGCAAGCCGTCGCCGCGCCATGGCCCCCAGTTGGTCTCGCCCGAAGGGCCAAACAGAGCGACCGTCGGTGTACCCATTGCTGCTGCGATATGCATTGGCGCTGAGTCGATGCCAATGAACAGGCGTGCGTCGCGAATCAGGGCCGCCAGACGTCCCAGCGTCGCCCCCTGATGCGCGAGCTTGAGACCGGGCGGCTTGCCACCCACGCGCGCGACAATCGCCTGCAGCATCTGCTGTTCACGCTCGTCAGGTGCGCAACTGAGCACCACCGTATGCCCGCGACTGAGCAACTGCTTGATCAAGGTCGCATTCTGCTCGATGGGCCAACACTTGAACATCCAGCGCGAGGTCGGCTGTACCACGACATACGGGCCGATAATGCCGGCTTGGCCGCAGAAGTCAGCAGCCTCGCGCTCGCCCTCGGGTCCGGGCACCAGCGACAGCGCGGGGGTCACATCGATCACGATGCCAAGGCGCCGCAGGGCGTCCAGATTCTGTTCGACCCGGTGTCGCCGCAAGAGGGGATTGCCGGAGCCAGCAGAAGCTCCGCTGGGATAGAAGTGGGTGAAGCTGCGCTTCCAGGTAGCATCGGCATTACGCAGCATGGGCGCGACCGACCAGCGCGGGTGCAGCAGGCGCGCGAGCGTCGCCCCGCGGCGGTGATCCGACAGGTGGATGACGAGATCGAATTGCCGGGCGCGCAGGCGGCGATAGAGTCCCAGTTCGCCACGCAACTGAGCAAATGCTCCGGCATGCTTCCAGGAGCGCTCAATCAGATGCAATCGATGAATGCGCGGGTTGTGTTCGAGCAGCGCGCGCGTATCGCTGTAGAGCAGCACATCAAGCTCGGCATGACCGAGCTGCCTTGCCAGGACCTCGATGAGTGGAGATGTCAGAAGCACATCGCCGTGGTGGCGCAGCATGATGACGAGAATTCGCCGGACCGCACTGGTATCGATGGCGTCTGGCGGCAGGTAGAGCGGACCGGGTTGTTCGCTCATGTGTAGTGCATTTCCACATTGGACGCCGTCAGCCAGTCGGCGAGGTGCCCGGTGAGCGCCTCGTCGGGATTGACGCGCCAGTCAGCACCCAGAGCGACCTCACACTGCGCGGCGCCATTGTGATACGAGATCAGCACCGGGCAGCCGGCCTTGCCGTCCCCACTCGCCTGCTCGGCAACGCGAAACGGCGCAAGGATCTCGCGCAGCCGCTTGCCGTCGGATTGGCCATTCATGGTCAGACGCAATGCTCGCGCAAACTGGCTGCGCGCCTGGCCGAGATCGAGAATCCTGTCGGCCGACACGCGCAGGCCACCGCTGAATTCATCGTTGCGAATATTGCCCTGCACGATCAGGAGTTCGTCCTCGCGCAAGCGCTGGCGCTGCGCTTCGTAGAGCTCGTTGAATACCGTCACCTCGACCTGGGCGGTTCCGTCATCCAGGCGCACGATCAGCATGCGGCCGCGCCGTGTCATCTGTGGCCGCATACCCGAGATGATTCCGGCGACCCACTGCGGCTCGCGGCTGGCCTGCAACTGCGCAAGCGGGTTGCGCACGAAGCGCCGCACCTCGCGGGCATAGGCAGAAAACAGATGTCCGGACAGGTAAAACCCCAGAGCAACCTTTTCTTCGGTGAGCTGCTGCTTTTGCGTCCAGCGACGCACGCGCACCAGCTCGATCCCGTCGGGATTGCCACCAGCTTCTGTCGACAGGCTGGCAAACAGGCTCACCTGGTGCGCATTGGCTTCGGCCTGTTCGGCCGAGTCAAGTGCCCGAGCCACCGAGGCAAGCAGGCTGGCGCGATCAGATTCGAGCACATCAAATGCGCCGGCCCGGATCAGAGCTTCGACAACGCGGCGATTGACGATGCGCTTGTCGATGCGTCGACAAAAGTCGAACAGGTCCGCGAACGGCTGCGCCGTGCGCGCCTTGACGATGCTTTCGATGGCGGCCGCGCCCGTACCCCGTACCGCACCCAGACCGTAGCGGATCGCATCGACCTTGCCGCTGTCCCCGGGAGCGCTGCGCACGGGCGTGAAGTGGTAATCCGAGACGTTGATGTCGGGCGCCAGGATCTTGAGTTCACTGACATTGACGCTGTCCTCGATGAGCACCTTGATCTTGTCGGTATCGTCGAGCGCAGCCGACAAGTTGGCGGCCATGAATTCGGCCGGGTAGTGGGTCTTTAACCAGGCCGTGTGATAGGCCAGCAGGGCATAGGCGGCCGCGTGCGACTTGTTAAAGCCGTACCCGGCAAACTTCTCCATCAGGTCAAACAGCTCGTTGGCCTTGCCAGCACCCAGACCATTCTTTGCTGCACCGGCAGCGAAGATGGCGCGATGCTCGGCCATCTCGTCGGCTTTTTTCTTGCCCATCGCGCGTCGCAGCAGGTCGGCACCACCCAGCGAATAGCCGCCAATGATCTGGGCCATCTGCATGACCTGCTCCTGGTAGAGCATGATGCCGTAGGTTTCTTCGAGCACCGGCCGCACCCGGGGATCGGGGAACTCGAAACTCTCGCCTTTGCGTCGGGCGATGAATTCGGGAATCAGGTCCATCGGTCCGGGTCGATACAGGGCGACCAGCGCAATGATGTCCTCAAAGCGATTGGGACGGGCGTCACGCAGCATGCCCTGCATGCCACGACTTTCCAACTGGAATACGGCGACGGTCTCGCCGCGCTGCAGGAGCTGATATGAAACGGCGTCGTCGAGCGCAACTTTTTCCAGCGAGAATTCGCTCTCGTCGGAATATAGTCGGCGGATGCTGGCGCTGGCCCATTTGAGGATAGTGAGCGTGGTCAGGCCGAGAAAGTCGAACTTCACAAGGCCCGCCGCTTCGACGTCGTCCTTGTCGTACTGGCTGACAATGCTCTCGGACCCCTGTTGGGCGTAAAGCGGCGAAAAATCGGTCAGACGACCCGGGGCGATCAGAACTCCGCCGGCGTGCATACCGACATTGCGCGTGAGTCCCTCGACGGCTTCGGCCATCTCGAGCAGCTCACGCACTTCTTCTTCGCCGTTCTCGCGCTCAAGCAGCAGCGGTTCTTCGCGCCGCGCGTCGGCGATCGTCACGAGCTTTCCGGGCTTGAACGGGATGAGCTTGGCAATGCCGTCGACGAAATTGAATGAAAGATCAAGAACTCGGCCAATGTCGCGGATCGCCGCCTTTGCGGCCATCGTGCCGAAGGTCGCAATCTGGGCGACCGACTGGGCCCCATATTTATTGCGTACATACTCGATGACGCGATCGCGCCCTTCCTGACAGAAGTCGATGTCAAAGTCCGGCATCGAGACGCGCTCAGGATTGAGAAAGCGCTCAAATAGCAGGTTATATGCAAGCGGATCAAGGTCGGTGATTCCCAGCGAATAGGCGACCAGCGAACCAACTCCCGAGCCGCGACCGGGCCCGACCGGTACCTCATTGTTCTTGGCCCAATTGATGAAGTCGGCAACTATCAGGAAATATCCCGAGAAGCCCATCTTGATGATGGTCTGGCCCTCGAATTCAAGTCGTTCGGAGTAGCGCGGCAGTTCGTCGGCGCGCCGCTGCGGATCGGCGAACAGCTGGGCAAGGCGCCCTTCGAGGCCCGCGCGGGCCTGCTTTAGCAGGAGCTCATCGAGCGAAATTCCTGGCGGAGTCGGGAACAGCGGCAGGCGCGGCTTGCCCAGATCAAGCGTCAGATTGCAACGTTTGGCAATCTCGACTGTGTTGGCAAGCGCCGAGGGCAGATCAGCGAACAACTCGGCCATTTGTTGCTGGGTCTTGAAATACTGCTCGGGCGTGAAGCGCCGCACGCGGCGGGCGTTGCCGAGCACCTCGCCGTCGGCAATGCACACCCGTGCCTCGTGTGCCCGGTACTCGCTCTCATCAAGAAACTGCAGAGGGTGAGTCGCGACAAGCGGCAGACCGAGACCAGCTGCCAGTGCCACCGCGCGATTGACATAGGCCGGTGCGCCAGGGTGACCGGCACGTTGCACCTCGATATAAAAGCGCCCCGGAAAAAGCTCGGCCCAGCGACGGGCCAGCCGCACGGCAAGTTCCTGCTGGTCGTTGGCAAGGGCAATGCCGATGTCTCCCGCCTGCGCGGCGGAGAGGGCCAAAAGGCCCTCCGATCCGCCATCTTCGAACCACTCCGAGCGGATCTCCGGTCGACCGCGCACCTGGTTCTCGAGCCAGGCGCGCGAAAGCAGCTCACACAGGCGTCGATAGCCGCTGGCGTTTTGCACCAGCAGCAACAGGCGCGTCGCATTGCGTTCTCCGGCGGCGCCGCGCTCGGGGGGCGAAATCCAGACATCGCAGCCGGCAATCGGCTTGACGCCCTTGCTGCGTGCTTCGCGGTAGAACTTGACGAGGCCAAACAGGTTGCCCAGATCAGTCAGGGCGAGCGCGCCCTGCCCGTCCTCGGCAGCGCGCTTGACCACATCCGGGATGCGCAGCATGCCATCCCAGATGGAGTACTCGGAGTGGGCGCGCAGGTGTACAAATTGGGGCACGGCGTGGGTCTTCATCTTGGCTTATGCAACTTGGCATTTTAGCGCCGCGATTGCCAGTCTCGCGGCATTTAGCGTGCACATTGGCCGCACTTTGCTGCGCTTGCCCAGCCGCTATAATTATGGGTTATGGATATCGTGAACATAGCGGGCTACAAATTCGTCGACTTGCACGAATTTAGGTCATGGCGCGAGCCGATCGCGACGCGCTGCCGCGAGCTTAGCCTGCGCGGCACTATTTTGCTGTCATCCGAGGGTATTAACCTGTTTTTGGCGGGATCGGCCGCAGCAATCGATGCGGTCCTGGAGTTTCTGACGGGGGACGCCCGCTTTGGTGGCTCGTTTGCCGACCTGGAAGTCAAGCGCAGCCTCTCCGAGCGCCAACCCTTCCGACGCATGTTGGTGCGCCTGAAAAAGGAAATCATCACCATGGGTTGCGCGCACATCCGCCCGGCTGCCGGCCGCGCCCCTGCTGTGGGCGCCGCGACCCTGGCACGCTGGCTCAACGCCGGTCACGACGACGAGGGACGTGCAGTCGCGCTGCTTGATACGCGCAACGAATTTGAAATCGCGCTCGGCAGCTTCGATGGGGCGCACAGTCTTCGAATCGATCATTTTTCGGAGTTTGCCGACGCTGCTCGCCAATTCGTTGCGCAGCCAAGCCTCGATCTCGAGAAGACTACCGTCGTGACCTTCTGCACCGGGGGCATCCGCTGCGAGAAGGCGGCGCTGCTACTGCAGGAGCTTGCCGTGCCGCACGTGGCGCAGCTCGATGGCGGCATTCTCAAATACTTCGAGCAGGTTGGTGCAGCCCACTATCACGGCGACTGTTTCGTGTTCGATGACCGGGTCGCGCTAAACGACAGGCTGTCGGAAACCGCGACCACCCAGTGTTACGCCTGTCGCTCGGTAGTAACGCAAAACGAACAGTCGGACGTGCGTTACGTTCGCGGTAAATCCTGCCCGCATTGCGCTCCCGTGTCGGGCGCCCCCTAACTCGACTGCTGAATCTGGCCCTGGTGGCGCGGCTGGGAGGACACCCGACAGCAGTTGCCGCCTGCGGCGCGTGCCGCAGTGAGCGCCTCTTCGGCCCCGTGCAAGAGCGCGACCAGCCCGTCCCCACAGTCGGGATAGATGGCGATCCCCACCGAGCCTGTCACGCGCACGCTCTGGTCCTGCCATGCGATCGGCTCGGCAATGCGCTCAATGAGCCGCTGTCCCATGCGCAACACGTCCTCGGCCGCTCCGACGTCCTGCACCAGTAGCACAAAATCGTCACTACCCACACGAGCTACCGAATCGAATTGCCGCACCTGTTCACCCAGGCGAGCAGCGATGGTACGCAGGGCCGCATCCCCACAGCTGCGTCCGGCAGACTCGTTAACAGCACGGAACCCATCCAGATCGAGCACCATGACGGCCATGCGCAAGGACTCGCGTTGCGCGCGCATGAGTCCCTGCTCAAGGCGATCCTGCATCAGACGGCGATTGGGCAGGCCCGTCAGGGCGTCGTTGTGCACCCGCTGCCAGCTGCTTTCCTCAAAAGCACGGCTGGCCGAGATATCGGTCATCAACCACACGTGCAGGGGTTCCTCGTCGACCATCGGCGCAATGCGCCCGGTAACCCGCACCCAGCAAAATGATTGTCCGGTGCGGCGTAGTTCCAGGTCCATCTTGGTCACGAGGCCAAGCTCGACCAGCTGATCCTGGGTACGCTGCCACAGTGCGGGATCTGCGAACCAGCGTGACAGGGGTTGACCGGTGATCTCGCCGCTGCTGGCATGGATGAGGTCCGCGAAGGCCTGATTGCAGCGCTGCACCAGGCCGCCGCGCACGACGACGATCCCCTCGCCGGAGTTCTCGAATAGCAGGCGCTGCAGACTGGTCGAGTCCTGCAGGTCGCGTTCGCGCTTGCGCAATGCCGTCACGTCAGTACCCGAGCCAAGGGCACCTGCGTAGCGACCGTCTTCATCAAACACCGGTACGGCATTGATGCTCAGGACGACCCGACGCCTGGAGCGCGCCACCTGCACCGTCTCGAAGTGATTGACGCTGCGTCCACGCGCGAGCGCGGCGAAAATCTTGTTCAGATCGTTCGCGTGGGCTCCGGGAGCGCTGAAGTCCGCCAGGTGACGACCGATCATCTGTTCGGGTGAATAGCCATAGAGGTCGCGCGCCCCGCGTTCACTCACAAAGCTCAGGACGCCAGCCGCGTCGCAGCGCCAGATCAGAGCGTTGGCCGCTTCCATGAATGTGCGCTGCGCGACTTCGCTGGCAGTCAGCTGCATGCGCGCACGCTCGCGATCGGTAATGTCGGTAACCGCGCCGGTAAACCGCACGCAATTACCGCTGGCGTCGGTCAGGACCACGACCGTCTCGTGGACCCAGCGCTGCTCGCCGAGCAGGATAATCCGGTAAGTGACATCGAAGGGCACGCCCTGCTGCAGGGTCTGCATGCGGGCGTCTGCGACTTTGGTCCAGTCGCGCGGATCGATCAATTCATGGTGAAAAAACAGCCGCGCATCGGCTTGCTCGAGGCGTTGCTCGATCGCGAACCCGAAGACCATCTTGAAGCGTCGCGAATAAAAGTAACGCTCCTCCTCGACCTCGATGTCCCAGACGCCGGATTCCAGGGCGTCCAGAGCCAGGCGCAGGCGATCGCGGGAAAAGCGCAGGTCCTGCTCGATGCGAATCCGTTCGCTCACGTCCGAGAAAAACGCGATCACGCCGGGTGTTTCAACCTCAGAAGGCAGTACCCCCAGATGGACATCCAGCTCGATCAGGCCGCCCTGGCGATCGGCGTAGCGAACCCGGTAGTTCAAGGGCGCCGCGTCGTGCAGCGCTGTGCAATGGCTCGCGAAATCGGCCTGGTCGCGATTGCGCACCAGGAGCGCACGCAAGCCCTGGCTCAAGAGCTCTTCGCGGGTGCAGCCGAAAAGTTCCAGCAGCGTGTCATTAAACTCCTCCACCCGGTGTGCCCGCACTACCAGTACTCCGGTACCCGGCATGGCGAGCAGCGCGGCGTGGCGTGCCTCGAGAAACTCGGTCCGTACGCTCTCGACAAAGCTGCGTTGGATACCCAGGGCAGCGCTGCGGTGGGCCAGCAGCGCGCATAGGCCGATCACGAGCCACACGGTAACGAGGGCGGGGGCGTGTGCTGAATCAGCGCGCGAGAGGATCAGTGCCTGGGTCGCGATGATCGGCAGCAGGTAGAGCGGTCCGTTAAGTCGCGAATAGCGGTGCACGAATAGCCGACCCACGGCAACTGCACTCACGAGGATCGTCGTCTCCGGTGCCAGACGTCCACCGGACTGATAGATCAATACCAGCAAGACCGCCCAGACCGAGCCGTCAAATATTGCGCTCGCGGCCAAGAGCCATTCCCAGGCGCGCAGCGCCTGGGCCGATAGTCGTCGCACCCGTTGCCACGCGCGGTGGATTACCTGACGCGTCGCAATTGTCGCCACCAGAGCCACCAGCCACGTCGCCAGACGCAAGGAGTCGATGTGACCGTAGAGCAGGATCACCACGCACAAGAGGCCGGAAATGTTAAAGCCCATGACGCGCAGCAGACCGCCACGCGTCACGTTCTCTAGCATCTTGCGCTGCACGCGCGCGGCGAACTCGCCGTCTTGCGCGTCGATCTCCCTAACCAGGCCCATGTGCCCCCAGACAGGCGTAGCAACTCTTGAGTACCCGGCCGCGCCACACGCAAACCCGTGGCTTTTGACGATCTCGATGGCCGGTCATAAGTTGATTACTATATGGCAAAAACCGGGCTCTGCTCCAGAGCCAATGTGTTAACGATTGTACTGTCGATGGGAGCCCGAATCCGTGCATGTAGGACCCTATGTTGGCCGTTTCGCACCCTCTCCGAGCGGCCCCCTTCACCTGGGCTCGCTGGTGGCAGCGCTGGCCAGCTACTCTGATGCCCGAGTCCACCAGGGACGCTGGCTGGTGCGCATCGAGGACGTCGACGGGCAACGCTGCAAAGCCGAGATTGCCGAGCACATCCTCACTACGCTGGCGCGCTGCGGCATGGTCTCCGACGGACCGGTGATCTACCAGAGTTCCCGGTCAGCCGCCTATGAGCACGCCCTTAAGGAGCTCAAGGCGGCCGGTCTGGTGTTCGCCTGTACCTGCACGCGCCGTGAGGTCGCGGATTCGGGTCTGGCCGGCAGCGACGGCACGCCCATCTATCCTGGCACCTGTCGCAGCAAAAGTGGTGCCGAACACGGGGCGCACAGCTGGCGCCTGCGCGTAAACGAAGCCACCGTACGCTTTGTCGATCGCGAGGCCGGCGTCGTAGTGCAGGACCTGGCGCGAGCGGTTGGAGACTTTGTCGTGCGACGCGCTGACGGCACCTGGACCTATCAGCTGGCAGTCGTGGTCGACGACGCGACGCAAGGCGTGACCGACATCGTGCGCGGTGCCGACCTGCTCGATTCCACGGCGCGCCAGATTTATCTGCAGGGCTGCCTTGGCCTCACGTCACCACGCACCCTTCACGTTCCAGTCGTGACCAACCATGCCGGTGAGAAACTTAGCAAGCAGACCGGTGCGGCGGCGATCGACGCTAACGATCCGCTGGCAGCACTCGCTGCGGCGGCGCGTCAGCTTGACTTGAACCTCGCGACACCAACGAGCCTTGCCCAGTTCTGGGAGCGCTGCAATGCCGCATGGATGCAGCGCTGCGCCTCACGCGCGCCCGCGCAGGCAGCGCCAGCGTGAGTGAGCGCGAGGATGTAGCGACGATCCTCGCCACCATGCGCCACATTGCTATCGTCGGGGCGTCAGATAATCCGGCGCGCGACAGCCAGCGCATCATGTCTTATCTCGTGAAAGAGGGTTTCGACGTGATGCCGGTCAACCCCAACGCTGCCCGGGTTCTAGACCGTGCCTGCGTAGCCACGCTCGAGGAGATCGAGGGACCGATCGACACGGTTGTCTGCTTTCGTCGCAGCAGCGAGATCCTGCCGATTGCCCAATCCGCGATCGCGATCGGCGCTTCTCACCTGTGGATGCAACTGGGCGTGGTCAATCAGGCTGCCGCCGAGTTAGCGCGTGGCGCCGGACTCAAGGTAGTCATGAATCGCTGCATCATGGTCGATCACCGACGCAGCGCCGAGGATTGACGGGGCCTGATCAGGCCTTCTTGCCACCACCCAGGAGGGCTGCTACCGGACGACGCGAATCGCGCTCGATTGCCGGACGGGGTGCCACCGGTGCCGACGATGCGGCTGCACTATCAGCGCCCGGAGCGCTCGGTTCATAGGGCTTGGAAAACCACTCATCCTGGGGCGTTGCCGAGGTGCGCTCCGAAGGTCGCGCACGCGCTGCACCGCTCGAGCCTTCTGTGCGGGTCGCACGCGGGCTGTGGCGGTGCTTGTCCCAGGGATGGAAATTCTCGAGGCGGCGACGCTCGATCTTGGTTTTGGTCAGTTTCTCGATGTCCAGCAGATAGCGCTCTTCATCGGGTGCCATCAGTGAAATAGCGTCCCCTGAAGCACCGGCACGGCCGGTGCGTCCGATCCGATGCACATAGTCTTCCGGGGAATGAGGCAGGTCGTAGTTAATCACGCAGGGCAGCTCGACGATATCGAGTCCGCGCGCAGCGACATCGGTCGCCACCAGCACCTCAACGCCACCACTCTTGAAGGCGTCCAGCGCAATCATGCGATCCTTCTGGCTCTTGTCACCATGAATGGCATCGGCCTTGATGCCTTCTTTTTGCAGCTCCCGAGCCAGGCGCGAGGTGCCGATCTTGGTGTTCGAAAAGACGATGACCTGCTTTAGCTGGCGCTCGTTGATCAGGTGAGCAACCGCGGCACGCTTTTGATCCGAACTGACCTCATAGACCACCTGCGTGACATTGTCGGCGGTCGCATTGCGGCGCGCCACCTCGATCAACACCGGCTCATGCATGAAAGTCTGCGCGAGCTTGCGGATTTCATTTGAGAAGGTTGCCGAAAACATCAGATTCTGACGCTGTTTGGGCAACAGGTTGATGATGCGCTGCAGGTCGGGCAGAAAACCCATATCGAGCATGCGATCGGCTTCATCGAGTACCAGAATCTGCGTCTGACCCAGATTCAGGGTGCGCTGTTGCACGTGGTCAAGCAGCCGCCCCGGGGTCGCGATCAGGATTTCGATGCCAGCGCGCAGCGTCGCCGTCTGGCTCGCCATGTCGACTCCCCCGAAAACCACCGTGCTGCGCAGGGCCGTGTGTTGGGCATAGCGCGCCACGTTCTCGGCGACCTGGTCAGCGAGTTCCCGGGTGGGTGTGAGAATCAGCGCGCGCACCGGATGGCGCGCCGGTGACGCGCTGGAACTCGCCTGGGGCAACAGACGCTGGATGATCGGCAGTGCGAAACCGGCGGTCTTGCCAGTACCAGTCTGGGCAGCGCCCATCAGGTCACGGCCGTTAAGCGCTACCGGGATCGCCTCGAGCTGGATGGGCGTGGGGGTCGTATAGCCCTGCTCCGTGAGCGCGCGCAAGATCTCGGGATCCAGCCCGAAATCGGCAAAAGTCGTAGGAACTGCGGCACTCGGATTCACGAAAGACCTGGTCCTGCACAGTCACGCCAGATGCGGCGATCTGCGCCGTAGGGCCCCTGGGAACCTGGGGGAGGTTCGAGGGGCGAGCGAACCCACGCGGGGCTCGGGCGAGCGCTATTATCGCAGAGCTGGGCGCGCGACGCCAATTGCCCCTGTCCGAGGCCTAATTGAGCGTGCGCAGGACGTCGGCAAGGGTCGCGAAGATCTGGTCGATGTGCTTTTTCTCGATGATCAAAGGCGGCGACATGGCGAGCGTGTCGCCGGTGTAGCGCACCATCAAACCCTTGTCGAATGCGCTCTTGAAGGCGTCAATAGCGCGCGCACCCGGTTTACCGGGACGCGAGGCGAGCTCAATGCCGGCGATCAGACCGAGATTGCGCAAGTCGACCACGTGGGGCAGCCCGCGCAGTGACTGCAGACCCTCCTCCCAGTAGGGTGCAAGCGCGGCCGCGTTCTCGATCAGGCGTTGCTCGGCATAGACCTTCAGGGTCGCGATCGCCGCCGCACAGGCGAGCGGATGGCCTGAATAGGTATAGCCATGAAACAGCTCGATGCCGCTGGCCGGAGCGCCCGGCGCACTCATGAAGGTTTCGTAGAGATGCGGCTTGGTGAGTACGGCACCCATCGGTACGGCACCGTTGGTGAGGCCCTTGGCGCAGGTGATGAGATCAGGCTCGACGCCGAAGTATTGGGTCGCAAAGGGCGCACCGAGTCGCCCGAAACCGGTGATCACTTCGTCAAATATCAAAAGAATCCCGTACTTGTCGCAGATCGCGCGCAGGCGCTCCAGGTAGCCCTTGGGTGGAACCAGCACGCCAGTCGAGCCGGCCACCGGCTCGACAATTACCGCCGCAATCGTCGAGGCGTCATGCAGCGCCACGATGCGCTCGAGTTCGTCGGCGAGGTAATCGCCGTGCGCCGGCTGGCCGCGCGAGAACAGATTCCTGTCCGGCAGATGGGTGCTTGGCAGGTGATCGACACCACCCAGCATGGGCCCGAAGTACTTGCGATTGTTGACCATCCCGCCCACCGAGATGCCGCCAAAGCCTACGCCATGATAGCCGCGCTCGCGGCCGATCAGTCGGGTGCGCGCACCGTCACCGCGTACCCGGTGGTAGGCAAGCGCCATCTTCAACGCGGTGTCGACCGCCTCGGAACCGGAGCCAGTGAAAAAAGCATGCGAAAAGCGCCTGCCGCTGAAATCCGCCAGGCGCCGCGCCAGCTCGAATGGTGCCGGATGCCCCATGTTGAATGACGGCGCGAAATCGAGCTGCCCGGCCATATCCTGGATCGCCTTGACGACTGCTGGCTGGCCGTGACCGGCGTTGACGCACCACAGCCCGGCCGTGCCGTCGAGGATCTGCTTGCCGTGGGTATCGGTGTAATACATGCCGGCAGCCGAGATCAATAGGCGCGGATCGGCCTTGAATTCGCGATTTGCCGTAAAGGGCATCCAGTAGGCAGACAGGTCTAGCTCGGGGTCGTTGCGGTCCATGATCGTCTCGATTGTGATTCGTCTTGTTGCAAAATCTCGCTTGCGCGCTGCGGCGCGCAGCTGACTCTTGTCTCAGGCCTGCCAGACTCCGAAACCCTTCTCCCGCAGCGCGATCGCCAGTTCCACTTCCATGTCGCGCGCACCGTCGTAGGGCATCGGGTTATACATTTCGTAGAGCTGCGGTACCAGGCGCAATCCGTACTGCGTTACAAAGCGGTTGGCCTGGATGCCCGCCTTGTGCTTATCAAGGCGCACGTCCGGCGACAAGCCAGTCATGCCGACGTAGACGCAGGGCATCCCGGCCACGTAATCCGGATTGGCCTTGGCAAAGCGCGGCTCGAAGATCACGCTTGAGGCGAGTTCGACCACATAGACATTGTAGTGATCGCGCCCGCTGGCGCGTTTGCCGGGCTTTTTGCTCGCAGCCAATCTAGCGCCGGTCACTCACCCCAGCGCGGCTTGCGACCAATGCGACCGATTTCCTGCTCGGCCGCGGCGCGCGCGGCATCCAGAGCCTCCTGCCGCGATTCGAAAGTCAATTCCAGTTCGGTCTCGTCCTCAAAAACCATGGATCGCGTGCCATCGTCAGCGAACTGGTTGATTTTGTAGAAACCCGCCCAGCGCGTTCCAACTGCTGCCGCGCGCGCGACGATCAGGTAGTCTCCGAACAGACTGGCAACGCTTGCGGTCACAAGGCACCTCTTGCCAAACTTGTTACTCAGACTCGGGATCGGTCTGGCTGCAACGATTCTAGCCCATGTCGCTACGTGCCGCGAGCGCAACGGCGGCCAAGTTTGTGCCCCCAATTCAGGCTGCGGGCGTGCCGGCCGCCACGCCCGCGGCAGTTCTAGAAAGTGTAACTGGCGCCGATATTGTAGAAGCGTCCTACCGCACCGTCTTGCGCCAGCGCCGGGTTGTAAGGCGCCCCACCCACGCCCGCTCCATTGCCCGCCGACCCGAAGGTCTGCAGATCAAACGGAGCCTGCCGGTTAAACAGATTCACGATCCCGGCGTGCACGCGCCACTGCTTGGTGATGTCGTAATGCGCAGTCAGGTTCACGCTGGTGAACGAGGGCACCGTGCACAGCTGCTTGGGCGGGGGATTGCCATTGAACAGATCCACCAGTGCGGTCGCGCAATCTGGAATTCCGTAACTGGTGTCAGTCAGCGTGTAGTGGTCGACATAGTTGACTTCTGCCGATACCTCGAGCGGGCCACGGCTCCAGGTCGTCTGCAGGCTTGCGCGATTCTGCGGGGTGCCGGTATCGCCCGAAATGAAACTGGGTCCGTGGGTTCCGGCGAGCTCGAAGGTACCCAGTTGCGGCAGCGTCAGGTTATAGGTGAGCATGCGCGTGAAGTCGAAGTTCACGGTGATCCGCCCATAATCCTGCATCGGGATTTTGCCGCGCAGATCGACGTCAAAGCCGCTGGTCTTGGTCTGACTGGCATTGATGAACGGATAGGTGTCGTAGGCGATATTGACCAGGTTGGGATAGAACTTCACGCCCAGTTCCTGCGGATACAGGTACTGGCTCTCGCCAAGCTGGCCGACCGAAATGATTTGGTCCTTGATGGTGATGTTGTAGTAGTCAACCGACGCGTTGATAAGCTTGTTGGGCTCCAGGATGAATCCAAAGGTATAGGAATCGGATTTCTCGGGCTTCAGATTGGGGTTGGACAGCTGGATGTTCGGCACGAAAATCAAGTTGCCAGTGGCAGGATTGGTTGCCGCCGCGAGCACGCCGGACGTTGAGCCGGCATTGCCGCTCTCAGCAACATTGGGCGCGCGAAAGCCCTGGCTGTAGGTACCGCGCAGGGCAAATTCGGGAATCGGATCCCATTTGAAACCAAGCTTGGGCGCAACGTTGTTGAATTCGCTGTAGGCATCGTAGCGTGCCGACACGTCGACTTCGAGATCCTTTAGGATCGGCGCGCTGAATTCGCCGTACAGCGACGTGGTGTTCTGGTCGCCAACCGCGAATGAGTAGATCGGACTGGCCTGGTCACCACTGGCAAACGAGCCCGGGAACTGTTCATCGAGCGCGCGATGGGTGAAGTCAAATCCGGCGCTAAACGACAACGGACCGCCGGACAGCTGCATGAGTTCGTGACTGGCAGTAAGCGTAATGAAATCAAGATCGCTGGTTGAGGTCGACGAGGCCGTCGGGGCGATCTGGTTCATGACGGCCTGCGAATTGTGGCCACCAACGATATAGGTCAGATTGTTGAGCGCCGCCTGCAGGCCCGAGATGCTGATGTAGCCGATGTTTTGCAGGTCGGTCGTGACCCGCGTAACGCCGGCGGACGCCGAAATGTCCCAATCGTGATAGGTACCGGTCAACTCTCCGACGAACCGGTAGGAGTTGGTATCGGTTTTTTGCTGCTGCGCGCCGATGTCGGGAAAATTGTAGATCAGCGCGGCCGGGATGCCGGTCGTGTTGCCGGGGTAGTTGGCCGGAACGGTGATGACATACGGGAAGTTGCTGGCGTTATAGGGAACCGGCGGATTGGTATTGGGCCCGAACTTCAGGCTCGTGATGCCAAAAAACCCGAGCGGCGCGGTGGCATTGTAGACACCTGCCTGTACGGCCTGGCTGTTGAACAGTGAGGCCTGCAGGTTCATCTGCCAGTCGTCCTCAAGGCTCTTGGTGAAGCGCCCGATCACATCGATGTTTTGCGTCTGCGGCTGGATCGTGTAGCTCTTGTTGACAAAGCCGCACTGGTTGGCCAAGAGCATCGTGGCGTTACACGCGCCGTAGGTGTCGACCACATTCGGGGTGCCGGTCGCCAGGATGTTGTAGTTCACCGGGTTGGCCACCGGGACCAGGTAGCCGTAGATACTGCCCGGCAGGCCTTCGTAGACGGTTGAATCGTTCACACCCTGCGTCAGGTTGACGCCACCATGACCGTAGGAGGTCCAGTTGGTGTTGGTCAGGTAGGGCCGGTCGTCGAGCAGGATCGCGTCCTGGTGGCGGTATTCAACTCCGATGTAGGCGTTGTAACCGTCTTTCTCCAGATCGCCCCAGCCGTGCGTTGCCGAAGCGTGCTGAGTCGAGCCATCGCCTTTTGCCGAAATCCCGGTCTCCACGCTGACCGTATCGCCTACGAAGGATTTCTTCAGGATAACGTTGACTACGCCGGCAATTGCATCCGAGCCGTAGACCGAGGAAGCGCCATCTTTGAGGACTTCGATATGGTCGATGGCGTCAAATGGAATCGAGGACAGATCGACGAAATTGCGCTCGCCATCGTCGGGCATCGGATACGGGGACATGCGGTGCCCGTCGATCAGTACCAGCGTGCCGCCCACAGTCAGCCCGCGCAACGACACCCCGCTGCCACCGGCGGCAAAGGCCGCCGGATTGGCCTGGGTCAGTGAGCCCATGTTGTTGGCGGTCAGATCGTGCAGCACGTCGGCCACGCTCGTGTAACCGGAGCGCTTGAGATCGTCGGCCGAAATCACCTGAATGGGGCTTGGCGTCTCGGTCGAGACGCGCTTGATGTTGGTGCCCGTTACGACGGTCCTCTCGAGCGCTGTGACGCCTGGCGGATTGGCCGGCGCCTCATCAGTCGCGCCGGCGGTCTGCGCGGCTGCCACCCCTGGCAGCGCAGCGAAGGCCATCACTATCGAGACAGCCAGTACCGATCTGGCCAGCTTGCAGTTGATCCCCTGATCTGACATGAACAATCCCCCTGTGGTTTCTATTGGCCTTTAACGATTGCAATCAATGCTTTGCCGCGAGCCGTGAAGGCCTCGCCGCGCCATCCAATTCCCCTGCTCCCCTCTAGCAAGAGTCACGCCCGGCACTGCCCACCCAGGATTTCGGGCGGCAGCGACGGCGAAATGTCGGATACGCGCGAATTGCCCTTAACCGATGCGGATCCAGGTCGTCTTGAGCTCCGTGTACTTGTCGAATGCGTGCAGCGACTTGTCGCGCCCATTGCCACTTTGCTTGTAGCCGCCAAAGGGCACCGTAATATCGTCCTCGTCATACTGGTTCACGTGCACCGTGCCTGCGCGCAAGGCCCGCGCAACCCGATGCGCCCGATCGAGGTTGCTGCTCCACACGCTTGCCTGCAGGCCATAGCTTGAGTCATTGGCGATGGCAACGGCCTGCGCTTCGTCGGAAAAGCGCAGCACCGACAGCACCGGTCCGAATATCTCTTCGCGAGCAATCTTCATGCCGTTGTTGACGCCGTCAAAAACCGTCGGCGCGACAAAATAGCCGCCGGTCTGCTCGAGCATGCGCGTGCCGCCGGTGACACAGCGCGCACCTTCGCTGTTGCCGGCATCGATGTAACCGAGCACCGTCTTCATCTGCCCTTCGTCGACCAGAGCCCCCATGACGGTCTTGGTATTCAAGGGATCGGCCGGCTGATACTTGCCCACCAGCGCAGTCACGCGCGCGACGAATTCATCGGCGATTGAATCCTCGACCAAAAGGCGCGTTGGCGCGTTGCAGGACTCGCCCTGGTTAAAGAAGATCGAACTGGCCGCGGTGCTTGCGGCGCGATCGAGATCGGTGAAATCCTTGAACACCAGGAAGGCCGATTTGCCGCCCAGTTCGTTGTAGACCCGCTTAAGGTTCGAGCGCCCCGAATACTCGAGCATCTTGCGCCCGACACGGGTCGAGCCGGTAAATCCCACCGCGTCGACATCCGGATGCAAGGCAAGCGCCTCCCCGGCCTCGTGTCCGAACCCCGGAACGACATTGAACACACCCTCAGGCAGGCCAGCCTCAAGAGCCAGTTCAGCCATGCGCATGGCAGTCAGCGGCGACTTCTCGGAGGGCTTTAGTACCACGCTGTTGCCGGCGGCGAGCGCCGGTCCGAGCTTCCAGGCCGCCATGATCATCGGATAATTCCACGGCACGATCGCGCCGATCACGCCCATCGGCTCACGCGTAATCAGCGCCAGCGCCTGGGGTCCCGTCGGGGCGATCTCGTCGTAGATCTTGTCGACTGCCTCGGCATACCAGCTGATGCACTGGGCCGCTGATGGCACATCGACGGACATGCTAAAGCGAATCGGCTTACCCATGTCGAGCGTCTCGAGCAGCGCCAGTTCCTCGCGGTGCGACATGAGTTGCTCGGCAAATCGCTGCAACACCTTCTTGCGCGAGGCCGGTGGCTGGTCACGCCATGCTCCCGACTCGAAAGCGGCGCGCGCCGAGCGCACTGCGGCATCGATATCCGCGGCAGCGCCCCGTGCAGTCTGCACCAAGGCACGGCCGTTCAGCGGTGACAGTTTCTCGAAGGTCTCACCAGAGGCGGCGGCCACGCGCTTGCCGCCTATCAGTGCACGGCCGTCCAGAACCGCCGACGCCGCACGTTCGTGCCAGTCAATGTCTCTCATACTTTTCCCCGGTAAGTCCCAAGCACACTACTTCGTTGGTGCACATCGCGTCACGCAGCGAGCGCACGGGTATTGCCTGTCACACGTGTCCCTTGCTCTTGAGTTCGGCGAGCGTCAGGTCAAGGCAGTGACGAATCAGCGCGACCATCTGGTCGATCTGCTCTACGGTAATGATGAAGGGCGGGGCGATGATCATGCGGTCACCGACGGCGCGCATCACGACTCCATTTTCGAAACAGTGGCGCCGGCAGATCATGCCGACTTCCAGACTCTCGTCAAACGGAGTGCGGCTCCGCTTGTCTTTGGCCAGTACCAGTCCGGCAACCAGGCCCAGAGTCTCGGTAAGCGCAACCAGCGGGTGTTCGGCCAGCTCGCCAAAACGCCGCGCCAGGTGAGGCGCGAGCGTCTGCGCGAGATTATCAACCAGTTTCTCCTCGCGCAGAATGCGAATATTTTCGAGCGCCACGGCACACGCCACCGGATGGCCCGAATAGGTATAGCCGTGGTTGAACTCGCCACCCTTTTCGATCAAGGTCGCGGCAACCCGATCACCGACGATGACACCTCCCAGCGGGATGTATCCCGAGGTGACACCCTTGGCAAAGGCAATCAGGTCAGGACGCGTGCCGTAGTGCTGGCACCCAAACCAGCTGCCCAGGCGCCCGAAGCCGCAGATCACTTCGTCGGAGATCAAGAGAATTCCATACTTGTCGCAGATGCGTTGGATCTCGCCCCAATAGGTGGTCGGCGGAATGATGACGCCGCCGGCGCCCTGCACGGGCTCGCCGATGAAAGCGGCGACTTTGTCAGCACCGACTTCGAGGATCTTCGTTTCGAGCCAGCCGGCAGCGACAATGCCAAACTCCTCGGCGGGCATGTCCGCGCCGAGACCGTAGTGGTAGGGCTGCTCGATGTGAACGATTCCCGGGATCGGCAGACCGCCCTGGGCGTGCATGCCCCACATTCCGCCCAACGACGCGCCCGCCATGGTGCTGCCATGGTAGCCATTGTGGCGCCCGATGATGACTTGTCGTTGCGGCTGTCCCTGCAGGTCCCAGTAGCGCCGGACCATGCGCACGATCGTGTCGTTGGCCTCGGAGCCCGAGTTCGCATAAAAGATATGCTGCATATGCGCAGGTGCGAGTGCTGCGATCGTCGCCGCCAACTCGACCGCCGGAACATTGGCAGTCTGAAAAAAGCTGTTGTAGAAAGGCAGTTCGAGCATTTGCTTGTGAGCGGCATCTGCCAGCTCGCGCCGTCCATACCCGACGTTGACGTTCCACAGCCCCGACATGCCGTCGAGGATACGATTGCCGCGCGAGTCGTAAATGTAGATGCCCTCGCCGCGCACGATCACGCGAGAGCCGATCTGCGCAAGTGCCTGAAAGTCGGTGAACGGATGCAGATAATGGGCCGCGTCCTTGGCCTGGATGGCCAGGGTCTGGGCCTCTGAGAGCGCATAGCGCAATGGTGCGTTCATAGGTGTCCTGTCTTCTGGTCGCTCAGACGTGCAGCAAGAGGTGCTCGCGTTCCCACGGGCTGATGACCTTCATGAATTCGGCGTATTCCTCTTCCTTGACCGCTGCGTAGAGGGTCACAAAGCGCTTGCCCAGCACCTCGTGCAGCTCCGGTGCGTCGCGCATCTCGGTGAGCGCTTCGTGCAGGCCACGCGGCAACTGAAAATCGGTGTTGTAGGCGCTGCCGCGAAACTCAGGAAGCGGCTCGATCTTGTTGACAAGACCTAGGTATCCGCAGGCGAGCGTGGCCGCGATCGCCACGTAGGGATTGGCGTCGACGCCAATCACGCGGTTCTCGACGCGCCGCGCTGCCGGCTCCGAATCGGGGATGCGGATGCCAACCGTGCGGTTGTCGTGACCCCACTGGATATTGATCGGCGCCGCGCCATGCTTGACGATACGACGGTAGGAATTCACATACGGTGCAAAGAATATGGTGGCCGCAGGCAGATACTTCTGCAGGCCGCCGATGTAGTGGCGAAAGGCGTCGCTGGCCGTGCCATCCGGCTTGGTGAACACGTTCAGCTTGGTCTTGGTATCGATCACGCTCTGGTGCACGTGCATCGCAGAGCCGGGTTCGTTGGCCATGGGCTTTGCCATGAAGGTCGCATACATGTTGTGACGCAATGCGGCCTCGCGCACGGTGCGCTTGAAGTAGAAGACGCGGTCGGCGAGCTTGAGGGGATCGCCGTGCAGGAAGTTGATTTCCATCTGCCCGGCACCGACCTCGTGAATCAGGGTGTCCACTTCCAGCCCCTGCAGATCGCAATAGTCGTACAGATCCTCGAATAGCGGGTCGAACTCATTGACCGCATCGATGCTGTAGGCCTGGCGGCTTGTCTCCGAACGCCCGCTGCGCCCGACCGGCGGGTGTAGCGGAATGTCCGGATCGGTGTTGCGCGCGGTCAGGTAAAACTCGAGCTCGGGCGCCACTACGGCGGCAAGCCCGAGCCCTTCATAGAGGCCCATCACCCGTCGCAGCACCGAGCGCGGTGCGAAGTCGACCGGCGAGCCGTCAAAAAAGAAACAGTCGTGGATCACCTGCGCTGTCGGATCGTCCTGCGTCCAGGGTACGAGGCACGCCGTCGAGGAATCCGGACGCAGCAGCATATCCGGGTCGTAGTCGGTCAGGATGTCGCTGACGTCGGAGGAATCGGGGTAATTGCCGGTGACCGTCTGGGCCATCACCGCCTGCGGCAGACGCATGCCCTTGTCTTCGCCAAATTTATCGCGCGGCAGGATCTTGCCGCGTGGCACGCCTGTCAAGTCCGGTACCAGACATTCGATTTCGGTTACGCGCTTGTCATCGAGCCACTGCGCCATATCGGTGAAGCTGAAATTATCGGGATGAATCATGTTTGTTCCAGAATTTTCCCCGAGCGCGAATCAGATGTCGTACCCGCGGGGTACACAGTGCGCCCAGTGCGCGCACTCTGCCTTTGCCGACACGCGCGTCCGAACTCGGCGAAAATCGCCTTGGAGAACGCGTTGTCTTCAAACTTCCACTCCGGATGCCATTGCAGGGCGAGCGTGAAGCCCGGTGCGTGGTCAACCGTATATGCCTCGATCAGACCGTCGGGGGCGCGCGCCTCAACCACCAGACCGGCGCCGAGGCGATCGACCCCCTGACCGTGCAGCGAATTGACCTGTGCGACCGTCGATCCGGCGAGCCGGGCCAATAGTCCGCCTGGCGTCAACGCAATCGGGTGCGCCGGGCCATACGCTTGGTCAAGCGGGATGCCGTCCGGATCGCGATGGTCGGCCATGCCGGCGACCTTGTGAACCTCCTGGTGCAGGCTACCGCCGCAGGCGACATTGATCTCCTGAAAACCGCGACAGATTCCGATGATCGGCACGCCAGCGGCGATCGCCGCACGAATCAGCGGCAGAGTGGTCGCGTCGCGCATCGGATCGCGCTTGTCGGCCAGATGCTCGGCCGAGAGAGTCGCGCCATAGTGAATCGGCTCGACATTGGATGGCGAACCGGTAAAAAGTATGCCGTCGACCGCGGCGAGGATTTCCTCGGGATCCGAGTCCACCCCCAGCGCCGGGATCAAAAGCGCCAGGGCGTCAGCGCCTGCGGTCACCGCGCGCACATACTTGTGACCGATGCAGTGGAAGGGATGCTGGTCGAGCAATCGGAAGTCGGCCGGGATGCCGACAATCGGGCGGGATTTGGAGGTTGTCATAGCGGGCGCTCAGCCGCGTGTACGCGCGGCGCGGTTTCTCTCAGAACTCACCATGATAGGGGTAGCCAAGGGCCTGCGCGACGGCCTCGTAGGTTATTTTGCCGCGATGCACATTCAGGCCGCGACGCAGGTGCGGGTTGTCCGAAAGTGCGCTCCGATAGCCCTTATCGGCCAGCGCAAGCACGAACGGCAAAGTGGCATTCGTCAGGGCGAGCGTGGACGTCCGCGCCACGCCGCCGGGCATGTTGGCAACGCAGTAGTGCACCACCCCGTCGACCACGTAAGTCGGTTCTTCGTGGGTCGTCGCATGGCTGGTTTCAAAACAGCCACCCTGATCGATCGCCACATCCACGACCACGGCGCCCGCACGCATCTGCTTTAGCATGGCGCGCGTGACAAGCTTGGGCGCCGCAGCGCCGGGTACGAGCACGGCACCGATGACAAGGTCAGCCTCGGGGAGCGCCGCGGCAATGCTGGCCTGCGTCGAATAGCGTGTCGCCAGCGCCGGACCGAAGCTCGCATCGATCTCTTTTAGACGCGGCAGCGAGATATCGAACAGGGTCACGCGTGCGCCCATGCCAAGCGCAATGCGCGCGGCGTTGATGCCGACCACGCCGCCGCCCAGCACGATCACATTGCCCTGTGCGACGCCCGGCACACCGGCCAGGAGCACCCCGAGCCCACCCTGGGCCTTCTCGAGCGCGTGGGCTCCAGCCTGAACCGCCATTCTCCCCGCGACCTCGCTCATGGGGGCAAGGAGCGGCAGTCCGCCGCGCTCGTCGGTAACCGTCTCATAGGCGATCGCGATGGCGTCCGAGGCGAGCAATAGACGGGTCTGCTCGGGATCCGGCGCGAGGTGCAGATAGGTAAACAGGACCTGACCTGAACGCAGCATCTGACACTCGATGGGCTGCGGCTCCTTGACCTTGACGATCATGTCAGCCTTGGCGAACACCTCAGTGGCATCAGCGGCCAGACTGGCTCCTGCGGCGCGATACTGTTCATCGGCAAAGCCGATGGCGCTGCCGGCGTGTTGCTGCACCAGCACATGGTGCCCGCGGCGCACCAGTTCGGCGGCCCCCTCCGGGGTCAGGCCGACGCGATACTCATGGTTTTTTATTTCTTTTGGGACGCCAACTAGCACGATTTTTGACCTATAAGCGTGGGTGAATCAGAATTGTCATAAGGTAAAACAGTCGCTCCGGCTTACAAAGTGCCATTTGAAGAAACTGGCATGAGTCCACTGTTGTGTTTGCGCCAGCGCACAGCAGGCCGCGGGAGGGGAGAAAACAGACCGTCTGGCCGTCATCACTAGAAATCATGCGTGCGCTTTCCCTGTCCGAGCTGCTGTTGATCGAGCTGACGCAAAACGGCGATCTGCCTTTGCGCCGACGCATCTTTGAGGCAATCCGCGACGCCATCGTCGGGGCGGTGCTGCCCGCGGGAGCGCGTTTGCCGTCCTCACGAGACTTGGCGCGTGACTTGAACATGTCACGCAATACGGTGGTCTCGGCGATCGACCAGTTGCTCGCCGAGGGCTATGTCGAGGCGCGCATTGGCAGTGGCACCTATGTGTGCGCCAATCTGCCCGAGCATGTGCGGGTTCGCGCGCCACGTACTTCGGTTCGCGCACCCAAGCAGCAAGTGGCGGCGCCAGCGCGCGAGCCACGCGCGCTTTCCAGACGCGGCACCCGTTTGACCGCCGTCTCCGGTTATGCAGAACTCGAGGTTCAGCCCTTTGCACCCGGTCCGCTCGACTACGAGACCCTGCCCTTCAAACACCTCAATCAGCTAACCAAGAAATATCTCAGCAGCGCCCGCCCGGACCTGCTCGATTGTGGCGAACCCGGCGGCTATTTGCCGCTGCGTAATGCCATCGCGCGCTACGTGCAGGTGTCGCGCTCGGTAAACGTGACGCCCGAACAGGTGCTCATTACTTCCAGCACCCAGCAATCCTTGGACCTGTGCGCGCGCTTATTGGCCGATCATGGCGACGAAGTCTGGCTTGAAGACCCGTGCTACTGGGGCGCGCAGCGCGCCATGGAATCGGCGGGACTGTCGGTGCGGCCGATCGCCGTTGACGGCAATGGCATCGCGCCCACGCTGCTGGACTGGCAGACGCGTCCGCGCATCATCTATGCAACACCCTCGAATCAGTATCCCAGCGGCGCGGTCATGAGTCTCGAGCGACGCCGAAAATTGCTCGATTTTGCGGCCGAACGACAGGCGTGGGTGCTCGAGGACGACTATGACAGCGAGTTCCGCTATGAAGGGCGGCCGCTTCCCTCCCTGCAGGGCATGGATGTGGGACAGCGGGTGCTCTATCTGGGCACTTTTTCCAAGGTCATGTACCAAGGTGTCCGGCTCGCCTATGTCGTGGTACCCGATGACCTGATCGCACGCTTTCGCATCGGTCTGTATGACCTGTTTCGGCCGGGCCAGCTGGCCATGCAAGCCGCGCTCGCCGAATTCATCGACGAGGGTCATTTCGAGGCCAACATCCGTCGCATGCGCGTCATTTACGGCGAACGCCGCGCCCTGTTGCGCGCGACTCTCGACAAGCACCTGCCTGGTCGCGTACAGCTCTCGCACAGCAACGCCGGCATGAACCTGGTGATCTATCTGCCCCCAGGCAGCGACGACCACGCAATCGTCGCCGCGGCCGCCCGTGAGCAAATCACGGTACGTGCGCTGTCGGATTATTTCCTGACCGATGCGAATCGGCGACCAGGACTGGTAGCCGGCTTTGCCTACGTTGCCACGGCCAACGTGGCCCTCTGGGCGGAGCGCCTGGCCGCAGTCATCAGCGGCGCTCTGGATGGGGCGCTACTAGCGCGTGAGAGCATCCCGGGCGCGGTAGTACCAGGTCCCCAGTGACAGCCCAAGGCGGCGCAGGTAGGGGCCGCCAGGAAAATTGCGGTGGGCAATCGCAGCGAGCAGCGCAAATCGCTCACTCTGTCCACACAGCGCCTCGGCAGCGAGCCGCCCGGCAATCGCGGTGACGTTCACACCGTGACCGCTAAAACCCTGCAGGTAGACGACGTTTTGGGCGAGCATGCCAAAGTCGGGAGCACGTGACATGGTCACGTCGATCAGACCGCCCCAGGTGAATTCGACTCGGGCCTGAGCCAACTGCGGATACATCCTGACCATTTTGGCACGCAGGCTGGCAACCCGATTCTCGCTGTCGTGGCGCATATAGGTTGAGCCTCCGCCCCATAGCATTCTTCTATCCGGCGTGATCTTGTAATAGTCCAGCAGAAAATTGGTATCGCAGCAGGCGTAGCGCCGGTACAGCAGGCTCTCAACCAGCTCCGGTGCCAGCGCTTCGGTGGCGATGATGGTGTTGCCAACCGGCATGACGTGACCGGCCACCGGCTGAACGAGGCTATCAATGAAGACATTGGCAGCGACAATGACGTGGGTTGCGCGCACCGTGACAGGGCCGACACGCACCAGGTTGGGGCTGCCACTTTCGATTGCTGTCGCCGCACTGTTCTCGAAAATCTCCACTCCGGCCGCCAGGCAGTCAGCTGCCAGCGCCAGGGCGAACTTGAGCGGATTCAAGTGTGCAGCGAAGTCATCGACGATGGCTGCGTGGTAGGCCTTACTTGCGGTGTAGGTCGCAAGCTCGCTTCCGGCGACAAAGCGCACATGGGACCCGTAGGCGAGCGTGGTGCTCATCTGCTCATGCCAGGCCTTCAGATCCTTGATGTGGTGGGCGCGCGCGGCCAAAAGCATCCAGCCCGGGGTGAAGTCGCAATCGGTGCCCGCCGCCTGGGCGCGATCACGGACCATCTCCATGCCTTCGATCGAGAGATCCCAGGCGCGTCGCGCGGCAGGCGCGCCGAGCTGCGCGGTGATGACCTCCAGACCACAGCTAAACCCCGGCAGTACCTGGCCACCGTTGCGCCCGGATGCCGCCCCCGCCATCCGCCCGGCTTCGAGAACGACGACCTTGCGACCGCGGCGCGCCAACTCCAGTGCAGACCACAAGCCTGCAAATCCCGCCCCGATCACGACCACGTCGGCCGTTGTGTCGCCCGTCAGCGGCGCGCGCGCACTGGGCCTGGCGATGGTGCTGTCGTAGTAGCAGTTGCCGGCGATGCGTAGGGCTTCGCGCGCGGCCGCAGAAGAAGTTTGAAAGCTCATGGCAGCTCCGCGCTATCGGCATGGGCCAGACGGGCGCATAGATAGGTCCAGACCATCTGAGCGGCAGCCAGACTGGTCAATTCAGCGTGGTCATAAGCTGGCGCCACTTCGACGCAATCCATGCCGACAAAGGGTAAATCGACGAGGCCCTCGATGAGCGTGGCCAGTTGTGCGCTCGACAAGCCCGCCACTTCCGGGGTGCCCGTGCCGGGTGCGAACGCCGGGTCGAGGCAATCGATGTCAAGCGTCAGGTAAAGCGGTGGACTGCCCGCCTTGCGAACACGCTCGCGCACGTCCTCGATGATCGGATGCAACTGCGCCGCGCTTTCGGCGCCGCGCAAGGCGCGCGCCTCGTGGACCGCACCGCCCTGCTGGCGCACGAATTCGCGATCCGCGCGCGCGGCCGGCGAACGGATACCGATCTGGATGCACGCCTGTGGCACGATCAGCTCTTCTGCGTACGCCTCGCGCACCCAGGTGCCATGTCCGGACGGTTCGCCAAAATGATCCTCCCAGGTGTCGCAGTGCGCATCGAAATGCACCAGCGCCAGCGCCTGTCCGTAAACCTGGCGATAGGCGCGCAGCAGCGACAGGGTCACCGAGTGGTCACCGCCGAGCCAGCACATGTGATGTGCTCCGATGAGCCGTGGCGCGGCTGTCTCGAGCGCTACCCGCAGCGACGCGAGGCTCGTAGTTGGCAGATCGAGATCGCCAAAATCCACCAGCGCAGTGCCTGGTGCGATGTCCCACAGCGGATGGACGGCGTCGCACAGCATGTGACTGGCACGGCGAATCGCCGCCGGACCAAAGCGCGCGCCGGGTCGATTGGTCGTCGCGCCGTCGTATGCAATTCCCGCCACGCCAAAGCGCGCTCCGGGGGCTTCGCCGGGAGCCCGCAAGAAGCCCGCGTGCGATGCGAAGGGATAGTCGCTGCTACTCAAGAGTGCGACTCATAGATGGTAAATTCCTTGCCGGCCGGCTCGAGGACTTCCCAGACGCCGCGAAATCCGGCCGGCACCACAAACGAGTCACCTTTGACGACCTCGCGCGCCTGACCCGCTTCATCGGTTATTCGGATGCGCCCCGCATACATGCGGCAGTACTCGTGCTCGGTGTAGATAACGCGCCATGCGCCCGAGTCGCACTCCCAGCGGCCAACGCAGAATTGTCCACTCGGATCGGTGTAGTCAATCCAGATCCGCTGCACGACCGGTCCATGCACGATGCGCTCGGCAGCAGGCTCGAAGGTCTCGGTCGGCGCAGCGCCGGGTCTGCACATCAATATGGAAACCGCTTCCTGATTCATGGTGGTTCGTTGCGTCCGATCAATCCTTGCGGGGTGTCTGGACTCTACTGAGAAATAACGACGCCGAACATATCCATTTGCTGCGCGGGACATGGGGCCACTTCCCGCAAGCTTTGAAAACGCCCGATGCGCGGCGCACAATGGCTCCCATCAAATTGCCAAACGTGGACCTAGGATCACGGCCACGGCTTGGCTAGAATTGGTTCTCTAAGACCCTGCTGTGCGCACCGCCGGCGAAGGAAACTCAATGAACGCACCCCTTACTTTCGGATCGAACACCAGCCTTGAGGCCCGTAAGAGCGCAGCTACGCCGCGCGGCGTTGGCATCCTCGCTTCGTTTTACGCGGCGCGCGCCGAGAACTCCCTCCTGTGGGATGTCGAAGGCCGGCGCTTTATCGATTTCGCCGGAGGCATCGGTGTACTCAACACCGGCCATCGCCACCCCAAGGTGCTGCGCGCAGTGGCTACGCAGCTCGAAGCCTTCACCCATACCTGCTATCAGGTTGTGCCCTACGAGAGCTATGTAGCGCTCGCCGAAAAGCTCAACGCGCTCGCGCCTGGCAAATTCGCCAAGAAGACGATGTTTGTTTCGACCGGTGCCGAGGCCGTGGAGAACGCCGTCAAGATTGCGCGGGCTGCGACCGGTCGCAGCGGCGTGATTGCCTTCTCGGGTGCCTTCCACGGACGCACCATGATGGGCATGGCGCTGACCGGCAAGGTCGCCCCCTACAAGCTGAACTTCGGACCCTTGCCGGCCGAAGTGCTGCACGCACCCTTCCCGGCCAACGGCGTGAGCGTCAAGGAAGCGATCAAGGGCCTGCACATGCTGTTCAAGGCCGACATCGATCCCAAGCGCGTGGCGGCGATCATCATTGAGCCGGTGCAGGGCGAAGGCGGATTTCATATCGCCCCGGCGCAATTTCTACAGGCGCTGCGCGCGCTGTGCGATGAGCACGGCATCCTCTTGATCGCCGACGAGGTGCAAAGCGGCTTTGGCCGTACCGGCAAGTGGTTCGCCATCGAGCACTCCGGCGTCATTCCCGACCTGATCACGAGTGCCAAGAGTCTGGCCGGCGGCTTCCCGCTATCGGCCGTGATCGGGCGCGCAGAGGTGATGGACGCCGCCGCTCCCGGCGGTCTGGGCGGCACCTACGCGGGCAGTCCGATTGGCCTTGCGGCAGCGCTCGCTGTCATCGACGTCATGCAGGAGGAAAAACTGCTCGAGCGCTCCGAGACGCTGGGCAATCGCCTGCGCACGGCGCTCGACGGATTGCGCGCCAGCTTTGCGGGGATCAGCGACGTACGCGGCCAGGGCAGCATGATCGCGATGGAATTGAACAAGCCGGGCAGTGACGAGCCCGACGCGGCATTTGCCAAGCGCGTGCAAACCGAGGCGATGGCACGCGGCCTGATCCTTCTGACCTGCGGGACAGGCGCCAATGTGATTCGCTTTCTCTATCCGCTGACCATCAGCGACGAGCTGTTTGGCGAGGCAATCGATATCCTCAAGGCTTCGATGGCCGCGGCTCGCGCGGACTAGGTCGTCACGCGATTACGGCCGCCTTCCTTGGCGCGATAGAGCGCCTTATCGGCGCGACCGAGAAAAACATCGGCCACCGGCGTGGGTTCACCACGGGCAAGCCCGGCGACGCCAAGGCTGAGCGTCACGTAGGGACTGACCGCCGACTTGGGATGGCCTAGCTTGAGTCCCTCAAGCGCGGCGCGAATCTCCTCGGCGATGGCGACAGCGTGGTCGACCGTCGTATCGGGCAGCAGCACCACGAATTCTTCGCCCCCGTAGCGGGCCGCGAGATGCCGCTCGTCCCACAAGGCACCGCTGATGGCTTCGGCCACCTTGCGCAGGCAATCGTCACCCCACTGATGTCCGAGCGAATCGTTATAGAGCTTGAAATAGTCGACATCGCCGAGAATCAAGGCCAGCGGAGAGCCGTCTTTGGCGTGCTGGACAAGATTGGCCATCAGGCGCGTATCGAACAGGCGCCGGTTGGGGATGCCGGTCAGGCCATCAAGACTTGCCAGCCGGTCGAGTTCTTCATTGCTTGAGCGCAGCTGATTGGAAACCGAGATGAGCTGCTGGCGCATCTCGGCAATGCGCTGCATGGCGCGAAATTTCGCCGTCAGGATCATCGCGTCGATCGGCTTGGTGAGATAGTCGTCACCCCCTGCCTCGATACCGCGCACGATGTCGACCGACTGGTCCGAGCCGCTCAAAAAAATAACGGGAATCCAGCCCTCACCGCCGATCGCGCGGATCTGACGGGTAGCCTCGTAACCGTCAATGCCAGGCAGGTTCACGTCCATCAGCACTAGGTCGGGCGACCGATCGCGAAATTGCTCGACCGCTTCCTCACCCGTCGCCGCGGTGACCACCTGGTGGCCGGCACGCTGGATGATGGCCGAAATCAACATCACGTTCGATTTCGCGTCGTCGACAATCAAGACCTTCATGGCGTGCCGCACAGAGTGATGTCCATCCCATAGTATCGGGCATGGGGGTTCGAAACTGAGCAGATTGGGCAAACGCAAAAACCTTCCCCAACTAGGGGGAAACACGCTCGATCGGGACCGAAAATGCTGGGTCGCCGGCCGAATCTGCGGCCGCCGCACACGGCAGCGACCCGGCAAAGTCAGAGTGCCCTGCCAATTATTATGAAAGTATTATCACCTCTGGGGTGCTACTAGCGGCTCGGGGGAGCTGCTTTTGCCAATCACGCGGCCGGGGACGCTTGGCCGCCATCGCCTGGCGCAAGCATCAGGTCATTGAGAGTCGCAAGAGTGAGCGGCGGCGCCACTACGTTAACCCCGGCTGCGCGCAGCGCCGTCGCCTCGGCCCCCTCGAGATCCTCGAACAATACGGCAATGCGCAGTTCAGGATGGCGGGCAAGGACCAGTTTAGCCAGAAAATTGGTCTCGATGCGCCCCTTTTGCAGGTCGATGATGATCAGGGCCGGACGATTGATCGGGTCGTTCAGGTAGGTCAACAGGGCAAGCGGATCCTTGAACGACATGTGCGTGCGCCCGCTTGAGAGAACCAGTCGCTGCAGACCCAGCATCTGACTATTATCCGAAACCACCAGGGCCACCCGTGCCGAATCGACCCAGCGTTCAGCACGAGCGCGCTGATGCACGCTCGCCACGGTCTCGACCTCAATCGGTAGCGTCAGGCGGAACACGCTGCCTCGGCCAAGGCGTGAATTGACCTCTAGTGTGCCCTGCAGGATGCGCGCGAACTCGCGGCCATTCCACAGTCCTACGCCGCAGTTGCCCCGCATGGACTGCTCAAGGCTCTGGTCACGACCGCGCACGTAGGGCTGAAAAATCGTCTCGATTTCTTCTGGGGCGATACCTGGACCGCTGTCCCAGACTTCGATGACGAGCTGGCCACGCCGATGCCGCGCCGCGACGAGCACGCCACCGGCGCGCGTATAACGCAGAGCATTCTGAACCAGGTTAGCGACGATGCGCGTCACCAGCGCCGTATCGGTCACCACGATAAATCCGCAGCGCCGCACCGTCAGGCGCAATCCGCGCTGCTGCGCCAGAGATTCGAAATCAGAGCGTACTCGGCCCAGCAATTCGTCGAGCGCGATCGCCACCGGACTGGGTTCGATAGCGTCATGCGAGAGGCGGATCGCGTCAAACACCGACTCGCTCATATTGGCGATCTCGCGCATATTCAGGTGCAGCTCTTCGAGCAGCGCCCGATCTTCACCACTGGAGTGCGCGAGCTTTAAGGCGGCTAGCCGCAGCAAGGCTGCATTGAGCGGCTGACGCAGATCGTGACAGAACGAACTGATGATCTGTTCGTGAAGCTGCGGGATGCCCCAGCGGAATTCGTTGGGATCACGAGTCGGCGCGGGCGCTACCCGCGCCGGCTTGGCAGGGGCCGGGTCCGAGTTCAATTGACGAGGATGCCAATCTGCTCGGCCTTGTGGGTGGCAGCGACCCGCGTGCGCACTCCGAGTTTGGCGTAAATGTGTTTGATATGGCTCTTGATGGTCGGCACACCCAGGTCCAGTTCGCGTGCGATTTCCTTGTTCTGTTTGCCTTCTGCGATCAGGCGGATGACCGTCAGCTCACGCTCAGTCAACTGCACTTTCTTCACATTGGCGCCTACGCGCGAATACACATAGGGTGGAAAGTAAGACGCGCCCGAGACGATCAGGTAGAGAGCCTGGCTGAAGGTCTCGACATCCGACGCTTTTGAGATGAAACCGACGGCCCGTTCGGCATAGGCCGTCTGCACCACTTCGGGATTGTCATTGGCCGAGATGATGGCCACGCGCGCATCGCAACGTGCGCGAATTTCGCGAAACAGCGACAGGCCGCGCGCACCGGGGATAGTAAGGTCGACCAGGACCAGATCGAACGCCGGCTCACGCAGGGCGATTACGGCGTCTTCGGCGCACACCGCCTGCGTGATACTCGCATTGGGCGCGAGTCGCGCGATCTCGTCACACAAGGCCCGCGCGAAAAGCGGATGATCCTCGATCAAAAGCACGCGCATGGTTTTCTCGTGGGAACGGCAGGAACAAATCGAACCGCAGCTTAGCGCGCCAGCATTGAATCAACCATCATCTTAACGGATGAACGGGAGACACGCTGCACAGGCGCATTTGCAATGACAGTTGGTCATTCACGCGACTGCCGACCGAGCTGGCGGCCACGCACCATGATTCACCGCGCAAAGGCGGCGCGCCAGCACGCAGCGCGTTCGAGTCCGCAGGACGTCCCCGTTGGCCGCTGGCGCCAAGGTCTGAAGCGCGTGCGGCGCTATTGAACGCTGGCTGCGCGGCCCCCCCAAGGTGATAAATCGCACGTATTAAACTCACTGCCAAAGGCGACACTCCGGCAGAAAGGTGTGATCTACCGGATAGCGCCCCGTTGCCGGGCGCCTCGCCACCTGCGCACTGCACCCGCGGCGCTCCGCGAGGCAAGGCCGAGATCACCCGTTTAGGCGCTGGCTTTCACTTGGAGTGTTTGACACGCCCCAAGGGGACGTCGATCGCGTGGTCTATGGTCAGCCAATGGCCTAGCGGGATCTGCCACCATCAGGATCGGGGATAGCGGTAACTGGCGCCGGACGTGGTGCGCCCAGAAGCGCGGCCTGGCGGGGCCAGAGGGCGGTCAGACGCCCAATTCTAACGGTCGCGGCCGACGCCGCGACCGGCAAGCGCAAGCTTAGAAGCTGTAGCGCAGCGAGACGGTCAAGACATCCTCTTTGAGGCTCGCGGGCGACTGGTCGCTGATCGTGCCGTAGTAGTCCCAGTTCAGTCCCACGCCGATATGCGGCACGGGTGAGTACAGCAAGCCGATGCCGACTATCGCGCCAGACTTGGTACCAGTGTTGTTGGTGACGTATGAGGGTCCGAAGAAGGAAGTGTACTGAAGACTTTGCTTGAGGCGGGTCTCGGCGATTCCAAGTTTGCCGGTCAGCGCGAGTTGACTTGCGACCGGCCAGCTGCCAACAGCGGCAAGCGACCAAGTCTCGAGCTTGTCACTCGCGTTGTAGCCATACGGATTGCTGCCAGTTATTTGCAGATTCTGCGAAAAAGTGCCCGAATTCACATATGCGACTTCCGCAGCGACATACCGATTAAATTGGTAACCGGCAAATATTGATCCCGAGGTCTCGTTGTCGCTGCCGGACTGACTGGCCAATCCTCCCTCTGGAGAACTGGTGACGTGTGCCGTCCCCAGTCCGACGCCGACGTAAAACGGATCATCTGCCTGTGCGAGCAGGGGACAGCCAGCAAGAATGAGCGCAAGCGCGGCAAGTCGTTTTTTCATTTACCGGTCTCCGAAGGGTTGTCGCCGCGCCCACGCGGGGACTCGGCTGTTTCGAATAGATAGAGCGCTTTCGAACCAGCATGCTAACCGGGGTCGCTCCAGGACGCATCACCCCTTTGGCCTAAATCGCGCAGCTGCGCTGTTACCGGATGTAACCGGAAGGTGTGGTGGGCCGTGCTGGACTCGAACCAGCGACCAAGGGATTATGAGTCCCCTGCTCTAACCGACTGAGCTAACGGCCCGTGCTGCGGTGATGGCTGGCTGCAGCAACGCGGCGCAGCAGGGCTTCGTCTATTGGCGAAGCCTGCCGCACCGCGTGCTCATCAATTGCCTTCGAGGAAGGACTTCAGTTTGTCGGAGCGACTCGGATGGCGCAACTTGCGCAATGCCTTGGCTTCGATCTGACGAATGCGCTCGCGCGTAACGTCGAACTGCTTGCCGACTTCTTCGAGGGTATGGTCGGTGCTCATCTCGATGCCAAAACGCATGCGCAGCACCTTGGCTTCGCGCGGCGTGAGGGAGTCAAGAACGTCCTTGGTAACGTCGCGCAGCGAGGCATAGAGCGCCGCATCAGCCGGGGCCAGCGTCGCCTGATCTTCGATGAAGTCCCCGAGGTGCGAATCGTCGTCGTCCCCGATCGGGGTCTCCATCGATATCGGTTCCTTGGAAATCTTCATGATCTTGCGAATCTTGTCCTCGGGCATCTCCATCTTCAGGGCAAGGGTCGCCGGATCGGGTTCCTGACCAGTTTCCTGCAGAATCTGGCGCGAGATCCGATTCATCTTGTTGATGGTTTCGATCATATGGACCGGGATGCGGATGGTGCGGGCCTGGTCGGCAATTGAGCGTGTGATGGCCTGGCGGATCCACCAGGTGGCATAGGTCGAGAACTTGTAGCCGCGCCGGTATTCGAACTTGTCGACCGCCTTCATCAGACCGATGTTGCCTTCCTGGATCAGGTCCAGGAACTGCAGTCCGCGGTTGGTGTACTTCTTGGCAATCGAAATCACCAGGCGAAGATTGGCCTCGGTCATTTCGCGCTTGGCCTTGCGCGCCTTGGCCTCGCCGGTGGCCATCTGCTTGTTGATGTCGCGCAGGTCACGCAGCGGCAACACCACGCGCGTTTGCAGGTCGATCAGCTTTTGCTGAAGTTCCTGGACTGCTGGCAGATTGCGGCCGAGCGTCGCACTGTAGTGATGATTGCCGTTGACTTCGGCGAGCGCCCAGGCGAGATCGGTCTCGTGGCCCGGGAACACCTTGATGAAGTGGCTGCGCGGCATGCCCGACTTGTTGACGACGATGTCGAGAATCTGGCGCTCGAGCTGGCGCACCTGGTCCACCTGGCTGCGCAGCGTGTCGCAGAGCTTCTCGACCATTTTGGCCGTAAAGCGAATGTTCATGAGCTCGGCAGTAATCGATTCCTGGGCCTTGTTGTATCCCTTCGAGCGATAGCCTTCACGCTCGAACGCGCGGCGCATCTTTTCGAACTGCGAGGCAACCAGGTCAAACTTTTCCAGACCATTGACGCGCAACTCTTCGAGCGCCTTGGCATTGACCGCCGCGCCGCCGTCGTCCTCGCCGTCTTCATCCTCGCCGCCGGCCTCGTCAGCATCCTCGTCCTCGACCACCGGTGGAGGGGGAGGAGCGAACTTGACTTCAGCCGGTGCATTCGGATCGATCAGACCGTCGACCACCTCGTCAATGCGCATCTCTTCGCGCTTGATCTTCTCGGACATGTCGAGAATTTCAGAGATCGTCGTCGGGCAGGCGGAGATTGCCTGCATCATGTGCTTGAGACCTTCTTCGATGCGCTTGGCGATTTCGATTTCACCTTCGCGCGTGAGTAGCTCAACCGATCCCATCTCGCGCATGTACATGCGCACCGGGTCGGTCGTGCGACCGAACTCCGAATCGACCGTCGAAAGCGCCGCTTCCGCCTCTTCCTCGGCGTCATCGTCGCTGGATGCGACCGGGGCATTGTCGTTGATCAGCAGGGTCTCGGCGTCCGGTGCCTGGTCGTAGACCGCGATTCCCATATCGTTGAAGGTACTGATGATGCCTTCAATGGCCTCGGCGTCAACGACATCATCTGGTAGATGGTCGTTGATTTCCGCATAGGTCAAAAAGCCGCGCTCCTTGCCAAGCTTGATCAGGTTCTTGAGTTTGGTGCGGCGCGCTTCGAGTTCTTCCTCGGTACCCGGCTGGCGCGCGGCCAGCGCGTCCTTCAGGAAAGCCTTTTCCTTGGCACGACGCTCTTTTGCCTTGGCACGTTCTGAACTCGGTGTGGCAGGTGCAGCAGTCTTGGCAGCGACGTTCTTGGCGGCAACGTTTTTGGCAGCCTCGGCAACGGCTGCGATCTGCTTGGCATCGACCGGTTCGTGCTTGGCGGCGCCAGCTTTGCCCTTGACCGGCGCGAGCGCCTTGCCTTTGGCGACAGGCAGTTTCGCCGCCGGGGCGTTCTTGGCGGCGGGGCCATGCTTGGCCGCCGGAGCGGCGCTCTTGGCGGGGACTTTGCGCGCGACCGGAGCTTTGTGTACCGCAGCCGACTTGGTTGCGACGGGCTTGCCAGCGGCCTTCTTGGCGACCGGCTTCTTGCTCCCGACAGGCTTTTTGGCGGCGGTCTTGGCGAGCGGCTTGGCAGTCTTCTTGGCGACCGGCTTTCCGGGCGCTGCCCGCTTGGCCGTCTTCACGGCCGCTTTTGCGGGCGCCTTCTTGGCCTTCGCTACCGGCTTGCGACTCGCGCTCGCCTTGGCGGAACCGGCTTTGGACTTTTTCGTAGTGGACGACTGCGGCATGATTAGTAGATCCTCAATTGTTTCGCCAGGTGCTGCTCAGTAACACTGCCAGTTTCGCGCCTCGGATCGCCAGCCTGGGATGGCAATACCAAGCCTTGTACGCTTCACACGCCGCGTCACAAACACTGTGCGCATCGCGCCGCGTCGTGCCATGCTTGGGCGACGCCCGATGAAAATAGCTATTTTGTGGGGGAACCGTAAATTATAGCACGTAGGGCCTGAAAATCCAGCACCCCCGTCTCTGAGATATCGGTCTTATCTGAAGAAAATCAAGTGTTTGCGACCCCGGCCGGATCATCTCGAACGCTCAGGCGGGCGCGCAGGTGCAGCAGCTGCGCGCTCAGGTCGCGATAGCGCGAGCGCGCTTTCTCATCGCCGCCAGCCATTATCTGTGCCAGCTGGTCCAGTTCGTCCTTGGTACGCCTCTCCAGAAGACGCAGGCTGGCAGCCGTGAGGTCAATGAGGGCGACATCGTGCTCGGCCTCAAGCCCTCCCATGACTTTGCCGATCATCTGCTCGAAGAGTTCCCTGTCGGGATCGCCCAGTAAGCGCTCACTAATCCCAGCAAGCACTGTTCCTGGGGGGCTTTCATCGCAGACTCCCAGTAATCGCCGCAAGGCCGGGTTCGGATGATCGGCCAGGCTCGCGTGCAAGTCCGGATCAAGCCCATGGACAAGACTCGGGTGGGCGAGAAGCAGGCGCATCACCTGCTCCTCAAGGGGCGTGGGTGCATGGCGCGCCACTCGAGCGGTTTCACGCCGTGCCGGGGCCGAGTCCGCAATCCCGGCGAGCGAAAACACTTCCTCGACATTGCTTCGCGTGACACGGGCCACTTCGCGCACGATCTGCCCGCGCAACGCGCCCGCGGGCAGGGCCTGCAACAGGGGTTTTGCGCTATGTAGCGCATGCGCTCTTCCTTCGGCGGTCGCCAGATCCTTTTCGGCACTGACTTCGCGCAACAGAAAAGCCGACAGCGGCAAAGCCTTGGCGATCTCGGCGTCGAAGGCATCCTTGCCGAACGCGCGGATAAAACTGTCGGGATCGTGCTCGCTCGGCAGGAACAGAAAATGGAAGAGCTTGTCGTCACTGACATAGGGCAAGCTCGCCTCGAGGGCACGCCAGGCAGCGCGCCGACCGGCCGCGTCGCCATCGAAGCTGAACACCACATGGTCGCTCTGCCGGGTCAGTTTCTGCACATGGGTACCGGTGCAGGCGGTCCCGAGCGTCGCAACCGCATTGGGTACCCCGAGCTGGGCCAGAGCGACTACGTCCATATAGCCTTCGACCACGATCACGAACCCGGCTTCGCGAATGGCGCTGCGCGCCTCGAAGAGGCCATACAACTCGTGTCCTTTCTGGAACAGGGGTGTTTCCGGCGAATTCAGATATTTCGGCTCGCCGTCGTCGAGGACCCGGCCGCCAAAACCGATCACCTGGCCCTTGGTGTTACGGATCGGGAACATGATGCGATCGCGAAACCGGTCGTAGCGCTTATGCGCTTGTCCCGGCTCCTGGCGATCGATCAAGAGACCCGAGTTGACGAGTTCTTCAGCCTGGTAGTCCGGAAATACCGCGTCGAGATTGGTCCAGCCCGCCGGTGCATAGCCAAGACCAAAACGCGCCGCGATCTCGCCGGTCAGACCACGCCCCTTGAGATAGTCGATGGCGCGCTGTGCCGCGCGCAGCTGGGTACGATAGAAGTTCGTTGCCTGGCTGAGTACATCGCCCAGACGCACGCTTTCGGCCACCTTCTCGACACGAGCAGCCGGTGATACCCCGCTGTCGTCTTCAGGCACGGCCATGCCCACCGACTGGGCGAGTTCGCGCACTGCCTCGGGAAAAGACAGCGAGGAATACTCGATCAGAAATCCGATCGCTGTGCCGTGGGCGCCGCAGCCAAAGCAGTGAAAAAACTGCTTGGTCGGACTGACAGTAAATGACGGCGACTTCTCGTTGTGGAAGGGACACAGGCCCATAAAGTTGGCCCCACCCTTTTTCAACTGCACGTAGCGCGCCACCACATCGACGATGTCGACGCGATTCAGAAGATCCTGGATAAACGATTGCGGAATCAAGGAATCCACCCACAAGACACGCGCGGCAACCCATGCGCCGCACCACACAGATGCACTCTACGACATCGGCGCTGCGCGCGGCGTCGCGACGCTGCGCGGGATCGCCGCACCCGGCCTTGCTAGGCGGACAGGCGCGCCTTGACCAGCGCGGCGGCAGCGGTCATGTCGGCGCGGCCGGCGATGCGCGGCTTTAATGAGGCCATCACCTTGCCGATCGCCTGCGGGCCAGCGGCGCCGGTCTCGGCAATTACGGCGGTGATCTCGGCCTCGATCTCGGCGGCCGAGAGTTGTTGCGGCAAATAGGCGGTGAGCACGGCCAACTCGGACTTTTCCTTGTCGGCGAGGTCAACGCGACCAGCCGCTTCGAACTGGCTGATCGAGTCACGCCGCTGCTTGATCGACTTTTCAATGATGGCCAGCACGTCAGCGTCGGCCAGCACGATACGCTCATCGACTTCGCGCTGTTTCATCGCCGCGGTAAGCATGCGGATCGTCAACAGGCGCGGCGCATCCTTGGCACGCATGGCCGCTTTCATGTCTTCGGTGATACGTTGCGCGAGGGGTGAGGTCTCGGCCATGATGAACTCCGGTACGGAAGTTTCGGGTCAATTAAACAACAAAACCCGCGACGGCACTGCCGCGGCGGGTTTTGGGGGCGCAGGCAGTGCCGCGTGGAATCAGTAGAGCTTCTTCGGAAGCATCTGGCTGCGCAGGCGCTTGAAATGGCGCTTGATCGCAGCTGCCTGCTTGCGCTTGCGCTCAGCAGTGGGCTTCTCGTAGAACTCGCGCGCGCGCAGTTCGGTCAACAGGCCGGTCTTCTCGATGGTGCGCTTGAATCGGCGCAGTGCTACTTCGAACGGCTCGTTTTCTTTGACGCGGACGGTTGGCATCGGATAAATAGTTGGTTAAAGGTTTAGCTAAGTCGTCGATTATAACGCACTTTTTGCCCGCTTGTGAAGCGTTGGACGTGCCCCTGCCTCAGTCCGCGCCCCTTGCACCATTTTGGGGCGGCCCCACTGCTGCCGAATCGGCGGCCGCCTGCGCTTCCCTGACGAGCGCCGGGCCGATCCGCGCGCCAACGCTCTGATAGGTGGACGCGAAGGCCGCGCGCCAGCGCAGCCGCGTCGCCTCATCGATTTCCAATACCTTCAGGTGCGGCTGCAGGCGCAGCTGGGCGAGCGCCGCCTGGTTGTCCTGTTCGGCCGTTGCATCGATATAGCGGCCCGCTTCTGCCAGCGCCCCTTCTAGGAGCGCTCGGGTAGCCGGTGGCAGCGCGCTCCAGAACCTGTCGTTGGCCAGAACCGCAAAGCCGATGTAGCCGTGGCGCGTGACCGTCAGGTAGTCCTGTACCTCAAAGATCCGCTGGGTGTAGAGGTTGGCCGGCGTGTTTTCGCAGCCGTCGACGACACCGCTGGCAAGCGCAGCGTAGGTCTGCGCGAATGGCATCACCTCCGGATTGGCTCCGAGCGCGCGAAATTGTGCATCGATCACCTTGGAAGCCTGGATGCGGAACTTCATGCCACGCGCATCCTCAGGCACACGCAGGGCTCGATTGGCGGTCAAGACCTTGAATCCCCCGTCCCAGTAGGCAAGACCGCGCACGCCGCGCGCACGCAGCTTGTCGAACAAACGGGCGCCGATCGGGCCCTCGGTCACGCGATGTACCGCGCTCATATCGGCAAACAGATAGGGCAGATCAAAGACCTCAAACTGGCGCACGCCCAGCGGTCCGAGCTTGCCCAGGGTTGGCGCAATCAACTGCACAGCCCCCAGTCGCAGGGCCTCGAGCTCGTCGGAGTCTCCATAGAGCGAACTGTTTGGGTAGATCTCGACCTTCACCTGATGGGCCGAGCGCTCTTCCACGATCTGTTTGAAAAGCTCGATCGCGCGCCCCTTGGCCGTGTCGGGCGACACGACATGGGAAAAACGGATGACGAGCTGCTCCGCGCTGACGGCTTGGCTCACCAACGCCGCCACGAGCCAGCATGAAAGCCGCACCCCCCTGAGGAGTGCGGCCCTGATTCGCTTCAAGTCAGCGACTCATCGGATGGGCCACGATCTTCTGAGTCTGGCTGCCAAGGCCATCGATACCGAGCGTGACAATATCGCCTGGCACCAGAAACCGGGGTGGCTTGCGACCCATGCCAACGCCCGGAGGGGTCCCTGTGGAAATAATGTCGCCCGGCAAGAGCGTCATGAACTGGCTGCAATAGGACACGAGAGTCGCACAATCAAACACCATCGTGCGTGTACTGCCGCGCTGCATCGGCGCGCCATTGACGTCGAGCCACATCGATAGCGACTGCGGGTCCTCGATGTCATCGGCAGTCACGAGCCACGGACCAATCGGTGCAAAGGTATCGCAACCCTTGCCCTTGTCCCATTGCGAACCGCGCTCGATCTGGAACTGGCGCTCCGAGACATCATTGACCACCACGTAGCCGGCCACGTATTCCATGGCACGCTCCTTGTCGACATAGCTTGCCCGCTTGCCGATCACCACGCCAAGCTCGACCTCCCAGTCGAGCTTGGTGGAGTGCGGCGGCTTGATCACTGCATCATTGGGGCCCGAAATTGAAGTTGTCGCCTTGAGAAAGATGATGGGCTCGGCCGGCACCGCCATGCCTGCCTCAGCGGCATGGTCCGAGTAGTTCAAGCCAATGGCGACGATCTTGCTGATGCCAACCAGAGGCACACCCAGACGCGTATTGGCCGCGACTTCGGGAAGTCGTGACAGGTCGGTCGCGGCCAGGCGCTTCACCGCGGCGGGCGCGAACACGCTCGCATCGATGTCGCCAACCAGGCTCGACAGATCGCGCACCCTGCCCTTTTGATCGATTGCTCCCGGTTTCTCGAAACCGTCCTTGCCAAATCGCACGAATCGCATCTTCTGAGCCTTCCTTCAGGTTTTGAGAAATTCTTCACGACCACTGAGCCAGCGCTCGAGGTGTCGCTCTGCACATTGTGGATAGTCGCGCAAAAGAAGCTCGGCTGCTTTGCTGGCTGCAGCCACCAGGTCCTGGTCGGCAACGAGATCAGCAAAACGCAGCAAGGCTTCGCCTGATTGACGTGCGCCAAGGAACTCTCCCGGTCCCCGCAGTTCGAGATCGCGACGCGCGATCTCGAATCCGTCGCTGGTCGCGCGCATGATTCCAAGCCGCTCGCGCGCCAGCGCAGCAAGCGGCCCCTGATAGAGCAGGATGCAGACTGACTCGGCCGATCCGCGCCCGATCCGGCCGCGCAGCTGGTGCAGCTGCGCGAGCCCAAAGCGTTCGGCGTGCTCGATGACCATCAGCGACGCATTGGCAACATCGACACCGACTTCGATGACGGTGGTCGCGACCAGTAGCTGAATCGAGCCCTCGACAAATTGCTGCATCACGGCCGCTTTTTCCGCTGGCGGGAGACGCCCGTGAATCAGCCCGATTCGCGTTTCTGGCAGCGCCGCGCGCAGAGTCGCGTAGGTCGCGACGGCCGCCTCAAGATCGAGCGCCTCGCTCTCATCGATCAGGGGACAGACCCAATAGGCTTGGCTACCCGAGCGCACGGCTTCATCGATGCGCGCTAGCACCTCCTCACGTCGGTTCTCGGCGAACACGCGGGTAACCACGGGCTTGCGACCGGGCGGCAGCTCATCGATCGTCGAGACCTCCAGGTCCGCGTAATAGGTCATGGCAAGCGTGCGCGGAATCGGGGTGGCTGACATCATCAGCTGGTGCGGCTGACCCGAACCCACCTTGGCTCGCAAGGCAAGGCGCTGACCAACGCCAAAGCGATGCTGCTCATCGACGATTGCGAGTCCCAGCCGCGCGAACGCGACCCCATCCTGTATCAGGGCATGAGTGCCGATGGTCAGCTGTGCGCTACCGCTTTCGATCGACTCCTGGGCCGCCAGCTTGTCCTTTTTCCGGAGGCTGCCGGTTAGCCACGCGACCTTGACTCCCAATGCCTCGACCCAATGCGAGAGCTTGCGAAAGTGCTGCTCGGCAAGAATCTCGGTTGGCGCCATAAGGGCGGCCTGGTAGCCGTTATCAAGCGCACGCAGCGCCGCGAGAGCCGCAACGACGGTCTTGCCACTGCCAACATCGCCCTGCAAAAGGCGCTGCATAGGATGCGATTGACGCAGGTCCGAGTCGATCTCGCGCCACACACGCTCTTGCGCCTGGGTGAGCGCGAAGGGTAGCGATCCGATCATGCGGGCGACCAGTTCCCCCCGGGCCGAGAGGATCGGTGCATTCTTGTCCAGGCGCGCGCGGCGCGCCCGGCGCAGCGAGAGTTGCTGGGCGAGAAGCTCATCGAATTTGATGCGCCGCCAGGCCGGGTGGGTACGCTCGGATAGAGCGGTCTGCGCCACCCCCACTGGCGGTGCATGGAGCGTCGCGACCGCGCTGGCAAAGCTGTCCAAGGCGAGCTTGTCGATCAGCGCCGTTGGCAGCGTATCGGACAGATCGGCATCGCGAAGGGCGCGCGTGATGCCAGCGCGCAGATAGCTTTGGCTTAAGCCCTCTCCCGCCGGATAGACTGGGGTCAGTGCCACCGGTAGAGGCGTATCTTCCTGGACCACTCGGTAGCGCGGATGGATCATCTCCGGGCCCAGCAGCCCGCCGCGCAGCTCGCCGCGCGCGCGGATGCGCGCGCCCTGGACAAAGTGCTTGGTCTGGCTCCCGTAGAAATTAAGAAATCGCAGATTCAGCTCGCCGCTGTCGTCGGCCAGGCTCACCAGCAACTGGCGGCGCGGGCGATAGATGACCTTGCACTCCTGGACAAGCGCTTCGATCTGCACAGTAAGACCATCGCGTGCCTGACTGATCGGCACGATGCGCGTCTCATCCTCGTAGCGCAGCGGCAGGTGCAGGACGAGATCGATGTCACGCGTGAGACCCAGCCGGCGCAGGCGAGCCGCGTTGCCGCCGGATTCGGCTGCCGGCGCTGCCACAGCCTTCGCGGCGCGCCGTTTGGGTAGGCGCGCAGCCACCCCTTACAGGACGAGGACGGCTTCGACCTCGAATTGCGCGTCCTTGGGCAGACTCGCAACGCCCACCGTCGAGCGCGCCGGAAATGGCTGGGGCATGACCGAGGCCATGATGGCGTTTACCTTGGAAAAATTGTTCAGGTCGGTCAGAAATAGCGTCAGCTTGACTGCGTTGGCCAGCGACGCCCCGCCGGCCTTGGCGACCGCAGCCAGATTGGTGAAAGCCTGGCGCGCCTGATCCTCGATGTCGCTGCCAACCAGTTCGCCCGTGGCTGGGTCAAGGCCGATCTGACCCGAGGTGTAGATGACGTTGCCGACTTTGACCGCCTGCGAGTAGGGGCCGATCGCTGCGGGGGCAAGCGGCGTGCTGAGAATTGCCTTTTCCATGAGTTTCACCGACAGATGCAGATCCGGTCAGTTTAGCCTGCCGCGAAGATCCCGGACAAACCGCCTCACGCAGACAGCCTTTCGGGTCGGAGTTGAATCTGGCCGCTAAAGGCGTATGATTCGCTCCCGGTGCTGCAGCGCAGCATCCGTTGATTCGACCTAGAAAGACGCCGCCAGTGCCCATGCGCCTGTGCGGGACCAAGAGAATGACCAGGACCCAATTTCGCGAGCTCTTGCTCGGCCGGGCGCTCGATCCCCTGAAAGTCGAGACGCGCCATTCGCTGGCGCTGGTTGCCTTTCTCGCCTGGGTCGGTCTCGGTGCGGACGGTCTGTCCTCATCGGCTTACGGGCCCGAGGAAGCATTCAAGGCCCTTGGCAGCCACACCCAACTGGGCCTGTACCTCGCCATAGCCACTGCGGCCACGGTCTTCATTATCTCGATCGCCTACAACCAGATCATCGAGCTCTTCCCGACCGGGGGCGGCGGCTACCGGGTCGCGACTTCACTGATTGGACCCTACGCGGGCCTGGTCGCGGGCGCGGCACTGATCGTCGACTACGTCCTGACCATTGCGATCTCGATCGCCAGCGGCGTCGATGCCCTCTTTAGCCTCGCGCCCCTGACCTGGCAGGCCTACAAGCTGCCCATCGAGCTCGTGGTTGCGCTCGCCCTGATCTACATGAATCTGCGCGGCGCGAAGGAGTCGATCAAGGCGCTCTTGCCGATCTTTCTGGGCTTTGTCGCGACCCACCTTCTCATCATCGTCTATGGCGTCGCGGTACACGCGGGCGGCCTGCCACTGCTCGTGCCGGCAACGCTCGAAGAGACCCACCACCTGGCTGCACAGACCGGCTGGGTGTTTGTCGCTGCGCTTTTTCTGAAGGCCTATTCGCTGGGCGGCGGGACCTATACCGGCATTGAAGCGGTTTCCAACAACGTACAGTCGCTGGCCGAACCCCGCGTGCGCACCGGTCAGCTGACCATGCTCTACATGGCTGCGAGCCTCGCCTTTACGGCGGGCGGCATTATCGTGCTCTATCTGTTGTGGGGTGCGACACCCGAAGAGGGACGCACGCTGAACGCCGTGGTCTTTCAGCGCATCCTTGACCAGGCAGGCCTTGCGCACAGCCCGGCGACGCTCGCGCTAACGGCCACGCTCGCCTTCGAGGCCGGCCTGTTGCTGGTCGCGGCCAATACCGGACTTCTCGGCGGGCCAGCCGTGCTCGCCAACATGGCGGCCGATTCCTGGATGCCTCACAAATTCCGCTATCTCTCGACCCGCCTTGTCACGCAGAACGGCATCATGCTCATGGGCCTTGCTGCACTGGCGATCCTGATCTGGAGCCACGGTCAGGTCGATCTCCTGGTGGTGCTCTATTCGATCAATGTCTTCATGACGTTCAGCCTATCCCTGCTGGGCTTGTGCAAGTACTGGAGCACGCACCGCGGGGATCGGCGCTGGATGCATCGCCTGCTGCTGTCGGTGGTCGGCCTATGCGTCACGGTCAGCATCCTGTGCGTCACGGTGGTCGCGAAGTTCTATGAGGGCGGCTGGATCACGATGGCCATTACCAGCGCCGTGGTCGTCGCTTGCATCCTGATACGCAACCACTACCGCTGGACCAAGCAGAAGATCCGCGCCGTCGATGCAGTATTCTCGGCGCAGGCCTTTGGCACGCACAGCAGTTTTCCCGAGACACGCGCCGACCTGCCGACCGCGGTCTTCGTGGTCGGCTCGAGCCGCGGCGGCGGCCTGCATGCGCTTTTGTGGGTGCAGCGCATGTTCCCGGATCACTTCAGGAATTTCCTGTTCGTGAACGCGCGCACGGTCGACGCCCACGCTTATGGCGGTAACGAGTCGATCGAGATGATGCGTACCGATGCCAACGCATCACTGAAGTTCTTTGTCGATTTCTGCCACAGCCACGGACTTGCCTCGGCTCAGTACCTGGGCTTTGGTACGGATGCTGTCGACGAGGTCAGTCAGATCTGCGAGACCGTCCGCGAGGACTACCCGAACGCCATTTTCTTCACCAGCAAACTGATCACCGAGGAAGAAAACTTCATCACCCGCCTGCTCCATAACCAGGCCGCGACCGCCCTGCAGCGCAGGCTGCACCTGAACGGCATGCAGATGGTAATTCTGCCGATGCGAATATAGTCACTTAGCGACGAAACGTTTCAGTTTTCGCCGAACTCCAGTTATTCTTGCACTTAGTAGTCAGACATTGCGCTGGCGCTGGCCCACTGGAGGGGTGATGTTCCACAGTCCGTTCTTCTGGTTCTGGATCGAGGTGATCATCGGCTTTGTGGTCGAGGTCTTTCTCGTCAGCCTGCTCCTCAAGAGCATCAATTCCCGCCGTTAGTCGGACCCGGGCAAGGATAGGAGCGGATGAGGTTGCCTAGCAGCAGCATTTCGACCGGCAGATCCTTGGTCACGTAGGGCTTGGTGATTTCATCGTCGATCACCGCGGTCACGTCGATCGGCGCATTCGGATCAGACGCGCAATAAAGCGGCTTGGCCTTCTGGATCGCGAGCGCGTTGTTGGCCCAGGTATAACCTGTCACCACGCCCACCAGATAGTTGCGCGTCTGGGCGAAGGTCTTGACATCGGCCGAGTCGCGCTGACGCTCGTAGTCGCGCACGTTGATCGCGCTGGCGCTGGTCGCAAGCGCCGCCAGCAAGAGGGCAAAGACAGTCTTGTGCATGGCATCCCCGGTTTCAATGCGGCTCCGACCGACTCGGCCGGGTCCCGCGTGAATCGGATTGTACCGATCCTAGAAGCCGATGCGTGCCCGCTTGGGATTGCGTTCGGTCTCGATGTCCTCAGCCTGCACCTCGTCATGGTGAGCCAGACGCGCATTGCCAAAGGCGTTGATCATGACGCGCCGCATTTCGCGGGGCGCCAGGCGCGCCAGGCGCAGGAGGGCTTCCTCACCGAGTGCCGGCGGGAAATTCTCCCCCCATGCGTGCGAAGAGCGAATCTCCGAATAGATGGTCTGGGCGATGCGACAAGCCCCATCAAAATCCGGGGCCGCGATCTCGTAGATATTCATGCGATTGAGTATCGGCTCGGGAATCGCGTGCGCCGAGTTCGCGGTCGCGATCCATACGACATCGGCCGCGTCGATCGGAACCTCCGCAAACTCGTCAATGAATTCGCGCGCCGTGTCGGGCTCGAGCAGTGAATACAAGGCGCCCAGCGGATCGAACTGATGGTCGCCACCGGCCTTGTCGATCTCATCGACGACCATCACCGGATTGGCGTAGTCACCGTTGACGAGCGTCTCGAACACCTTGCCGGGCTTGGCATTCTTCCACTGCGAGGAGGCCCCCGAAAGTACCCATCCGGCGGTGAGCGAACTCATCGAAACAAAACCAAGGCCGGTGCCGAGAAGTTTTGACAGGCGTCGTGCGAAATGGGTCTTGCCGATCCCGGGATCCCCGAGCAGGAGGATAGGAGTGAGTTCGAGTCGATCCTCGGTGCCGGTGCACAGTGCCAACTGGCGCCGGATGTCGTCGAGCGGTTCGCTGAAATTGGGCAGGTCCTCGTAGAGGGCATCCATTTCGGGCAGCGTCGAGGGTTTCACCGAAAAGCGCATCCCGCCGGCGCGCAGCATCTTTTCGTAAGTGGCGCGCAAGGATTCGTTGGCACTGTCGGCCAGATCACCGAGCGCACTTTCAACCTTGTGCGTCGCGTAGACCTGCTTGAACGCTGCCACCGAGATGGGAGCGAGTGGGCCTGCTGGTACCTGGGTTGAACCGTCCATGGCGAGCCTCCGAGCTAGGAAACGACACCCCTGATAATGCAATCAACGTGCCAGATGCCTCCGCGGTGTACCACTGGGCCGCAGATCTACCTAACAGGCTCTGACTCGCCGGGCCCAGCCCGGGGGAAAAATCGGTTCTAGCGGTCGTTGACTCCGAGCTCGACCGGCGCTTGCTTGCGTTGTTCGTCCCAGTTGCCACCAAGTGCCGCTATCAGCGACACGCAGTAAGTAACCCTCTGGCTCAATAGAGTGACTTCAGTCTCCTGATTGGTCAAGAGTGTTGTTTGCGAGGTAATGACGTCTGTGTATGCAATCGTACCGGCCTTGTAGCGATTGATCTGCAGATCAACCGCCTTTTGGGCCAGGCGCACCGCCTCGAGTTGCAGCGCGTCCTCGCGCTCGAGGATCTGCAGGGCGGCGAGGTCGTCTTCAACACCCTGGAAGGCGGTCAGGACCGTCTGACGATAGCTGGCGACCGCCTGGTCGTAGGCGGCACGCGCCGACGAGACCTGTGACTCACGCAGGCCACCGTCAAATATTGTCTCGGCCAGCGCCGGACCGATGGACCAGATGCGATTGGGCAGGCTGATCCAGTGCGCCAGGCCTTCGCTCTGATAGCCGCCCGAGGCCGCGAGCGTGAGCTGCGGGAAATAGGCGGCCGTAGCGACACCGATCTGGGCGTTGGCCGCTGCCACCTTGCGCTCAGCTGCGGCCACATCGGGCCGGCGCTCAAGCAGGCTCGAGGGCACCCCGACCGGCGTCGGCGGGACGATCTGCGCAACCGTCAGGGGCAAGGGGGCAAGCGAAAGTTCCGAAGGCGCCTTGCCCGTCAGCACGGCGATGGCGTGTTCGAGCTGCGAGCGCTGCACGCCGACATTGACCAGTTGGGCCTGTGTACTGACCAGTTGGGTCTGGGCCTGAACCACGTCAGACAACTGCGCGACCCCAACCTGATATTGATTCTTGGTCAGCTGCAGCGCCTTCTGATAGGCGTCGACGGTCTCGGTGAGCAGCTTCGCTTGCGCATCGAGCCCGCGCAACTGGAAGTAATCCGTTGCCAGCGTCGATTCGATCGACAGGCGGGTATTACCCAGCGTCGCATAGGACGAGGCAGCGTTGGCGACGTTTTCCTCGACATTGCGACGCACCGCACCCCAGAGGTCGGGTTCCCACGTGGCGCCAAGGGTAACCGTATCGACGGTCGCGACCTGCGGCGCACCGACCTGGTTGACGTGTTCGCGGGTACTGGCTGCGTTCCCGGTAACCGTCGGGAAGTAGGCAGCGCGCGCGCCACCCACGAGCGCCATTGCCTGGCGGTAGCTTGCCTCAGCCTGCACCACGGTCTGGTTGGCCGCGTCCGCCGCCTGGATCAGTTCGTTGAGCTTGTCATCATGAAACACTTCCCACCACGCGCCGCGCGGCTTGTCGTCGGCCGGCTCCGAGACCTTCCAGTCCCCCAATTCCTTGTACTGGGCCGGCGCCGGTGTCTCGGGTCGCACGTAATCGGGTCCCACCGCACAGCCCGGCAGAGCCAGACAAAGGCCGGTCAGGAGGGCTTGGCGCACATTCAGTTTCATCACAACTCCCTCAAATCGCATTCGTGGCAGGCGCAACGCTGGCGCGACGACGCGCGCGATGGGCCTGCAGAAGGCGCGCAACCGCAAGCCGCGCGCGGTCCATATAAAGATATACCACCGGTGTGGTGTAGAGCGTGAGCAGCTGGCTCACCAAGAGGCCGCCCACAATCGAGATGCCCAGCGGCTGGCGCAACTCGGCGCCATTGCCGGTACCGATGGCCAGTGGGATAGCGCCAAACATGGCCGCCATGGTGGTCATCATGATCGGCCTAAAGCGCAGCAGGCAGGCCTTGTAGATTGCCTTGGCCGGCGTGGTATTGCCGGCACGCTGCGCGGCAAGGGCGAAGTCGATCATCATGATGGCATTTTTCTTCACGATCCCGATGAGCAGAATCACCCCGATCAGGGCAATCAGACTGAAGTCGGTACCAGTGATCAGGAGCGCCAGCAGCGCCCCGACGCCCGCAGACGGCAGGGTCGAGAGAATGGTCAATGGGTGGACATAACTCTCATAGAGCATCCCGAGCACGATATAGACGGTCAACAGCGCCGTCAGTACCAATATCGGCTGGTTCGAAAGCGACGCCTGAAAAGCCTGTGCCGTTCCGGCAAACGCACCATGCACCGATGACGGCATGCCGATGTGATCGAGGGCCGCGGCGATGGCAGCCGAGGCCGTGCCAAGGGACATGCCCGGTGGCAGATTAAAGGAAATGGTCGAGGACACGAACTGACCCTGGTGGTTGACCGCCAGTGCCGTATTGGTTGGTTTGTAGCTGGCAAACGAGGCCAGCGGCACGCTCAGGGGCAGCGATTGGGGATTGGCGCTGGTGGCCGCCGAACTCGAGCTCGCGACGGGTTGGAATGTGGAGGCCGGGTTCAGGCTCGTCGTGGTGCTGGCTGTCGCGCCATAGACCGGGACCGCCTGCGCCAGATTGGTCGCATAGGGCACGCTGACGTAAGTCTGCGAGAGGATCGAAGGTCGCTGCCAGAACGGTGGCGCGGCCTCCATGACCACGTAGTACTGGTTGATGGCCTTGTAGATCGTTGAGACTTCACGTTGACCATAGAGATCATTTAGGGTCGCGTCGATCAGGACCGGCGAGATATTAAATCGCATCGCCGTGTCGCGATCGATCACCAGACTGGTTTGCAGGCCCTTGTCCTGGGTGTCGGTGTTAACGTCCACCAGTTCCGGCAAACCATTCAAGGCCGCGCGGATCTTCGGTTCCCAGGCACGCAGAATGTCGATGTCGTCGGCCTGGATCGTGAACTGATACTGCGCATTGCTGGCCCGCCCCCCGACCCGAATGTCCTGAACCGATTGCAGAAACAGAGTCGCGCCTGAAACGTGCGACAGTTTGCCACGCAGCCGGGCGATGACTCGTTCCGAATCCAGCTTGCGTTCACCGAGCGGCTTGAGCGTGATGAAGGCGAACGCCGAGTTGCGCTGTCCGCCACCGGTATAGCCGACCACATTGGCCACATCAGGATCGGCGTTGACGATCTTCATGAGCTCGGTGAGCTTGACGACCATCGCCTGATAGGAGATGGCCTGATCCGCCTGGACATTGCCGATGATCCGCCCGGTATCCTGCTGCGGGAAAAAGCCCTTCGGAACGATGGCGTACAGATAGACTGTCAGTACCACTGTCGCCAGCGTCACCACCAGCATGAGCGGACTGTGGCGCAGAACCCAGGCAAGCGAGCGCGTGTAGCCGTCCAGCATCCCGTCGAACACCCGCTCGCTCGCCAGGAACAATCGCGACGGGGCCTTCTTCTGGGAACGCGCACGCAGCAGGCGTGCACACATCATCGGTGTGGTCGTCAGCGAGATCACCATTGAGACCAGGATGGCCACCGACAGGGTGACGGCGAATTCGCGAAACAGCCGGCCTACCAAACCACCCATGAGCAGAATCGGGATGAAAACCGCGATCAGCGAGAGGCTCATCGAGAACACGGTGAACGAGACCTCGCGCGCGCCGCGCAAAGCGGCGTCACGCGGCGTCATGCCCTGCTCGATGTGGCGCGAGACATTCTCGAGAACCACGATCGCGTCGTCGACCACAAAGCCGGTCGCGATGGTGATTGCCATCAGCGACAGATTATCGAGGCTGTAGCCGAGCAGATACATCGCCGCGAAGGTGCCAATCAGCGAAGCGGGCACGGCCACACTCGGAATCAGGGTAGCGCGGCCGTTGCGCAAAAACAGGAACACCACCAGGATCACGAGTGCTATCGAAATCAGGAGCGTACGCTCGACATCGTGCAGCGACGCCCGGATGGTCGGCGTTCGATCCATCACGACGTCCAGCGAGATCGCCCCGGGGATCGATGCGCGCAGTGCGGGCACGAGCGCATAGATCCGATCGACCGTTTCGATGATATTGGCACCGGGCGAGCGATTGATGACCAGCAGCACCGAGGGCTTGGCATTGGACATGCCGGCATTGCGCAGATCAGACACCGAGTCGACCACCGTCGCCACATCGGCCAGGCGCACTGGCGCCCCCTTGTTGTAGCCGATGATCAGTGGCTTGTATTCGGCCGCCGTGTCGGCCTGATCGTTTGCATAGATTTGCCAGTGCATCTCGCCGCGCTCGATCGAGCCCTTGGGCCGATTGGCGTTGGTCGCCGCTATCACGCCGCGAACCGTTTCGGGTCCGATGCGGTATTTGTTGAGCGAATTCGGATCGAGCTCGACGCGCACCGACGGTTTGGAGCTGCCACCGACCGTCACCTGGCCCACCCCCTCAACCTGCGAAAGCTTTTGCGCCAGGATCGAATCGGCCGAGTCGTACATCTGCCCCTGCGTAAGCGTGTCGGACGTCATCGCCAGAATCATGATCGGCGCATCCGCCGGGTTGACCTTGCGATAGGTCGGATTGGACGGCAGTCCGGTCGGCAGCAATGCGTAGGCGGCATTGATGGCAGCCTGCACATCGCGCGCCGCGCCATCGATGTCCCGCGACAGATCGAATTGCAGGGTGATGCGCGTCGAGCTGAGGGTGCTCGACGAGGTCATCTCGGTCACCCCCGCGATGCGCCCGAGCGAGCGCTCCAGGGGTGTTGCCACGGTCGCGGCCATGGTCTCGGGACTTGCTCCCGGCAGAGACGCCTGCACCGAGACGGTTGGGAAGTCGACCTGCGGCAGCGGCGAAACCGGCAGAAGCTGAAATCCGACGATTCCCGCAAGAACAAGTCCGATCGTCAGCAGCGTGGTCGCTACCGGTCTCTCGATGAAAAGCTGGGAAGGGTTCATCGCTCGGCCGGTACTGCGTCTTCAGATTCGTCGGGCTCCGAACGGCCCCAGCGCGCCTTGACGCGCGCGGCCAGGCCGTCAAAAGCCAGATAGATGACAGGCGTCGTGAATAGCGTCAGGACCTGGCTGACCAAAAGGCCTCCAACCATCGCGACACCGAGCGGGCGGCGCAGCTCCGCGCCATAGCCGGAACCGAGCATCAAAGGCAACGCCCCGAGGAGAGCCGCCATGGTCGTCATCAGGATCGGTCGAAAACGCAACAGGCAGGCCTGGTAGATAGCATCCCGTGCGCTCTTGCCCTGGTGACGTTCGGCATCGATTGCGAAGTCGATCATCATGATCGCGTTCTTCTTTACGATACCGATGAGCAGAATGATGCCGATGATGCCAATGATGCCCAAATCATTACCGCTGACGATCAAGGCCAGCAAGGCACCGATCCCCGCCGAGGGCAGGGTTGAGAGGATCGTGACCGGATGGATGTAGCTCTCGTAGAGCACCCCGAGCACGATATACATCGTGATGATTGCGGCGAGAATCAGCAGCAGCGTGTTGCTCAGCGACGCCTGGAAGGCCAGCGCTGCCCCCTGGAAACTCGTCTGTATCGAAGCCGGCAACTTCATTTTCTTTTCGGCGGCGCGGATCGCATCCACTGCGTCGCCAAGCGAAGCGCGCGGCGCGAGATTAAACGAGATAGTTGCGGCCGGGAACTGCCCGAGGTGGCTGATCACCAGTGAGCCCGGTCGCTCGGTGACGCGCGCGATCGACGACAGGGGCACCTGGCCGTCTGACGGCGTCTGTACGTAGATGCCAGTAAGCGATTCAAGGCCCTGCTGCAGATTCGGCTTGGCCTCGAGCACGACCCGGTACTGGTTCGACTGGGTGTAGATGGTCGAGACCAGGCGCTGGCCAAACGAATCGTAGAGCGCCTGATCGACTGCGGAGGCAGTGATGCCAAGGCGTGCAGCGGTGTCGCGATCGATCTCGATGTAGGCCTGCAAGCCCCGGTTCTGCAGATCGCTTACCACGTCAGCCAGCTGTGACGACTCGCGCAGGCTATCGACCAGCTGCGGAACCCACTTGGCGAGCTCGTCCGGGTCCGAATCCTCAAGCGTGAATTGGTACTGGGTGCGCGAGACACGATCCTCGATGGTCAGATCCTGCACCGGCTGCATGAATAGCGAGATGCCAACCAGCTTGTCGAGTTTGGGTTGCAGGCGACGAATCACGTCAGAGGCCGAGATGTTGCGTTCATCGATCGACTTCAGGTTGATCAGCATGCGCCCGCTATTCAATGTCGTGTTGGTCCCGTCCACGCCAATATAGGAGCTCAGACTCTCGACCGCAGGATCCTGGAGGACCACCTGGGCGATCTGGCGTTGGCGCTCGGCCATCGCCGGAAACGAAATCGATTGCGGTGCCTCGGTGATGCCCTGAATAAGGCCGGTGTCCTGGACCGGAAAAAAGCCCTTGGGAATGAACAGATACAACAGGGCTGTCAGCACCAGCGTGCCCAGCGCCACGACCAGGGTTGCGTCGCGGTGTTCGAGCACCCAGTTCAGTGCCACGCCATAGCGCTCAATGACGTCGTCAAAAAACTTACCGGTCTTGCGAAAGAACCAGCCTTGCTGCGACTCGGGTGTGTGATGCAACAGGCGCGCGCACATCATGGGCGTGAGCGTGAGCGAGATGAAGGCCGAAATCAGGATCGCAACGGCGAGCGTAATCGCGAATTCGCGAAACAGACGCCCGACCACGTCGCCCATGAACAAGAGCGGGATCAGAACGGCGATCAGCGAGATCGTCAGCGAAATGATGGTAAATCCGATCTGCTCGGCCCCCTTCAAGGCTGCCTGGAGGGGCTTCTCACCGTCTTCGATATAGCGCGCAATATTCTCGATCATCACGATCGCGTCATCGACCACGAAACCGGTGGCAATCGTCATCGCCATGAGCGTCAGGTTATTGATCGAGAAATTTGCGAGATACATGATGCCGAAGGTTCCGACCAGGGACAGCGGCACCACGATGCTCGGGATAATGGTGGCCGCGACATTGCGCAGGAATACGAAGATCACCATCACCACCAGCACGATGGCCAGCAGCATCTCGAATTCGACGTCATTGACCGAAGCGCGAATGGTCACTGTGCGGTCGCTCAACACCGTCACATTGAGCGCCCCGGGTAGCGAAGACTGGAGCGCCGGCAAGAGCTTCTTGACGCGATCGACCACTTCGATGACGTTGGCGCCCGGCTGACGCTGAATGTTCAGAATGATCGCCGGATTGTCATTGGTCCAGGCGGCCAGCCGGTTGTTCTCGGCAGAATCGATGACATCGGCTATGTCGCGCAGGTAGACCGGCGCGCCGTTGCGATAGGCGATCACAGTCGCCGCGTACTCCGCCGCCGACTTCAGCTGGTCGTTGGCATCGATGGTCGAAGCGCGTTCGGGTCCATCAAAGCTGCCCTTGGCCTGATTGGTATTGGCGTTGCCGATGGCCGTGCGCACGTCTTCGATGCCCACCCCGAGTCCCGCCAGCGCGGCCGGATTAATCTGCACGCGCACTGCGGGTCGCTGGCCCCCGCTGATCGACACGAGGCCAACGCCTGGTAGCTGCGAGATCTTTTGCGCCATGCGCGTATCGATCAGATCCTCGATTTTGGGCAGCGGTAGCGTTGGCGAGGTAATCGCGAGCGTCAGAATCGGGGTGTCCGCCGGATTGACCTTGTTATAGATCGGCGGCTGCGGCAAGTCGGTCGGCAATAGACTATTGGCGGCATTGATGGCGGCCTGGACTTCCTGTTCGGCGACATCCAGCGACAGATTGAGCGAGAACTGCAGCGTGACCACCGAGGCGCCACCGGAGCTCGAGGATGACATCTGGTTCAGGCCCGGCATCTGACCGAACTGGCGCTCGAGCGGTGCCGTCACCGAGGACGTCATCACCTCGGGGCTCGCTCCCGGATAAAGTGTGACTACCTGAATGGTTGGATAGTCGACTTCGGGCAGCGCGGAGAGCGGCAAAAGCCGGTAGGCGACCAGCCCCGCCAATAGAATGGCCACCATCAGTAGCGATGTCGCTACCGGACGGAGAATAAAAGGACGTGACGGATTCATGGGCGCTTCACTGCCCCGGAGTAGCAGCAGCCTTCTGGTCTGCAGCGGGTGCAGCGCCCGGCGCGCCCGGCTCGGCCTTGATAGCGCTGGCATCGCGCCGCTTGTGGCCGCCGCCCTCGGCACCTGACTTGCCGGCCGGTGCGCTCGCAGCGGCAGCGCGGTCGATCGGCTCGACCTTGGCGCCCTCCTTGAGCTTGTCGGCGCCATCGACTACGAGGACGTCGCCAACATTGACCCCCGACACCACCGCCACCGAATCCTTGTCGCTCGGACCAAGCTTGATCTGATGCACGGTCACCGTTTTGTCAGGCGTAACTGCGAAGACAAAGGTACCTATCGAGCCGCGCTGCACGGCCGAGCTTGGAATGACCGTCGCATCCTTCAATACCTCGACCAGCATATGGGTGTTGACGAACTGGTTCGGGAAAAGCGCCAAATCCTGATTCGGAAAACTCGCCTTCATCTTGACCGTGCCGGTCGTGACATCGATCTGGTTGTCCATGGTCAGGACCGCACCGCTGGCGAGCTTGTTCTTGTTCTCGCGATCAAACGAATCGACAGCAACCGGCTCCTTGCCATGCATGGCACGCGTGACACGCGGAATATCGTCTTGCGGAATGATGTATTCGACGTCGATCGGCTGCAGCTGGGTGATGATGACGATGCCATTGGTGTCGCTCATCTGCACGAGGTTGCCCGGATCGACCTGACGCAGGCCGACCCTTCCGGCCACCGGTGCCGTAATGCGCGTATAGGTGAGGTTCACGCGCGCCGCATCCAGCGCACCCTGATCGGTCTTAACGGTTCCCTCATATTGGCGTACCAGAGCGACCTGGGTATCCAGCGTTTGTTTGGCCACCGAGTCCTGGGCAAATAGAGTGGTGTAGCGCACCAGATCGATACGCGCCTCGTCGAGCAGCGCCTGGTCGCGCATCAGCGTACCTTGCGCCTGATCGAGCGCGGCCTGGAAAGGTCGCGGATCGATTTCGGCAAGCAACTGATCCCGATGCACCATCTGACCTTCCTGATACAGCACGCGCAGTAACTGGCCAGCCACCTGGGTGTGCACGGTGACAGTGGCGCGCGGGGTTACCGATCCCAGGCCATCGATATACACCTTCAAGTCGGACTGCTTTGCCGTTGCCACGCCCACCGGCGCCGGCGGCATGGCCCCACCCGGACCGCGCTTGCCCTTGCCGGAAGCGCCGCCACCTCCAGCTCCGGGGGCGCCACCACCGGCGCCGGCCGCCCCGGAAGCGTTCGTGCCGCCTGATGCGCCGTTAGCGCTGCCGTCGCCACTCGAGTGAAAGTAGAACCACGCCCCGATCACCAGGGCGACCAGCAGCACCACGCCAACCACCCAGGGAAGCGACACGCCACGATGGCGCGCCAAGGCCACAAACGAGGATGGGTCGCGCGAGCGGGCGCCCGAGGTACTGCGGGATTCAGATGCATTCATGGTGACTTTACGAGGGTCGGCAAATGGGGAGGCGCGCCACGCCGGGTCGGCGCGCCATGGGAGTCATCGGTGGTCTGACAGCTGGAGACGCTGGCCGTTCAATGGCCGGGATGGGTGTCAGATTTGGTTTCCAGGAGGTGACGGCGCACGAGTCTGACTGCGCGATACTAAACCGTGGCCGCGGGCACGGGCTGGCTAATCTCTTGGAGCGAGATTGTTTCATGTCCCCAGGAGCAAGCCGGCCGCTGGGTGAGCATTTGTGACAATTCGTGCCCGCGTATGGGCTGCCCCTGCCGGTCCTAGCGCCCCTCGAACTGCGCGATGCGCTTGGCGAGAAAGGCCGCAACGCCCTCACGAAAATCGCGCGACTGTCCGGCGCGGGCCTGCAGGTGGCGTTCCATGTTGACCTGCTGTTCAAGAGTCTGGGTCTGACTGGCGTAAATGGCATGTTTGGTAAGGCCGAGCGCGTGAGTCGCCGCGCCGGACAGGCGTCTGGCCAGTGCGTCGGTTTCGTCGGATAGTTGCAGGTCATCGACACAGCGCCAGATCAATCCCCACTGCTGGGCGTCGGAGGCACCTACCTCTTCTCCCAGGAGGCTTAAGCCCAGTGCGCGCGCCATGCCAATTCGCTGTGGCAGAAAGTAGGTCAGTCCCGCATCGGGCACGAGGCCGATACGCGCAAACGCCAGAACGAATTTCGCTGAACGTGCCGCGATGCATATATCAGCCGCCAGAGCGAGGCTCGCGCCAGCGCCGGCCGCCACCCCGTTGATCGAACTGATCACAGGCACCGGCAAGGCGCGCAAACGCATAATTAGGGGATTATAGCTGCGCTCGAGCGCCGCACCGAGGTCCATCGGACCGCCCGTGCCGTCCGAGCCGATGTTCATGGTCAGATCGGCGCCAGCACAAAAACCGCGTCCGGCCCCGGTGATTACCAGCACGCGCAGGTCGTCGCCCTGTTCTGCGTGATCCAGAGCCACATGAAATTCCTCGAACATCTGCTCGCACAGGGCGTTCAGGCGCGCCGGGCGGTTGAGCGTGATACGTGCGATCCCGGCGGCCTTGTCGTAAAGAATTGTCTCGAATTCCATTGTTGACTCCCCTCTCTAAGCCGCGCCACGGCGCGGCAGCTCACTGAATACGGGCACCCGCAGCCAGGCGTTGGGCGATCAATTGCGGCGCACGGTAGCGCGCACCATGCTTGCCTTCAAGGGAGGCAGCGCGCTCCATAAAGTGTGCCAGTCCTTGTGAGTTGATGAACTCCAGCGCTCCCCCGGTCCATGCCGGAAAGCCGATGCCCAGTACCGAACCAACATTGCCTTCGGCAACGCTCATCAGCACGCGCTCCTCAAGGCAGCGCGCGGCCTCGATGGCCGGTCTGTATAGTAGCCGCTCCACGAGCTCGGGCAAGGCCGGCTGGTCAGCGCGTGGCGGGAAGGCCTCGCGCAGTCCTGCCCAGAGCGACTTCGCGCCGCCCATGGGGTATTCATAGAATCCGCCGTCCATTGCACGGCCCCTACGACCGAGTTCCTCGACCATGCGCACGACGACCCGCTCGCCGGGGTGCAATTCGCGCTGTCCGGCGCGACGCGCAAGCGCCTTCTGCTCCTCGCGCAGCACGTGGATCGACAAGGCCAGCGAGGTCTCATCGAGCAGCGCCAGTGGCCCGGTCGGCATCCCGGCAGCCAGTGCGGCGTGCTCGATCAAGGCCGGCGCAATCCCTTCGCCGAGCATGGCTGCACCTTCCATCACGAAGGCGCCGAAGGTGCGGCTGGTAAAAAAGCCGCGCGAGTCGTTGACGACGATCGGCACCTTGCCGAGCTGCACGACATAGTCGAGCGCGCGCTGGCGCGTTGCCCCACTGGTCCGGGCGCCAACGATGATCTCGACGAGTTCCATTTTTTCGACCGGCGAGAAAAAATGCAGGCCGATGAAATCCTCTGGTCGCGCCATGCCGAGCGCGAGGTCCGTGATCGGCAGTGTCGAAGTATTCGAGGCAATCACACCATCACCCCGGACCTGTCCCGCCAACTCGCCGAGCACTTCGTGTTTGAGCGCCGCGTCCTCGAATACCGCCTCGATGGCAATATCGACCTCGCCGAGGTCCGCGATGCTCGCGGTCGGCGCGATGTGGGCGAGCAGGATCTGCGCCTCAAGTTCTCCGATCGTCTTGCGCGCGAGACGTTTCTTGATGACTCCCTCCGCGAATTCGCGTGCCCGCCCGGCCAACTCAAGGGAGCGGTCGACTACCGCACAGGCGATGCCGCATTGTGCGTTGGCATAGGCGATTCCCGCGCCCATCATCCCCGCGCCAACGACAGCCACGCGCCGCGCGCTAAAGCGCTTGCCCGGGTCACGCCTGCCAACCCCCTCGATCAGCTCGCTGCGTTGCGTGGCCAGACGAACCAGATTGGCAGTCGTCGGATTGCATAACAGCGCCGCCCATTGGCGCGACTCGATGCGCAGGGCGGTGTCGATATCGACCTGCATGCCCTCGACCAATGCCTTGAGGATGGCCTCGGGTGCCGGATAGAGTCCTCGGGTTTTCTGACGCAGGCGCGCCGGGGCGAGTGCGACGGCCTGCGCGACCGCTGGCGTGGCCAGCGCCCCGCCAGGCCAGCGAAATCCCGGCGCGTCCCACGGTTGTGCAGAATTCGGGTGGGCCGCGATCCAGTCGCGTGCCGCCTTCTCGATCGATCCCTCATCAGTCAGTAGATTGATAAGCCCCGCGCCATGCGCCTCGCTCGCGCTCGCTAAGATACCGTCGTTCAGACTGGTCGCAGCACCGATAAATCCGAGCAGTCGCGCGCTGCGCGCCACACCGCCGGCGCCCGGCATGAGACCGCGGCGCGCCTGGGACAGTCCGAAGCGCGCGTCATGGTCCATCGGCGCAATACGATAGTGGGCGCATAGGGCGATCTCCCAGTGGCCATCGATCGCACCCTTCGCAAGGCAGGCAACCACCGGTACATTAAGAGTCTCCACGCGACGCAGCGCCTGCTTGACGGCCTGGACGCCTTCAAAGAGGGCCGCACCGTCGGACTTCGAGAGCGCGAGGATTTCGTCGAGCGTGCCGCCCGCGCCGCTGCGTTCGCTGCAGGACATCAGCACTGCGCGCAATTCGGGTCCGGCGGCGACCAAGCGATCGACCGCGCCAATAAGCTCCTCACGCCAGGCCTTCGAAACGAGGGGGAAGGCCGGGCCCGGTTCTGCCAGGTCAAGGCGTGCGATGCCGTCCGCGCCGATGTCAAGCTCAATCAGATTCATGCCGATACGCCAGGTGATATGAGAATGTCGAGCGACGACGCGCTCACAGGCGCTCGATGATGGTGGCGATGCCCATGCCCCCGCCCACACACAGGGTGGCCAGGCCGTAGCGCAGCTGACGTCGCTCGAGTTCATCAAGCAGGGTCCCGATCAACATCGCGCCAGTGGCGCCCAGAGGATGACCCAATGCAATCGATCCGCCGTTGACGTTGACCCGTGCGTGGTCGACCTTCATCTCACGCATGAAGCGCATTGGCACCGCAGCGAAGGCTTCGTTGACTTCGAACAGGTCGATGTCACTAATTGAGAGTCCCGCTTTGGCGAGCGCCTTGCGCGCGGCCGGCATGGGCCCCGTCAGCATGATGGTTGGATCAGCGCCGCTTAGTGCGGTTGCGACCACGCGCGCACGCGGTGTCAGTCCGAGTGCCCGGCCCTTGGCCTCGCTGCCGATGAGAATCGCGGCCGCACCATCGACAATGCCCGAGGAATTGCCGGCGGTGTGAACATGGTTGATACGCTCGACCTCTGGATAGCGCCGCAGCGCGAGCGCGTCAAATCCGAGTGCGCCAGGTTCGACAAATGATGCCCGCAATGCACCCAGGCCATCGAGCGTCGTGCGCGGCTTGATGAATTCATCCTCGGTAAGGATGGCCTGCCCGAGTTCGTCCTCGACGGCCACCAGCGAATTCTTGAACCAGCCGGCAGCGCGCGCCGCGGTCGCACGTCGTTGTGATTCCAGAGCATAGCCGTCGACGTCCTCGCGCGCAAAACCGTCGAGGGTGGCAATCAGATCGGCACCGATACCCTGCGGCATGAAATCGGTCGCAAGGCTAGTCTGCGGGTCAAGCGACCAGGCGCCACCGTCGGATCCCATGGGCACGCGCGACATTGATTCCACGCCACCGGCAACAACCAGGTCCTCCCAGTCCGAGCGCACTTTCTGGGCCGCCAGATTGACGGCCTCGAGACCGGAGGCGCAAAAACGGTTCAGCTGCACGCCGGCAACTTTCCAGTCCCATCCGGCGACGAGCGCAGCGGTCTTGGCGATACACGAGCCCTGGTCGCCGATCGGCGTGACGCACCCCATTACGACGTCCTCGACTTCGGCCGTATCGAGATCATGTCGCCTCGCCAATTCACGCAGCAGGCCCGCGAGCAGATTGACGGGCTTGACCTCGTGCAAGGCGCCATCGCGCTTGCCCTTGCCGCGCGGCGTGCGCAGTGCATCGAATATGATTGCCTCTGCCATGAGCTTCTCCTAGTGGCCGCATCCTTCGCACCCGAAACCGGACGCCTTGCATTGTGCTCGCTCGCGCCTGGCGCGACAGGCGCTGCGCCGCAGCATTCGCGCCGCATCCGGCCATTTGACGAATCGGGCGAGCCAAGCGCAAACTTACCAAGCAATTGCTTGGTTGGGCAAGTGCCGGGGCTAGCGACCTCGGCAAAGCTCTGTTTTTTCGCGGATTTCTCCCATGGCGCAAAGCTACCACTCGATATTTCGCGACGACCTGTTCGCCGGCAAGACGATCGTCGTTACCGGAGCTGGTTCGGGGATCGGCCGCTGTACGGCCCATGAACTCCATGCATTGGGTGCCGATCTGGCGCTAGTAGGCCGGCGCAGTGAAAAGCTTGACGCGGTAGCGGCCGAGCTTGCCGAAGTCGGTCGTGGTAGCGCGCCTCGGGTGAGCTGTCACAGCTGCGACATCCGTGAGGAGGAGGGCGTCGTCGACTGCGTTGGCGAAATCCTCGGTGTCCATGGACGGATTGACGGCCTGGTCAACAACGCGGGCGGGCAATTCCCGGCGCCGCTTGCCAGCATCAGTGCCAAGGGATGGGACGCTGTGGTGCGCACCAATCTGACGGGCGGCTTTCTGATGGCGCGCGAATGTTATCGCCAGTACATGTGTGACAGGGCCAGCGACTCGAATCTCTCGATCGTCAATATGATCGCCGACATCTGGCAGGGCATGCCGGGCATGGGGCATTCGGGCGCGGCGCGCGCCGGGATGCTCAACCTCACCGAAACCGCGGCCCTGGAATGGGCACCGGTGCGGGTCAACGCAGTGGCTCCCGGATGGATTGCTTCGAGTGGCATGGACACCTATCAGGAACCGATGCGCACGATGATCAAGAGTCTGCACAAGAACGTGCCGCTCGGTCGCCTGGGCCGTGAAGCCGAAGTCGCTGCCACGATCGTCTTTCTGCTCTCCCCAGCCGCAGCTTTCATTTCGGGCGCGTGCGTGCGTATCGATGGCGCCGCCCCCAACGCCAAGCGCATCTGGCCCCTGGTTGGCAGCGGAGCGGCCAACGCGGCCTTCGAGGGCTTCCTGCTTGCGAAGCTGCCGGAGGTACTTTCCGGCGCCAAGGACGAGTAAGGCCGATGGTGCCGATCCGCTGTCTGATCAATCCGCAGGGTGATGCATTCTCCCACAATCGCCGCCATATGGAAGCGGCGATCAGCGCCTGGCGCGCGCTCGAAGCGCGCACCCGCGCGGCATCGGAGCGTTCACTCGAACTATTCAGAAAGCGCGGCCAACTGCTGCCGCGCGAACGCGTCGCCCTCTTGGTAGATGCCGCAGCACCGTTGCTGGAGCTGTCCACCATGGCCGGCTATTGTCAGGACCTTGAGGATCCTGAGCGCACCATCCCCGGAGGGGGCGTGATCACTGCAATCGCTTCGATAAAGGGCGTGCGCGCAATGGTGGTGGCGACCGATTCGGGTATCGAGGCAGGGGCGCTGCAGGCCATGGGCATCGAAAAATTCCAGCGCGCACAGCAGCTGGCGCTGGAGAACCGCCTGCCCTTTGTTCATCTGGTGGAGTCGGCGGGAGCCAATCTGCTGAAGTATCGCGTCGAGCACTTCATCCATGGCGGCTCGAACTTCTGCAATCTCGCGCGCCTGTCGGCGGCCGGTCTGCCGGTGATCACCATCGTGCATGGTTCATCGACGGCGGGCGGCGCCTACATGCCGGGACTGTCCGACTACGTCATTATGGTGCGCGACCGGGCGCGCGCCTTTCTTGCCGGCCCTCCCCTGCTCAAGGCAGCGACCGGTGAAATCGCTACCGAGGAGGAGCTGGGCGGTGCGCTCATGCATGCGCGCATCACCGGGCTGGCCGATTATCTGGCTGCCGACGATGCACAGGCAATCGGTCGGGCGCGCGAACTGCTAGCCAGCCTGAATTGGGATCACAGCGTCGCTGCCCGATCGGGCGGCCCGGCGCCTGAACCGCTCTATCCGCCAGAAGACCTGCTGGGTCTAATGCCCGCGGATCCCAAGAAGCCCATCGACATGCGCGAGGTGATCGCGCGGCTGATCGACGCCTCGGAGTTTCTCGAATTCAAAGCCGACTCAGGGAGCGCCACGGTGTGCGGCCACGCCAGGCTGAATGGCCACGCGGTGGGCATCATCACCAACAACGGGCCGATCGACCCGGCGGGTGCTGTCAAGGCAACGCACTTCATCCAGGCCTGCTGCCAGACGCGGCAGCCGCTGATCTACCTGCAGAACACCACCGGTTACCTCGTCGGCCGCCAGGCCGAAGAGGCCGGCATGATAAAACACGGCGCAAAGATGATCCAGGCCGTGGCGAACGCCAACGTCCCCCAAATCACGATACAGTGCGGCGCCAGTTTCGGGGCCGGCAACTATGGCATGTGCGGACGCGGCTTTCATCCGCGCTTCATTTTTAGCTGGCCGACCGCGCGCACTGCTGTGATGGGGGCTGAGCAGGCCGCCGCCACCATGGCGCAGGTCATGGAGGCCGGCATGGTTCGCAAGAAGCAGGCCGTCGACAGCGCGTCCATCGAGCGCATGCGTGCCGCCATCGAGAAGACTTTCGATTCCCAGACCAGTGCGACCTATACCTCGGGTCTGTTGCTCGATGACGGCATCATCGATCCGCGCGACACGCGTCGCGTGCTTGGCCTGACTCTGCAATTGTGCGCCGAGGCTGCGCAGCGTCAGCTGGCTCCGGTCCAATTCGGCGTAGCGCGACCATGAACCCAATAGGCTATTGAGGAGACGAGCATGAAATGGACTCATGAGCACGAAGAAGTGCGCCGCACCCTGGAGCGCTTCATCGACAAGGAGATCAATCCGCACGTGGACGCGTGGGAAAAGGCGGAGATTTTCCCGGCCCACGAGTTGTTCAAGAAGATGGGTGACTTGGGTCTTTTGGGCCTGACCAAGCCTGCCGAATACGGTGGGTCGGGCCTGGACTATTCATTCTCGATGCTCATGGCCGAAACCCTGGGCAAGGTTGCCTGCGGCGGGGTACCGATGGCGATCGGTGTGCAGACCGACATGTGTACGCCTGCCCTGGCGCGCTTTGGCTCGCACGAATTGAAGCAGCGCTTTCTGGCACCGGCCATCAGTGGCGACAATGTCGCCTGCGTCGGAATTTCCGAGCCCGGCGCAGGATCCGATGTCGCCGCCATCCGCACCACCGCGCGCAAGGACGGCGATGACTACGTCATCAATGGTTCCAAGATGTGGATCACCAATAGCCTGCAGGCCGACTGGATGTGCCTGCTTGCCAATACCTCGGAAGGGGCAGCCCATCGCAATAAGTCCTTGATCATCGTTCCGCTCAATACCCCTGGCGTCAAAGTGGAGTCGAAGATCCGCAAGATCGGCATGTTCTCGTCGGACACGGGCCTGCTGCACTTTGACGATGTGCGCGTACCGCAGCGCAATCGTATCGGTGAGGAGGGGATGGGATTCACCTACCAGATGATGCAGTTCCAGGAAGAACGCCTCTGGTCGGCTGCCAATACGATTGGCGGACTTACCCAATGCATCAACAAGACCATCGAGTACACACGCCAGCGCGAAGCCTTTGGCCACGCGATCCTCGACAACCAGTACGTTCACTTCCGCCTGGCCGAACTGAAGACCGAAGTCGAGAGTCTGCGTGGTATGACCTATCTGGCGCTCGAGCGCTATTTGAGCGGCGAGGATGTCACCGAGCTTGCCTCGATGGCCAAACTCAAGGGCGGTCGCCTGATGCGCATCGTGCCCGACGCGTGTCTGCAGTTCTGGGGCGGTATGGGTTTCACCTGGGACAATCCGGTTTCGCGCCTGTACCGCGACGGGCGGCTCGGCTCGATCGGTGCCGGGGCCGATGAGGTGATGCTCGGGATCATTTGTAAGCACATGGGAACTCTGCCCCTGCGAGGTGCCAAGGCATGAATGATCCCCAGGCGCAATCTCTGGACGCGGCACTCGATCTCATCCGGATCGCGCCTGGCGTCTATGAAGTCGCGACCAGCGAGGTCTACTGGAACATGGCGGGGCCGTTCGGGGGCTGGATCTTTGCGGCGGGCATCAAGGCAATCCAGAGCGAGCCCGGCGCGCGCGGTACACCCATCGAAGCCCACGCCCGATTCATGAATGCGCCGCGCCGTGGCAAGGTGCGCCTGCAGGTGAATTGTCCGCAACAAGGGCGCTCGGTCGGATTCTGGCGCGCCACGCTCGACCAGGTCGAACAGGACGGCTCGGTGAGGCTGTGCGCAGAGATTTTCGTCACGCTCGCCGCGGCGCGCCAGAGCATCGATGCGCTGGCCTGGCCGATGCCCGCAGTACCACCGCCCGACCGCTTCCAGGATGGTGCCCTGCCGGTCGCCCCGACGGTGAGCTGGCTCGGCCGCTATCGCTTTCGATATATAACCGGCTTTCCTTTTTTTCTGGGTGGCGCCAAGGCCGACACGCAGCATCTCGATACCCGTTACTGGGTGGCGGAGACCGAACCGCGTGCGCTTGACTGCATCAATCTGACCGCGCTCGCGGACACTCCGGTACCGCGCATCTTTCTTCTGCAAAAATCACCCTCGCCGGTCGCCACCGTGTCGATGTCGGTGTACTTCCACCAAAGCACGCAGGAGCTTGCTGCCCTGCCACCCGGCTGGATCCTCGCCGACATCGGGGCCCATAGCGTGCGCCACGGCTTTTTTGATCACCGCGTCAGCCTGTGGCACGAATCTGGCGTGCTGCTCGCCAGCAGCACCCAGGTCGCCTGGTTCAATTGAGTCGCGTGATGATTCGTCGGCTTCTGATTGCAAATCGCGGCGAGATTGCACTGCGTATCATAAGAAGTGCCCATGGCTTGGGAATAGCCACGGTCGCGGTGTATTCGGAAGCCGACCGCGACGCGCCACACGTGCGCGCGGCGACGATCGCTTTGCCGATCGGTCCGGCTCAGGCTCGCGAGTCCTACCTGAATATTGAGCGCATCCTCGCTACCGCGCGCAGCGCAGGGGCTGATGCGATACATCCCGGTTATGGCTTTCTGGCCGAGAACGCGGAGTTCGCCCGAGCCTGTGCAGCGGCCGGCTTGACCTTCGTTGGTCCAAGTGCGATCGCGATCGAAGCGATGGCCGACAAGGCTCTTGCCAAGCAGCGTGTGCGCGAGGCAGGCGTAGCCTGCCTACCCGGTTTTGATGACCAAGGCGCGAACCCAGGCGAATTACGGGATGCAGCCCTGGCGCTTGGCCTGCCGCTGATGATCAAGGCCCGCGCCGGCGGTGGCGGGCGCGGCATGCGCCTTGTCACACGCGAATCCGATCTCATCGCGGCGCTCGCTTCTGCAGAGGCAGAAGCGCAGGCGAGCTTTGGCGACGGTCGGCTGCTCATTGAGCGTGCGCTTGTCGCACCACGGCACATCGAAGTGCAGATTTTTGCCGATGACCACGGTCATCTCGTGCACATGGGTGAGCGCGAATGTTCGATCCAGCGACGTCATCAGAAGCTCATTGAGGAGAGCCCGTCGCCGGCCGTCGGAGCGCAGCTGCGTTCTCGACTGACAGAGGCCGCGTTGAAGGTGGCGCGCTGCGTAGACTACTGCGGGGCCGGCACCATCGAATTTCTGCTTGAGGGCGATGGTTCGGAGCAGTTCTATTTCATGGAAATGAATACGCGACTGCAGGTCGAGCATGCGGTCACCGAGCTCGTCACCGGATTGGACCTGGTGGCTTTACAGCTGCGCGTGGCCGGTGGTGAGTCCCTGGCCGCCATCCTGCCGCGCCTGCAGGAAGATATTTCTCTGTCCGGTCATGCCATCGAGGCACGCCTGTGCGCTGAAGACCCGGTGCACGAGTTCCTGCCGATGGCAGGCACCCTGCTCGCCTGGAAGCCGGCGTCGGGCGCACGAGTCGATCATGCGCTCGACGCCGGCCGTGTCGTAGACAGCTGGTACGACTCCCTGCTTGCCAAGCTCGTCGTGCACGCACCTAACCGCGAATTGGCCAGACTCGGTCTGGCCGCCGCTCTCGATGAGACGGTCGCCCTTGGCATCGTGAACAATCGCGCCTTCCTCTGCGAAATCCTGCGCACCCGGGCCTTCGAGCAAGCTCAAACCTCGACTGCCTTTCTAGCCGAACACGAAGGCCTTTTGACCACCTGCACGAGCTTGATCCCCGATGCGCATTGGGCGATTGCGGCCGCAGTCTTGGCGAGTGACGCGCATGACCATCCGATTGACGACCCATGGTTCGGCTGGTCCAGCAGCGGCCTGCGCACTCGCCCGGTGCGACTGCAAAGCGCTGGGCAAGAACGCGAACTGCTGGTGGAGTCGCGCAACGGCGAACACCTGGTGCGTCTTGATGGCCCGCACGCACCTGGCATCCGGGTCGCGCTTGCGCCGCCCGCGGCACGCGTCGAGGTGGATGGCCAAAGCGCGGCGCTGACGGTCGTTTCGGCGGGAAATGGCATCTACCTGCAGTTCGAGGGTCGGGATTTTTATTTCAGGGATTGCAGCTGGTCCGCGCGCAGCGACAATGCAGGGCTGTCAGAGGAGCCGCTACACAGCGCGTCGATGACCGGCCGCGTGGCGAGCGTGTCGGTAAAGATGGGCCAGACGGTTGCGTCGGGCGAAGTCCTGCTGGTACTGGAGGCAATGAAGATGGAGCACCCACTGACCGCCCGCATCGGCGGGCGCATCACCGAGGTACTCGCCGAAGCGGGCGCGCAGGTCAGCCTCGGTCAGGCGCTGGTACGCATCGAGCCGCTTGCTTAAGGGATCGGGGGCCCGAGCGGCAGGAGCGGGGTCACTACCACCCATTTACCGTTGATCACTTGCGACAGGCGCACCTGGCGCGCACCCAGTCGATCCCCCGCGCTGATGTGATACTCGGGACTGCCGAACATGTCCCTCGAGAAAGTGGCTGATTCCAGCACCGCACTCAGGCTCGCCACGGTCAGGTTCGGGCCGGTGCGCACGGCAGCGCGAGCAAACAGATCGAGGATGCAATAGCCATAAACCGAATAGACACTTGGGTCCTCGCCAAAACGCTCGTGGTATTCCAGATTCCAGTCGCGCACCAGGCGCGATGCGTCGTCGGCGTAGGGTTGCAACACCGTGTTGACCGCGTACAGGCCCTCGGTACTGCGGCCACTGACCGGATGTCCGACGGCCCCATAGAGATCACTGGTCCCCAGAAACGTCGCCTCGCTCGCCACGCGCCGCGCCTCGGCGAGCACCGACAATGAATCGCGTACGCCGAGACCGAGCACCACCAGGTCGCAGTTCTCCGCCTTCACGCGCGCCACCAGCGCCGCCAGATCGCCACTACCGCGACGCAATTGTCCTTTGAAGGCCATTGTTGCGTTGCTGGTTCGACTGACGGCATCGACGGCGCGCACTACCGCATTGCCGGCTTCTTCGCCATCGCCGATCGCACACAGGTGGCTAGCCTTCTTGAGTTCAATGAGCGTCGGCAGCACGGCGCGTACCTGGTCCGCATAGGACGGCCAGAAGGCCATCTTGAGCACACTGGGCGGCTCATAGGTATCGCGCGCGGCCGAAAGCGGCAAGAAGCTGATCACGGAGTTGCCAAGCAGGATCGGCAAGGCCGCACTGTTTTGCGCGGCACCGATCTGTCCTAGCACCGCAAAGGCGCCCAGCTCACGCGCCAGATGCTCAGCCGCACGGGCGGCACGCTGCGGATCGCCCGCGCTGTCTTCAACCAGCAAGCGCACATGACGGCCATTGATGCCACCTAGCGCGTTGATTTCTGCCACCCGCATCAGGAGTCCATCGCGCAACTGGTGCCCGTTGGCAGCGCCCGGGCCTGTCAGGTCCTGAATGGTAGCCAGCACAATCTCATCGCGGCTGACCCCCGCTGCGCGCGCGTCACCGGCACCGATGCAGCCTGCCGCAATCAAGATTGCAGTGGCGAATCGGGGAACACGCGAGAACAAGCGCTGGAGCGAATTCACGGAGGTCAGGATGGACACGGGAATGCCCATCATCACCGGTCTTGGCAGGGGCCCGCTATCGGGGAATTCCCCCTGCGGGGCGGACCGCGAGCTGAGCAAGCAAGCGGTTGCTTTGCGACACAAGCCAGACTAGGATGACAATTATTGAGCATCCGAGCCCGCCGCCGCGTGAATCTTCCCGCCTTCGCAGTGCCCCTTTTGAGCCCGCCACACCGATGAGGCGCCAGGGGGAGCAGGCGAACATCATCCCGGAGGAGGATGCGAACCGACGGGCCGAACTGCTGCGCGCTGCGGCGCGACTGTTTCGCGACAAGGGCTTTGACGGCACCACGGTTCGCGACATTGCCAGCGCGGTCGGCATGCGCTCAGGCAGCCCGTTTTACCACTTCCCGAGCAAGCAGGCGATTCTCCTGGCGGTCGTCGAGGAGGGATTGCGCCAGGGACTCGAGAGCACCCAGCAGGTGCTCTCGAAAAAGCTGCCGCTGCGCGACACATTCAAGGCGCTGGTGCGCAACCACCTCTCGATCATTCTTGACAGCGGCAACGATTTCATTCCGGTCATGCTCTATGACTGGAGGGCGCTCGACGAAGTACATCGCCAGGAGGTCATCGCGATGAAGGATCGCTACGACGCGCTTTGGCAGACGGTCATTCGCGACCTGTCTCGCGCCGAGCTTTTGCGCGCCGAGCCTAAAGTCGCACGCCTGATGATTCTTGGTGCCATGAATTTCACGGTGACGTGGTTCAAGCCCAATGCCGGATTGACCATCGACGCGCTCGCCGAGCAGATGACACTACTTTTTCTGCCACCGGCAAAAGCCGGCGGGAGATAGCCATGAGCATTGCGGTCAGCCATGAGGGTGCGATAACGATCATCACCATCGGTCGTCCGGCCGCACGCAACGCAATCGATGGACCGAGCGCCATAGCCCTGGCGGCTGCCTTTGTCGAGTTTGACGCCGATGACAAGTCCAGTGTCGCGATCCTCACGGGCGGTGAGGGGAGCTTTTGCGCCGGCGCCGATCTCAAGGCGTTCGGCGGCGCATCTGGGAGGCGCAATCCGCTCAATCCGGATATGGCAGCCATCGGGCCGATGGGGCCCTCGCGCCTGCGTTTATCCAAACCCGTCATAGCCGCGATATCCGGTCACGCGGTCGCGGGTGGACTTGAACTGGCACTCTGGTGCGACTTGCGCGTGGCTGAAAAGAGCGCGGTTCTCGGGGTCTTCTGCCGACGCTGGGGCGTGCCGCTAATCGATGGTGGCACCGTTCGACTGCCGCGTCTTATCGGCACCTCGCGTGCCATGGACCTGATCCTGACTGGCCGCGCCGTCACGGCCGAAGAAGCCTATACGATGGGGCTGGTCAATCGCGTGGTTCCCGACGGCAGCGCACTCAGTGCGGCGATCGAGCTCGCGCAGGCCATCGCCGCGCATCCGCAGACCTGCATGCGCAACGATCGGCTCTCGCTGCTTGAGCAGGAGAGTCTTGACGAGAAGAGCGCGCTCGCGAACGAATTTGCGCTGGGCATGCGTTCGCTGGCGTCGTCCGAAGGGGCAGCCGGCGTTCAACGATTCGTGGGCGGAGCCGGCCGCCACGGCGAGGATGCCTGAACGGCGCGCACCCCTGAAGTCACCCCTGTAGCTGCTTAGCCAAGAGATGCCTTGTGGAGCGCCGCAATGTCGATGCGAAGTCCAGGGAAATTCGCCCGCGCCCTTGAAACCCGCGAGGATGCAGCTCTTGCCGAGCGCTCGCTGCGAGCGCGCTGTCAGGCGGCCTGTTCGAGCCAGACCGAGAGGCCCTGGGCATTCAGGCCAATGTCTATCTCGAGAAACTCGCGTGCCTGCCTGCCTTGAAGCGCCCAGCCCTTCTCGCGCGCTTCTGTTTCGACCAGATCGCCAATCGCCGCTTCAAGAAATTCGACGCGCCTCGCCCGATCCGGTAAACCACGAGCCTGCTGCGCCAGCGTTACATGCGCATCTACCAGGCGCAACAGGTCCGGGGCAATGTGCCCGACGTTTCGAACCTGTCCGTAGTGGGTCAGATAGAGCGCCGAGGGCTTGAGCGTCTGGAGTCGCTCGATCGAGCGGTGAAAGGCTTCTGGGTCGAACTGGCTTGGAGTCGTGGCAGGAAAGACGAACTGCTGCGTCCCGACATCGAGGTCCCGGTAGGACAGGCCAAACATATCGCCCGTGAAAAGATGGCCACTGCGGGCATCGCGAATGCACACGTGATGCCGGGCATGCCCGGGCGTGTCGAAGAACTCGAACACTCGACCGGCGAGGTCGACGGAGCTTGCGTCGGGGACTTCGATCACCCGTGCGGCGTCGATCGGCACCAGTTCGCCATACATCGCCAGCGCCGGTTCACGACCATAGACCTCGATGGTCGCCGCCATGAGGCGCGCCGGATCGATCATGTGGCGGGCGCCGCGCGGATGAACCGTTAGACGGGCATTGGGTAGATGGCGCATGAGCAATCCAGCGCCCCCGGCATGATCCAGATGGACGTGGGTGAGCATCACATAGTCCACTGCCGATGGCGCAATCCCGCGCGCGGCGAGCACCTCAAGCACGCGCGGTACCGAATAATTGGTGCCGGTATCAACGATCGCGGCACGGTCGCCCTCGACGATCAGGTGAATCGCATCCAGTCGCGGGCGCACATAACCCGAATCGATTGCACTGATGCCGTACTCGTAGTCAATAATATCCATGGTTTGCTGTCAGTCCTTGATGGTCACGCAGGCTAGCACCTGAGCCGCAATTGTCGACGAGAAACGCCGGGAACGCTGCGCGACGCGGCGCTGGACCACGCCACGGCAGCTTTAGCTAGTGTAAATGAGCCCACGCGGGCCTGGCGCTGCCAAGAATGCCGCGAGCTTAGCCTGCTTTCTGGATGGCAGCGCGCACCTGACTCGTCACGCCAAAGCGCCGAGCGGGATTCAGATGAACCACGGCAATATGGCTAGTCGTGCCGTGCGGCACGACCTGTTTCACGCGATGCGCTGCGTGCAGGGGCATCCCGATAGGCGCGTTCGAGCTGCAAGCCGCTGCCGCGCACATCAAGCTCCTCGAGCGAAACACGACAGCCGATCGTTGCGAGATCGCGTGCTGCCGCGAAGGCATCACGAGCGCTATAACTATGCTCGAGAAATACTTCTTTGGGGCGGCCCGAGAGCGCCCTTGGATCGCTGGAGACCAGCAGCAGGGCCCACTCGGCCGGTGCGCCGCCGTGCAGACGAATGTGATCAATCGCTCTTGCTACCAAGACGGCCGGTCGTAGGGCATCCATCGCTTCTCCCAGGCGCCCGATCGCCGTAATGGCATAGCGCGCCCGAGTATTTTGGATCGGCGGGGGCTGCCATCGCGGCAGAATTGCGCAAATCCGGCCTGGCTGCCGATTCACCGCGGACGGTCGTCAGGGCTTCGCCGCGAGCACCAGCTGGGTCTGGGTGACCACCGCGCACAGACGACCTGATTCCAGGCGAATCATGGTCTGCCAGACCGTCGTCGTGCGCCCGCTATGTAAGGACGTGCACTCGCCTGTCACATGCGTACCCGCAGCTGCGGCGCCGACGAACTTGGTCGACGACTCGATGGTCGTCGTTCGCTCGCCTGGCCCGAGCTTGAGATATGCGCCGATTCCGCCAAGCGTGTCGGCAAATGCCATCGCGGCTCCCCCATGCAGGATGCGACCGGTCGTGCAAAGGTCTTCGCGGACCAGCATGCGGGCAGATACCCGTTCGGGCCCCGCTTCGAGAAGCTCGATGCCCATCAATCCGGGAAACAAGGGTTCGAGAAGTGTCTTTAGAGAAGCCAATTGATTGCTCATGGTCATCCCTCAATGCGAATTCGCTACCAGACCCGTCCGATCAGCTGGATCACGAAGGCCCCGTGGAGGCGATTCTTGTAATTGGGCACGATCGAGAAATTGACTCCGATGCGCTCGTAGCTGGTACTGACCATGGGCAGGACAGCAGGAAACCAGGCACCATTCTCCATGTTCGGATAGCCGTCAAAACCGCCGCCGACTGCGCCTATCTTGAACGGCCCCCATTCGAGCGGTTGCCACAGTATGCCGACATCGTGCGAGCGGGCATCGTTGCTGTTGATAAAGCTGCCCCCGAGCAAAGCAAGGTCGTGATTGAAGTTCAGCTGACCACCGATGCCCCAGTTGTCCTGGCGATAGCCGTAGCCCTGGTTAAAGTGCAGCGAGAAAACCCCCGGATTGATCCACACCGACTGCAGTACCAGTGGCCCCGCGTCATCGCTCGGCGCGACCGCCTCGCTGACCGGGTCCGGCGCAGCAAGGACGACGCTGCTCGCCGTGATAAGGGACATCATGAGCGCGCAGGCGCGAGCGCGTTTGTGCAATTGCATACCGGCTCCATTTCGGTGCGCCAGCGAGCGGCGCTTCACGACCACTTCAGAGGAAGTATCTTAGCAAGACCGTGACGGTGCGCTCGTCGGGCTCAAGACCGAACAAGCTATGCGAAGCCCCGCCGTACCAGCTTACCTGCAAGGCGAGATCCGCCCGGTCCCAGTGATAGCGCAGCTCGCCCCATGTCAGGTGACTGTGAGTCACCGGGTCAAAGCGCACAAAGCTCGAGATGTCCAGGTGCTGGATCGCCAGGTCGCTCCAGCTCAGATCCATGAACCAGGCACGCGTAATCGGCAGATCCTGCTCGACGGTCGAGTATTCGAGAAAGGGTCCGAGCAGCGACAGATGGCCTTGCGCGAGCTGGTGAAATTGCGCGCCATCAAGGCCTGCCGTGTTGAGCTCGTATTCGAGCGTGACTGAGAGCTTGAAGTCCGTGGCGTAAGTCGCGCCGAAAGCGGCGCGCTGGTGAAAGCTGTCCTGCGCAAAGGCTGGATCGAAACTGCCGAGCAGCGTCGGCCCCTCGCCGCCGGTCCATTCGAGGTAGCCTGTCGTCGCGTTACCGAGCAGGCCGCTGAGGTTGGCACCCAACTGGGCCGACTCATGACTTTGGCCGAGCACGAGCAATTGTGGCGAGAACTGTTCACTGACCTTTTGACTGGCAACGATCAACCAGCGATCGGTACTATTGGTCGCTCCCCAATCGGGCGAGAATTCGGCGGTGGTCGGGACGGTATTAATCTTTGGTGAAAATAGCACCGATACCGAGCCCGAGTCACTTAGCGCCTGACCCTGAACGACGACGCTACCCTGACGGTTTTCGCGCAGGCTGCTCGGATCGAGGGAAACAATCGAGCGAATCGCATCGCCCCGAAAAAAATCGGTGGGGTTGTATCCGAGTGCCACGCCATAGCGCAGATTAATGCGCCCCGCGTCCAGAAGCGCCTCCGGCGACAATTGCCAGCTCAGGTAAGCCTCTTTCAGGGTGTTGTAGTTGTCCCGTGCATCCGGATGGTCCGATTGCTCGAGGTCAAGCCGGTCGGAAACGACGTAGCGCAGGGAGGGAGCGATCAGCCCATCGACGAAGCCGTCCAGGGATACGCGTTCGCCCAGTTGCGAGCCCTGCCCGTCACGCAGGCGCACACCGTCGAAGCCAGTCTCGACGAATGCGCGCCAGTCGCGCGATTGCGTCGCCTGCTCGGGGGCCTTGTCGGCCAGCTGCAACGCGCCCTCATCATCGCTTTGAGCCCAAGCACTTGCAACGATAAGGGCACATACCAGCCCCATGAATGCACGGGGAAGCATCCTCACTCGGGCTTGAAACGCGGCAGATAGTCGCGCTGCATCCACGAATCGGGAATGTCCCGCCAGGCGTAGCTCGAGTAGCGCATGATGGTCACCCAGTTCGGATCAAGGCCGTCGATGATGATGGTTTCTGTCGGACGTTCCACACCCAGTTCCGATTCGAAATGCCGATAGTAGGCGGTCTTCAGGAGGCGATTGCTTTCGGTATAGAACAGGGCCTTGACCGGCCGGCTGCTGGCCTCATCGATCCACATCTCGATATGGTCGTAGGTCACATCGGTGCTCACCGAGGCCAGCGCCAGTTTGTAGCAGTGGCGCATCTGGCGCTCCCCATCCTTGACGTCTTCCTCGGCAAGCAGGCTCGCCTTGTAATCCTTGGCCAGATTTACCGTCACCACGTCGCCATTGGACGCCTGACCTAGCAGGCGCTGCTGGGGAGAGATGCGGATGCTAGCCTTGGAGGAAGGGTCGAAGAACCACAGGTCGTTACCGTTTTTTAGCATCAGCTTGTCGGTATCGCGCGCGGGCGCAACAAAACGGATCAGGCTGCGAAACTGGCCGCTCGCAGGGTCCGCCTTCGAATACACGAATAGCGTATTGCCATCGGTTTGCTTGCCGTCACGATACTCGAGCAGGTTAACGGTTACGCCAAACGGCTTTGCGGGATTGCGCACGGCATCGCTCGCGGCGAGGATCTGCTGCGCATCGGGCGCAGCGAGGGCGCTGGTGCCCAAAGCCAGCCCGGCGACAGCAACGAGACCGGTGAGCGAGTGGCGCGCCAGCAAACGGATACGATGACTTGCACGGGTATCAAACATGGCGCAGTGCATCTACGATATTGAGCCGGGCGGCGCGCACCGCCGGCCAGGTCGCTGAAAGCGCGGCGACGATCACAAGACCCGCGGCGGTCACGAGGATCATCGTCGATTCTCCCCATACGCGCACGGTCAGCGGTACCGGTTCGACCCGTCCGGGCGGTGTCCAGGTGAATCCGGCCGAGTTGATGAGCATGGCAAGAAACAGGGCAGCGACGATGCCAAGCACCGCCCCCAGAACTCCCAGGAAAAACCCTTCGGTCAGGAACAATCTGCGAATGCCTGAGCGGCGCAGCCCCATGGCGCGCAGCGTGCCTATTTCCGAGGTGCGCTCGACCACTGCCATGCTCATGGTGTTGCTGACCGTGAAGAGCACGATGGCGCCGATCAGGGAAGCGATAAAGGTAAACAGGACCGCGAACATTGCCATGGTCTGGCCATAGAATGGATTGAGGGTTGTGAAGTCCTGGACCTCTAGCGGCTCGCCCTTGAAAGTCGTGGCAAGCAGCTGCTCGACGCGCGCCCGGGCCACCGGGATGTCCTCGGTACGATGCAACTGGAGAATGATGGCGGTCGCCTCCGGTGTCTCGCCGCCGTAAACCAGGCGCTGCGCCTGGCTCAGGTGCAGGGCGACGAAAACGTCGTCAAGCTCCTTGACGCCCTGATAGGACGCGCGCACCACCTTGACTGCGGCGACATTCGGGGCGCCGTGGGAATTGGCGGCAAGGATCTCGATCCGATTGTCGTCGCCCTTGTGCGGCGGCGCCGCGCCCTGAGCGAGGTCAGCCACGTCCGCAGGCAGGGGTGTGCCCTGGTCGGAGGCAGGGGCCGCAGGGGCGTCGGGACAATCCGGCACCTGCAGCGTAGCACACAGCTGCAGCACGCGGGCGACCCCGGTGCCGATGACGGCGGAGTCAGGTGGTGTGCCGGTCAATGCCGCCTGGCGCGGCTTGAACGGGAAGCGGTATTCATTCCATTTGAACATCTCGTTCTGGTCAGCGACCACGATGCCGGTCGCATAGATCGTGCGCGAGACCGCCGCAGCGAAATTGCCGGCGATGCCACCGATCTGCAGGGTCGGCGACGCCACCGCAAGCTGCGGCGCGAGTTCGGGATCCTGCTTTAGCACCTCGATGATCCGGTTGTAATCGCGAATCCCATAGGCGCCGGGGTTACCGCTACCAAACAGGAAATAGTCCTTGTGCTGGATCTGCAGGTGACCGCCGCGCTGCACGTAACCCGTCTGCAAACCATATTTGATGTCCGTAATATAGCCACCAAAAAGCAGAATGGCGATCGCACCCACCACCATTGCCATCAGGGTTGTCACCGAGCGGCGCCGGTTGCGCAACAGGTTGCGCAAGGCGAGCGAGAATGTCTTCATAGAGCACCCCCTGTGGCGCCGCGGCGCTCCGTGGCCGCGATCCGGCCGTCCTGGATCAGCACGGCATCGTCGGCCTCAGCGAGGACCTTGGGGTCGTGCGAGGAAAAAACGAATGACACGTGATGCTCGCGTTGCATCTTGCGCATCAGCTCGATGATGGCCGAACCCGTATGGCTATCCAGATTCGCAGTGGGCTCGTCGGCCAGGATCAATTGCGGCGACGTGGCAAGCGCACGCGCAATCGCGACGCGCTGTCGCTGACCGCCCGAGAGCTGACCTGGCAGGTTCTTTGTCTTGTCCGCCAGACCGACCGCATCGAGCAATTCGAGCACGCGGCGCCTGCGTTCGCCCGCCGCTACCCGCGCCAAGAGCAGCGGATATTCGACATTCTCGAAAGCCGTCAGAACCGGCAGGAGATTGAAATTCTGGAAGATGTAGCCAATGTTGCGCGCGCGAAAGTCCGACAGGGCGTCGTCCGACAGGGTCTGCACCGACTGGCCGGCCACACTGATCTCACCGCGGTTGGGACGATCGATGCACCCAATCAGGTTCAAAAGCGTCGTCTTGCCACTGCCTGAGGGTCCCGAGATCACCGTAAAACGGTCCGGCTCGATTTCGAGATTGATGTCGATGAGCGCCGGTACTTCGATGGCGTCGAGCCGATAGGTGCGACCGACCTGCTTGAGGGTAACCGACGACATGTTGTTTTCCCGAAAAGTTGGATGACAGGAGTCTAGTGTCTTAAGGCTCGGTCAGGATGACAAGCGACGAAACGTCATCTGGCGGCGCCAATCGCCGATTTGCGGCCATCGACGCGGCGCGGTTAACGGCCTGGACACGCGCTAAGCGCCTACAACGCGGTCGACGACACGATGCCGTCAAGGATCTGCCTGAGCAAGGCGCCGCCGACCAGCAAAATCAGGATCATCGCCGCATCAAGGAAATCAAGGCTTCCCGAATCGTGATTGAGCGACCAAGCCCGCGGTAGCCCTTGGCGTGGGTTCAGGCGCCGCCACCCCTCGGCGTTCTCGCGAGGCTCGCCTCAAGCGTTGCCAGACGCAGATTGATCACCTCGGTTTGCAGCTTGATCGCCATGATTATCGCCATGCTCTCGCGATCGGCCGCGTTGAGAACCTCGTTGAACTCGGCCCAGATCGCCTTGATTCTGTCGTCGGTGCTCGTGGTAGGCATGATTGGCTCCAGATGCAGGTTGGCTTGAATTGTCAGGCACCTGTACCGCCTGGCTGGCTCGAAGTGGAGGATCAAGATCGGTCATGGCGGACCAGGTGCTGCGTTCAATCTTGAACGCGACTCCGGTGCCACGCAAGCGAATGCGGATCCCTTCGAGCCGGCACCGAGCTCCCGCTATGGAGTAAGTCTACGGAGCAGATCGGCTGCTCCGGACGAATCGACACACGCGCCGATAAGCACCCCTGAGGTAGCGCTATTGTCAGCTCGCGCTAGTCGGCGTGTCCCGAGAGGATATAACCGATACCACGTACAGTCGTGATGGAATTTCGTCCGAGCTTGTCGCGTAGCTCGTGGATGAATACCGCCAGCGGATTGCTGTCGGGTTCGTCCCCGAGACCGTAGAGACGCTCCTTTAACTCCTCGTGGGTGACAATGTGTCCCGGCTGGTTCATCAGGGCATGCAGGACTGCGAACTGGCGTGGTGGCAGATCGACGCGCACGCCGTAGACGAAGGTTTCGTGGCGCGCTGGATCCAGCGTGATGCCGCGATAGTGGATTGGCGCCACCGTCTGTCGCGTCGGTCGCCGCAAGAGGGCCCGAATGTGCGCAAATAATTCGTCGCTCTCGAAGGGCCTGCACAGAAAATCGTCGGCTCCCGCATCCAGCGCCGTGACGCGGTCGCTCGGGGTACTGTTGGCGGCGATCGCGAGTATCGGTGCCGCGCCACCACGAGCGCGGTAGCGCACCAGCATCTCAATGCCTGCGCGATCCGGCAGGCGCAGATCCAGCACCACCAGGTCGTGTGGATTCTGGCGCAAGGCGCGCTCGCCCGCCTGGGCTTCGCGCTCCCAGCCGACTTCGTGGGAATCGGCTGCCAGAGCCCTTTGCAGGTAGGCGCCGAACTGCGCGTCATCTTCGACAAGAACAATTCGTAGAGTCACGGTAGCCTGCGGATAGGTTGAGAGTTAGTGATCAGTGTGACTGGAGGGACTGCTGTTGCTCGCTAGCAATCCGGGGTCGTTCCACCAGCCGCCACCGAGCGCCTGAAACAGCGCCGCAGTGTCTGCTAGCCATGTGCCGCGTGCTTGCACGCGGTTCAATACGGCCTGCTGGTAGGTCGATTGCGCAGCCAACAGGTTTAGAGCCGTGCTGTAACCGGCTTCAAACTGGCGACGGGTCAAATCAAGACTGGAACGAGCGGCATTCTCGGCGCGCAGATTCGCGCGCATCGCGCGATCGTCAGTCTCGAGCGCATACAAGCTGTCTGCGACGTTCTGCATGGCTTGCACGACCGTGATCTTGTAGAGCGCGAGCGCCTGGTCGACGCCGGCTTGCGCCGCCCGCTGGCGAGCCAGCAAGGTGCCTCCGTCGAACAAGGTCTGGGTGGCGCTACCGACCAGCGACCAGAAAATGTTGTCAGCGCGGAACATGTCGGCTGCGTGAGTCGCCACGCCGCCATAGGCACCGGTGATGGATAACTGCGGCAGCAGATCCGCATCGGCAACCCCCACCTCGGCGGTGGCAGCATGCAATTGATCGAGCGCGCTGCGCACGTCCGGCCGCTGTACTACGAGGCGCGCCGGCACGCTCAGCGGCAGTTCGCGCGGCAGATTGATGTCGTCAAGACCGATCGTCGGCAGGGTGGCGGCCGGATTGTTCGCCGCGAGCGCTCCCAAGAGGTCACGCGCTTGCTCGAGCTGCCGCTCCAGCGGGGGCAAAGTCGCTTCCATTTGCGCTAACGCTGCTTCCTGCGCAGCGACATCAAGCCCTGCGGCGTAGCCGACGGTACGCTGTCGCTCGATGATTTTCAGGCTGTCGCGTTGCGCATCGATCATCGCGTGCGTGGCCTCCACCTGGGCTTCGAGCGTGGCGCGTTGAAATGCGGCCGCAAGGACATTGGTTTCGAGCGACACGCGTGCCGCCGCCAGTTGGGCGCGCTGCGACGACTCCTGCGCTTCGAGTGACTCGACCTGGCGGCGGTTGAGTCCGAATACGTCCGGGACGTAACTGATCGTCAGTTGCGCGGTGTGCAGGGTATAGACCGGTGCTCCCGAACTGAGCGTGGGAGCGAGGGTACCTACCGGATTGCGCTGGCGGCTCGGGGAGTACTGTGCCTCAACGGTCGGGAAGTAATTGCCACGCTGTGCGTTGGTGTTCTCCTGGGCGATGCGCAGTGCCGCGTTGGCCGAATCGATCGATGGATTGCTCATGAGGGCCTGTTCCACCAGCTTGTCGAGCTTGTCCGAGCCAAACACCGTCCACCAGTTCGCGCTTACATCCGCGCCGATTTGGATGACCTGCGCAGTCGTATTGGCCGAGGGCGCTGGCGCCACCGATTCACGGGTATAGCCCTCATCGACCGGAGGCTCAGGTGCCCTGAAATCGGGTCCCACGGCGCAGCCGCTCGCGACGAGGATGCCCGCCAACGGCATCAGTGAAACAGGACGGGTAAGCGAGCGAATCATCTTTCCCGGGCAATCGGTCGCTCGCGCGCCAGCGAATCCGACCCGCCCGAGCAGAAACCGAATATGCTTCGAGATGGGGGACGGGATCAGAGGGCGCAACATCAGCGTCTCCCATCCTGGCGACGAGAAGTGTTGTGCGCTCTCATTGGTTCGCCATTGCGAGGGCGTTGCTTAGATAGACGGCGCCCTCGACCGCTACCTCTTCACCGGCCGCAACTCCGGCAAGGATCTGGGTAAAGCCGTTCTCGACCATACCCACCTGGACCTGGCGCGGCACAAAGCGCTTGTGGTCCGTAGTTACCCAGGAGATGATCGTGCCGTCGCCCTCGCGCACTAGTCCGGCGGCCGGGATGGCCGGTGAGCTGACCGGATGACCGGTCAGGATCACGAAATTGGCGAACATCTGCGGGCGCAGTTCGTGGCGCGGGTCCTTGATCTCTGAGCGCACGAGGATGCGTCGCGTGGCCGAATCCACGGATTCGCCAATATTGGTGACCGTGGCATCGAAGGAGCGGCCCGGCAAGGCGGCAAGCGTCACTTCGACTTTCTGTCCAAGACGAATGAGCGGCAGGTCCTCCTCCGTGACCGCGGCAATCAGCCACACCGATTGAATATCGCTGATCACGAATGGCGGCGGCGTCATGCCCGGCTGCACCAAGAGGCCAACCGCGGCGTTACGCGCAGTTACTCGACCTGGCGACGGCGCCCGAATCAGCATGGTCGAGTCTGTGTGATGACTCGCGATCATGAGATCAAGCTCAGCGTCGGTCTTGCCAAACACCAGCACCGCATCGCGCGCGGCCCGGTAGGCGGCCTCGGCGCTCTGCTGGTCGGAAATCGCCTGCTCGAGTTCCTTTTGCGCGACGCCCTGATCCTTGATGAGCGTGCGCGCACGCTCAAGCGTTTTGTCAGACAGCGCCATGACGCCGGCGGCGGTGATCAGGCTCGACTCTGCTTCCAGGAGATCAGGACTCTCGATGGTGAACAACACCGCGCCCTCGCCGACATCCTTGCCAAGGTCCGCGTGAACTGCGGTGATGCGACCGGCATAGGGTGAAGAAACCTGCACCGAGCGATCCTGGTTGAAATCGATGTAGCCATAGGCTTCACGCCGCTCGATGAAGGCGTGCGCGCTAACCGCTGCAACCTTCACGCTTTGCAGCTGCCTGTCCGTCAGGACAATACTGTCCTGCGCGACGCTGGCGCGGCTCGCAGGCGTGGCACTGTGATCGGCTCCCGCCAGACGCCAATAGGTACCGAGCCCGATCGCCAGAACCAGCGCGATTGCGACTACTGCACCTTTGCGGTTGACCTGCATGCGATACCTCGTCCCTGGGATGCCGGACCGGCACGCCTGGACTACGCGCCACCAATGCGACCAAAAGTCGCGAGACCCGACCCGTCGGCCGGGTCAGGAGCAGAGGCGATTGGAACACCCGGACATTTAAATTAGTCTTAATACTCGTGCCAATCTGCAACGGATGAGGAAATCTTTACGCTCGCTTTACATCGCCCTAGAGGCGATTGCCCTCCCACGGGTGGGTTGGGGCTCGGTGAGACTGCGCATCGGCGAGAATCGGGCGAAATTAACTCTCTGTTAATGATTAATTTCGGGAGGAGGAGAGCTCTTCGAGACCCGTTGCCGCAAAGATCAGGCAGTGACAAGCCCGGCGCGCGACGCATTGCCATGGTTAGATTGGTGCGCTCCCCGGAACCGTACCACTTGCGATCACCGTATGATGGCTCGTTTCTGGACTGGACGGCTCACCTGCCGCTCGGTCAGCCATCGCTTTGAAATGGGCCTTCTGGCAGGCGTCGCTACCGTGGAAATTTCGCAAGACATCGTCGTCGGTGAAGAGGAGATCAACTACAGCGCGATTCGCGCTCAAGGAGCCGGGGGCCAGAACGTCAACAAGGTCTCGTCCGCCATCCACCTGCGTTTTGACATCATGGCCTCATCATTACCACAGTGGCTCAAAGAGCGAATTCTTGGCAGCGGCGATCAGCGCATCACCAAGGATGGTGTGTTCGTCATCAAAGCGCAGGTATTTCGCAGCCAGGAGCGAAATCGACAAGCCGCGCGACTACGCCTGCAGGAATTCCTACGCACCGTGTCGGTGGTGCCGGTTACGCGTCGCGCCACAAGGCCTTCGAGGGCGCAGCGCCAACGACGCCTGACCGATAAGCGCGTGCGAGCAGAGCGCAAGCTCGCGCGTCGCTCCCCCAATCAAGCCGACTGAGCGCAGCTGTCGGGCAGCACCCGGGCTGGCATGCCACACGAAATTCGCTCACCCGACCCGCAGGCGAGGACTACCGCTGCGCCGGCACATCTCGTATGATTCCCGGGCTGACGATCGGGCGACACCCGGCAAGGCTTGAGCACCCCTCCCCCATCGACGGAGGTGTAGGCGCTCAGCGCATATAAGCCGCAATACCGGGCGGCGCGAACGAGCCTGCGTCATGCGTGAGTCAATCGCCGGCAGCCACCAGATCAATCCCCACTGGATAGCAACATTCCTATGAAAACTGCTTCACCTGAATCCGTTGGCATGAGCTCGTCTCGCCTGGCGCGAATTGAGCGCCACCTCGCGGAACGCTACGTCAGTCCGGGGAAATTCCCGTTTACCCAACTCCAGATTGCCAGAAACGGGCAGCTCGTTTACCAATCGATCCTCGGCCAGTCCTCACTTGAGAAAGGGACGGCGTACGCCGAGGATTCGATCGTACGCATCTACTCGATGACCAAGCCGATGACCAGCGTTGCATTCATGATGCTGGTCGAACAGGGGCTCGTCGCTCTGGACGAGCCTGTCGAAAAGTACATCCCGTCCTGGCGCGGCCTTGCGGTGTATCGATCAGGCCTTCCGGGTGCCTTCCTCACGACACCGACAGCGGCCCCCATGCGCATTCTCGACCTGCTACGGCACACATCGGGCTTAACCTACGGATTTCAGGCGCGCACCAATGTTGACGCGGCGTACCGAAGCGGCAAGGTCGAGCCTTTCGACCAGCGGGACGGCCTGGACGGATTCATAGAGGCCCTAGCCAAACTACCGCTCGAGTTTTCGCCCGGGACTGCCTGGAATTACTCGGTTTCCACGGATGTGATTGGTTACCTGATCGGCAAGATTTCGGGGATTCCTTTCGAAGACTTCCTGCATCAGAAGATCATCGAGCCGCTCGGCATGGTCGATACCGCGTTCTACGTCCCCGAGGACAAACTGGCGCGCTTTGCCGCTTGTTATACCCGCTCGCCAGAAGGCAAGCTTGTTCCTGCCGTAACTGCCAACTATGCCCAGAAGCCGAGTGCGCCCTCAGGCGGCGGGGGCCTTGTTTCCACCGCGAGCGACTACATGCGGTTTTGCGAAGCGCTGCGCAATGGGGGCACATCCGGCGAAGTTCAATTGCTCGGTCCCAAGACACTCCAATTGATGCGCAGCAATCACCTGCCCGGGGGACGCGACATTGCCGACCTCTCGACGTCAATGTTTTCGGAGGCGACCTATCAAGGGATCGGATTCGGCCTCGGGTTCGCGATGACCACCGACGTGACCAAGACCGGCATCGCTGGCTCGGTCGGGGAGTTCTGGTGGGGTGGCATGGCGTCAACCGCGTTCTGGGTCGATCCTATTGAGGACGTCAGCGTGGTCTTTCTGACCCAATTGATACCATCGAGTACCTATCCGGTGCGCCGCGAACTGAGAAGCATGATAAACGCTGCGATCATGGATTCGACGGCTTGAAGACGCAGGTGGCCTGACTCGAGTAAGCGACCCGAGTAGCGGTCACACAAGCCGAGAACCTTCCTTGACTTTCTTGCATTACCGGGGTAATATGATTCTATGACTATTGCTCAATCAAAGATTACTGCGCAGGGCCAGATATCGGTTCCAGTTGAGATTCGCAAGAAACTCGGCGTCGGCGCCGGCTCGATTCTTGAATGGGAAGAACGGGAGGACCACGTCGTGGTTCGGCGAGCGGGCAGAGCCTCATCCGAGGATATGCATCGCGCACTCTTTCCGGACGCAAAGGTGGTACCGCATAAGGACTTGAAGGAAGGAATTCGTAGCCACATGCGTTCCAAGCATGCGCGCGGTTGATACCAATCTTCTTGTCAGACTGTTGGTCCGCGACGACGAGCGCCAGGTCGCCGCAGCAGAGTCATATGTAGCCAAGGGCGGATGGGTATCCCAACTCGTTTTGGCTGAGACCATATGGGTGCTTGATGCAGTCTATTATCGAACTCCTGCACAACTAGCTAAAGCTCTCGAACTGCTCCTGAACCACTCCAGCTTGGCGCTGCAAGACGCGGATGTCGTCGAACTAGCGTTGAAATCATTCCGGGCAAAGCCAGGGTTGGGCTTCTCAGACTGCATGGTCCTGGAGATCGCGCGGAAGGCCGGCCATCTGCCGCTTGGGACATTTGACAAGCAATTATCGAAGTTGCCAGGCGCCGCGTTGGTCTAGACAGGCCCCATGCTGGTAAAGAAGCCAAGAGATATCAAGTTGAAGAAGCTCGCGAATTCCTCGGGCGACTTGAAGAGAAGCCATGAATACAATGAGCCACAAAGGGTACGCCGCGAAAATCGAATTCGATGAACGTGATGGCATCTTTGTGGGCCGCATCCTCGGGTTGCGAACGATAATCAGCTTTCATGGAGAGACGGTTGCGGAATTGCGGAATGAATTCGAGACCGCGATTGAGGAATTCCTTCGCGATTGCAGGAAGAATGTACTTCGTCCGACATAGCTGAGACTCCGAGTACCCCCGAGTTCCACGGGGCAGCCATCGTCGCTGCGCAGGATCTCGTTCCTCGTATCCAAGGATTTGCGCGCAGCTTTGCCATGGCATCAAAAGTGACATCACTCTTGGAAACTGCTACTCGCTTGGAAACTGAGATACTTGAATTTCAAGGGGAAATTTGGTGGAGAAGAGGAGGATCGAACTCCCGACCTTCGCATTGCGAACGCGACGCTCTCCCAGCTGAGCTACTTCCCCACTTGCGCCTAGTTTATCGGTAGGCCTCGCCCGCATCAAGTCAGCCAGTTCACGGGTGTCGACAAGCAGGCCGGAGTTCGCTCAAGCCTTGCCGATCCGCATGCCACCATCGACCACCACGACTTCACCGGTGGACTTGGTCGCGCCGCTTCCGAGAAAGAAGATCGTCCGCGCGACATCATCCGGAGTGACGATCGATGCCAGGGCGGCGCGGCTTTCATAGGCCTGGCGCAGCGCCTCAAAGCGCTCGGTCCCAAGGCCCTTGCGCAGCCATTCGCCGTCGACCATGCCGGGTGCGACGGCATTTACGCGCAGATCGGGCCCGAGCGCGCGCGCCAGCGTAAGCGTCATGTTGTTGAGCGCCCCCTTGGACGCTGCGTAGGCAATGCTCGATCCCATGCCGATTACCCCGGCTATTGAAGAGACATTGACAACGTTTCCACCTGGATTGGCCGTCAGGAGCGAATGGAAAGCACGAACCATCTGGAAGGCCCCGATGACGTTCACTGCGTAGATCGAATGGAAGTCCTCGGCGCTCAGACCCTCGAGATTCTTCATATCGACGAACTTGGTGCGCCCGGCGTTGTTGACAAGCACATCACAGCGTCCCCAGCGCGCAGCCACTTCGCCGGCAAAGCGGCGGCAGTCCTCATCGTTGGCGACATCGGCCTTCGTGACCAGCGTCTGCGCCCCGAGGGCTGCGCATTCCCTGGCGACGGCTTCTGCCGGAGTTGCCGCGCGCGAGAAATTGATCGCGACATCGTAGCCGCCAGCGGCAAACTTGCGCGCGCAAGCCGCGCCAATGCCGGAGGACGAACCTGTTACCACACAGACCATTCTGCTCATGCGCTAACTCCCTTGATGCCCCAGTTCCTGACCACCCCGGTCGATCGGAGCGGATGATTTTGGCATTTCACCGCGAACCCGTACACTAGCCACCTTTATCGAATCCTGCCAGACCATGGAAATCAATCCACCCTACGGCTACAAGGCGATCGCCCCGCTGGACAAGAAAACGCGACTCAAGGCGGCGACGGGCGCATTGCCCGAATTCGCGGGCAAAACTAATGTGGTACCGCTCACTCTGGGTGAGTCAATGCTCGCCAGCCTCGACTACCCGGTTGCCTTCGCCCGCAATGGTGAGACAGGTCCGTATGTACTGGTCGCGGTGATGGGCCTGGAGCCCACTGAGAATCTGTTTGTTTCTGCCGAAAACGAATGGACCCCCGGTATCTATATGCCGGCCTACATTCGCCGCTATCCGTTTTGCGTCACGCGTCCGGCGCCCGGCACCGCCCAGCCCGGCACGCCGAGCCTCGTCTGCGTCGAAAAGGAGTGGATCAGCGAGGATGGCAAGACCAACTTCGATGACGCAGGAAATCCGACACCGGAATGGACCGCAATCTCGAACTTCATCAACGAGTACGAAGGCGACATCGATCGCACACGCGAGCTCTGCTCAATCTTCGCGGACATGAGGATGCTCGAACCCTTCCAGTTCAACGGCACCATAGGCGACAAGAACATGAGCCTTGGCGGGATGCATCGTATCGACGTCAAGCGCCTGGAATTCCTGAATACCAATGAGATCAGGAATCTGTTCAAGCGGGGTGGGTTGGCCACGCTGTATCTGCACCTGGCCTCGCTGAATCGATTTAGCAGGCTGCTCTCATTGAAGACCGAGCGGATCGTGCGCGCCGGGCAGGTGAACGGATCGGCCAGCTAGGAAGGGAACGGGATCAGTTCCAGCTCTTCGTCGCGCAGGCCAAGGGCCTGCGCGAGCGTGTGCAAGCCGGCGTCATCGATTCGAAGAACATCGTAGGCGGCCACCACTTCGTCCCCTTTGGCCGTCAGAAAGCCGCGGGCGGCATCCTCAGTCGGCCAGAAAACAACTGCATCCGGGCCATCGGAGCGCAGGCGCGCGCACATCGGGACCGAATCTTCCTTGTAGACGATAGCGAACATCTTTGCTCCCGCTAGGTTGGACGCAAGCGCCCGGTTGTGCCAACTAGTAAGAATATCGCCACTGTCCCTGCTCGATGCGCGCCATTACCCGCGCCCGCTGGTCCAGGCCGACGTGATCGTTCGCTGTCATATTGATCACGCCCTGCGGTACCGTCAAGTCCCGCGTCGATTCGAGCGCTGCGCGCAGTGCAGTGCGGAATTCGGGAGTTCCGGGACGGGCAAGCTTGATGGCCCGTGGTATGGCGTCCGCCAGGAGCAGCCACGCACCCCAGGCATCGGCTGCAAACTGGGTCGTCTGCCCTGCGCCATATTGTGCCTCGTAGCGTTCGGTAAATTCGATCGCTACCTTGCGCGCCGGATGATCTAGGGGCAGCTGGCGCGCTACGACCGCCGGCCCGGTAGGGAAAAGCGTGTTTTCGACGTCCTTACCGCCAATCTTCAGGAACTCCGGCGTTGCGATTCCATGAGTCTGGTAAATCCTACCCCGGTAGCCGCGCTCAATGAGCGCGATTTCAGGCATCGCGGCCGGGGTACCCGAACCCACAATCAGGATTGCATCGGGTTTAGCCGCGATGAGCTTTGCGACCTGGGCCGTCACCGAGGTATCAGTCCGGTTAAAGCGCTCATTGGCAACCAGTGTGATCTTGCGAAACTCGAGCAGCTTACTGGTCTCGCTAAACCAGCTCTCGCCATAGCCATCGGCAAAGCCGATGAAGCCCAGGGTGTGTACGCCGTGATCGGACATATGCTGGGTCACCAGAGTGGCCATCAGACTGTCGTTCTGGGGCATTTTGAACACCCAGCGCCGCTTGTCGTCCATCGGCGTAACGATCGCCGAGGAGGCGGCCAGTGCGACGAGGGGCGTCTCCGATTCGGCGACGACGTCAATCATGGCCAGCGTGTTCGGCGTGGTATTCGAGCCGACGATCACGTCGACCCGGTCCTCGGTGATCAGCTTGCGCGTGTTGAGCACCGCGCCGGTGGGATTAGAGGCGTCATCGAGCACGAAATACTCGATTTTCTGTCCGGCGATCTCCTTGGGCCACATCAGCACCGCGTTCCTGCTCGGAGCGCCGATCGATGCCGCCGGGCCGCTCGTCGAGAGCGTGACGCCGATCCTGATCTGGGCACTCGCGCCCCCGCCAGACAGCATCGCCAGGAGTGCAAAAAAAGCGGGCCAAGCGCGTTGCCTCATCAAGTCTCCTGGTCTGCGTGCTGCGTAAATGTAAGCTGGCTACGGCAATCAGGGCAAGGGGCAGCTAGGGATAGACGTAGATTCCGAGATTGCGTGCCCGCGCGCGCGTCAGCGCGGCCACCATCTGGACCACAGGCACTTCGACCTGCACGAGCTCTGCAAGCTCGATGACGGCGCCGACAATCGCGTCGATCTCCGGCACGCGCAGTGCCTCGAAATCCTGATGCATCGAGATCTTCGCTGCCCCGAGCTGCCGCGCAAGAGCAATCCGCTCATCCGGGGTCATGGCGATTCGCACACCGTAACCCGCAGCCACTGCCATCCCTTCGACCAAGATGCTGCGAATGATCTGCAGCAGCTCTTCGTTGGAGCACAACTGGTTCATCAGGGAATTGGTGAGCGCGGCGACGGGGTTAAACGAGAGATTGCCAATGAGCTTGGTCCAGACGTCGACGCGAATGTCCCGCGAGGCGTGCGCATCGAATCCACTCGCGGCGAGCGTGGCACACAAGTTCGACAGCCGGGACGTAATTGGGTCGTCCAGATGCCGATCGATCTCGCCGAGGATGAATCGGCGTCCCCCGGTCTGGTGTACCACGCCTGGCGCACGCACTTCGCCGGCGGCATGCACCACGCAGCCGAGCACGTGTGCACAATCGAGATCCGCAAACATCGTTGCCGTCGGATCAAGGGCGTGCACGACCTTGCCTTCATGGGGTCCACCTTCCCGATGGAAGTACCACCACGGAACTCCATTGATGGCCGGCACCACCACCGTCTCCTCACCAATGAGCGGTGCAATCCTGGAGAGCATCGGACCAATGGCGTGCGCCTTGAGCCCGAGGATGACAAGCTCCGGTACGCCAGAGCGTCGCGCGAGCTCGCCGGGGTCTTCCTCTGCGACAACCGCGACATTCGCGGTCTTCCCATTCTCAAGATGATCGACCAGCGTCAAGCCCTTGCCTTGCAAGGCGGTGAGGTGTGCGCCGCGCGCGATGATCGAGACTTCGTTGCCTGCCGCCGCCAGACGATAGGCGAGAATGCCGCCGATGGCGCCCGCCCCAACCACGCAAATCTTCATGTGGGCTTCTAATCAGGTGTTCTGGACGACGATCGTCGGAAAAAGCGCACTCACGTCGCGTGCCCGCGCGGCGACCTTGACGCCGACACGCAGCGCGATGTCGCGGTAGATGGCGGCAATTTCTCCATCGGGATCAGCGACGACGGTCGGCCGCCCGGAATCGGTCTGCTCGCGAATCCGGATATCCAGCGGCAGGCCACCGAGATAGTCGACGCCAAAATCCGCGCACATACGGGCCCCACCCCCTGCCCCGAAAATATGTTCGACATGCCCGCACTGGCTGCAGATATGCATGCACATATTCTCGACTACGCCGAGGATCGGAATTCCCACTTTCTCGAACATGCGCAGGCCCTTGCGTGCGTCGAGGAGCGCAATATCCTGCGGAGTCGTGACGATTATTGCGCCTGTCACCGGTACCTTTTGCGAGAGCGTCAGCTGGATGTCCCCGGTGCCGGGGGGCATATCGACTATCAGATAGTCCAGGTCATGCCAGTTGGTCTGTTCGAGCAGCTGTTGCAGCGCCTGCGTGACCATCGGCCCGCGCCACACCATCGGCTCGTCGGGTTTGATCATCAGGCCAATCGAGATTGCCTGGATTCCGTATTGCTCGAGCGGCTCCATGGTGCGCCCGTCCCGACTCTCGGGCTTTGCGTCCAGACCCAGCATAAGGGGTTGCGACGGCCCGTAAATATCTGCGTCGAGAATGCCGACTTGCGCGCCCTCGGCTGCGAGAGCCAGTGCGAGATTGACAGCCGTTGTGCTCTTGCCGACGCCACCCTTACCCGATGCCACGGCGATGATGTTCTTCACGTTGGGCAGTGGTTTGGTGCCACGTTGCACCTGGTGGCTCTTGATGTTGACCGTCACCCGCACGTCCAGTGAATGCTCGGCGATGAGTGCCCCGAGTGCAGTCTCAATGGCCATCCGCAGCGGCGCGATCTGGCTCTTGCCTGGGTAACCCAGCTCAACCTCGATTACCTGGCGTTCGCCTTCCATGCGCGGCGGCCGCAGCGACTTGCTGGAGACAATATCCTGACCCGTGACCGGATCGACGACCTTGCTCAGGCGTTCACTAATGGTTTCTGTCGACAGGGGCATGACAACTCTGAGGTGATGACGGCGGCAACTAGTCTAGCCCAAATCCCTCAAGCAGCCGGTGAGCGCGAGATAGGCTAATGCAGCAGCAGTCCCGGCAGCCAAAGCGAGAGGGCCGGCCAATAGGTCACAAGGACGAGGAAAACCAGCATCGTCAGCAGCCAGGGAATGACCGCGACGGTAATTTCCGAGATACCCATTTTGGCGACGCCCGATCCAACATACAGGTTCAGGCCGACCGGCGGATGGCACAGGCCGACCTCCATATTGACCATCATCAGTACACCAAAGTGGATCGGATTGATGCCCAAAGCTTGCGCGACCGGGAACAGCATCGGTGCCAGTACCAGCACGATCGACGAGGGCTCCATCACGTTGCCCGCAACCAGCAGGACGATATTGACGACTGCAAGAAATGCCACCTGACCGAGCCCCTGACTGGTCAGCCAGTCTGTCATGGCCTGCGGAATATGCTCGCTGACCATAAGAAACGAGAACACGAAGGCATTGGTGATGATGTAGAGCAGCATGGCACTCATCGAAGCCGAATCCATCAGCACCTGCGGAATCCGCTTGAGCGGCAGCTCCTTGTAGACAAAGGTCACCACAACAAACGCATAGACTGCCGCGGTGGCTGCGGCTTCGGTCGGCGTGAATACGCCTGAGTAAATTCCGCCGATTACCAAGACGATAAGAAGCAAGCCCCAGATGCTCTGCCAGTATGCCTTCCAGACTGCGAGGCCCTCGAATTGCAGGCCGAAGGTACGGCGTTTGGCGATCTGATAAATGATTGGCAGCCAGACAATGAACGACACCACAATTGAGAGAAAGCGGTTCTGCGTAACATGCAGCAGCAGCGCGATCAGGGGCAGCGCCGGCACTGTCGAGGCCGCCAAACACACGAACACACCGTAGAAGGCGCTCACTGTCTGTGCGGCAAAACCACGATCCGGGAACAGCTGAACGCGTGGGTAGTCATGCTTGCGCGCCAGATACCAGGTAGTCGTGCCGAGCATCAGGGCCAGCACGATACCCGGGACAATGCCGGCGACAAACAGCTCGCTTATCGAATTATTGGTTGATACCGCGTAGAGCACCATGACGATCGATGGTGGCACGAGGATCCCGAGCGCCCCCGAAGTGGTGATCACGCCGGCACCGAAGCGCTTGGGAAATCCAGCCTTGGTCATCGCCGGCAGGATGATCGAGCCGATCGCGACCACGGTTGCCACCGATGAGCCGGAGATGGCGGCAAATAGCGCACAGGCGAGCACGCCGGACAAGGCGAGGCCCCCATAGAAGTGCCCCACTATGCTGACCGTGAAATTGATCATGCGGCGCGCGACGCCGCCGTGGGTCAGGAAATTGCCGGCAAGTATGAAAAACGGAATTGCCAGAATGCCGAAATTTTCGATGCCTTTGAACAGCTTCAGGGCAACTGCGGTGACCGGCACGTCGGTCATCGTGAACAGGAAGGTGAGTACCGTCAGACCCAGCGAAATCGACACCGGCATGCCGGTAAGCATCAAGGCAATCAGAAGCGCAAAGATGATGACCGCGTTCATGGCCGCCCTCCTCCGCCCGTCCCGGCATCGCCACCGAGCTGGCTCAGATCCAGTGCGGATGCGTCCACACCTTCCACGTGGCCGTGATCACGATGCGGGATCTCTCCCGTGCGCCAGTAGCGCCAGGCGATCTGCACGAAGCGAAAGCACATCAGGTAGGAGCCGAGCGGAATGCACAGGTAGACAATCCACACCGGCACTTCCATCTGGTCAGAGGTCTGATCTGTTCCTGCCAGCTGCCAGACAAAATTTGCGCCGAGGGTACCGATCACGGCAGTGAACACGACTCCACCGATCAGACCCGCAGTCACTACGATGCGACGCTTGGCCGGTGCGAGGCGATTGACGAGGACGTCGACTCCGACGTGGGTGCCCATGCGCACACCATAGGCGGCGCCGAACTTGGCCATCCACACGATCATGAATATGGACAACTCCTCGGCCCACCCCATGTCGATACGCGCCGTAAAGGGCTGAAGCACCGGCACTCCGGACGCGAAGCGGTGCACCACGGCGAGAAATACGATCGACGTTGCCACGGCCAGCAACGCGGCGATGAGCCACTCTTCGAGATGATCGATGATCCGGTTCACAAGCCGCCACATGGCGCCCCCCTGTCCGACCCGTAGTGCGCTTTACTTGTAGCCGAGGGCCGCCGATTCCTTGTTGATCGAATCGATCAGATCGGCGCCAATGCGCGATGCCATCGACTTTTGCACGGGCAGGAGTGCCGCGCGCCAGCTGGCCTTCTCCGCGTCGGTCAGGTAGTAAACATCGGACTTGCCGCTGGCCTTGATGCGTGCTAGATCTTCATCGTTTTCCTGCTGGGCGATCGCGTTGGCATAGCGGGTTGCGTCTTTCATGGCATCCTCGAGCGCGCTGCGGATGTCCGGCGGGAGTTCTTCCCAGAATTTCTTGTTGACGATGACCGCGTAACCGAGGTAGCCGTGGTTGGACACCGTGACGTTCTTCTGCACCTCATACATCTTCTGGGTATAGAGGTTTGAAGGCGGATTCTCGGTGCCGTCGACCACCCCGGTCTGAAGCCCCTGATAGACGTCGGAAAAGGCCATGACCTGGGGATTTGCACCGAGCGCACGGAACTGCGCGTCAAGGACCTTGGATGCCTGGATGCGCATTTTCAGGCCGCGAAAGTCCTCGGGGGTATGCAAGGGCCGGTTGGCGCTCATAACCTTGAATCCATTGTCCCAGTACGCCAGACCCTTGATTCCGTGGGTCTCTAGCTTGGCAAACAGCTGCGCGCCGATCGGGCCTTCGGTGACACGCTGCAAGACCGCCTTGTCGGGAAAGATGTAGGGCAGATCGAAGACCTCGAATTCCTTGACGCCCAGCGGCCCGAATTTGGCCAGTGAGGGAGCCAGCATCTGCACCGCGCCCAGCTGCAGAGCCTCCATTTCTTCCTTGTCCTTGTAGAGCGTGCTATTGGGAAAGAGCTCGATGCGCACCCGACCATTGGTGCGCATTTCAGCAAGCTGCTTAAAGCGCTCGGCCGCCTTGCCTTTGGGTGTGTCCTTGGCGACGACGTGGGAAAACTTGATGATGATCGGATCCGCTGCCGCGGCTGCGCCGCAAACCAGCGAGACGGCGAGCACCATAACAAAACTCAGACTTCTCATCGGTCACTCCCAGGTGGGTATAAGGTGTCAGGCGCGGACCCGATCACAACATCTCCATCGGCACCACGCTTGCCTTCGCGCGGCCTGACTGTTCTTGTGACGCCCGGCTGCAAACCGCCGGTCGATTCGCCGAGGCATTGTTACAGTCCTGATGTGGGCGTGCAATGGTGGTTTCCCCAAGTGCCGTGCAACTGTGACACCTCAGTGGCGCAGCGCAGGAATCATCCCCTGAAGTCCACCCACCACGAATTCCACCGACAAGGCCGCCAGCATTAGACCCATCAAGCGCGTCGCAATATTGATTCCGGTACGCCCGACCAGCCGGCTGATCGGTTCGGCCAGCGAGAGCGACACGAAGGTGACGAGCGCAATCGCAAATCCGCAACCAGCGAGCGCCAGATACTGCCACCAGGCGGTAAAGCGTCCCGCGTAGATCATGACCGTGCTGATGGTGCCGGGGCCGGCCAGCAGGGGAATCGCCAGTGGCACTACCGCGATGCTGGCCCGCGCTGCTGCCTCGATCGATTCCTCAGGAGTGTTTTTCGATCCTCCGACCTGTGCATTGATCATGCTGATCGCCATGAGCATCATGATTACCCCGCCACCAACCTCAAAGGCGTCCACCGAGACCCCGAAAAAGCCGATGAAGCGCTCACCCGCGAGTGCTGCGGCGGCAATTACGAGGCCGACCGACAGCGAAGCAACGCGTACCACACGAGCTCGCTGTTCGCGCGTATCCCCCTGGGTAAAACTGATGAAAAAGGGGATTGCTCCGATCGGATTGACGAGAGCGAGCAGCGCCAGAAACATCTTGATGATGTCAAAGCTGTGCATGCTAGAGAAGGTAGTTGGACGGACCGCCGTCGGCGGCAAACAGCAGGCGCTCGATCATCGCACGATCGAAGCCGGGCGTGAGCAGCTCGATAAAGGTGAAAACGTAACCGCGCTGAAAGGTATCGCGTCGCATAGCCAGATGCGTGACATTGCTGCCAAACAGGTGCCCGGCGAGAATGCTCACGAGATCCTTGTCGCGTCGTGCGTCAACCGCTATCTCGGCCACTATGCCGACCCCGAGCCCGGCTTCGACATAGGTCTTGATGACGTCGGCGTCGATGGCACACAGCACGACGTCGGGGGACAGATTGCGGCGCGCGAAGGCCTCGTCGATCTTGCGTCTCCCGGCAAATGCAGCGTCATAGGTAACGAGCGGATAGCGCGCGAGATCATCGAGACCCAGGTCCTTGGGTCGATCGGCAAAGTGCGCGAGCGGGTGCTTACGGGGCACGACGATCGCGTGCTGCCATTCGAAGCAGGGAATGCTGACCAGGCCCGGCGTTTGCGCGATGGCTTCAGTTGCGATCGCGATATCAGCCTGACCGTGCAGCACCATCTGCGCGAGCTGCGGCGGATTCCCCTGGAGCAGCGTCAGATGCACATTCGGATAGCGACTGGTGAACTTGGCGATCACCGTGGGCAGGGTATAACGCGCCTGGGTGTGGGTGGTGGCGATGGTAAGGCGCCCCGAATCGCGCGCAATGAACTCTGCCCCGGCGCGCTTGAGATTGTCCGCCTCGGCCAGTAGCCTCTCGATAATCGGCAGGATGACGAGACCCGGTTCGGTCAGGGATTTGATGCGCTTTCCATGGCGCACAAAAATCTCGACACCGAGCTCCGCCTCGAGTTCCATGATGCCCTTGGAGACACCCGGCTGTGAGGTAAACAGGACCGCTGCCGCCGCCGAGAGATTGAAGTTCTGGCGAACTGCCTCGCGAACAAAGCGCAGCTGGTTCAGATTCACGGTGGCACCCTAGCCAAGTGCCGGCGGCGCCAGATGAGCGAGAAAATACACGGCGCAGGCAATCAGGGCGAAAAGTATCAGGGCGGATAGGCGCGTGCCCCAGCCATCGCGTACCGGGCTGGTGGGGGAATCCTCGCTGGCCGGCGCATCGCCACTGATCATCGGACCGACCAGGTTGCGCGAGCGCGCGAACTGGTAGAAAGCGATCGCGCCCAGATGCAGCGCGATGGCACCGTAAATAAACCAGGCGTTCAGATCGTGCAGGCCCGCAAACCAGTCGCTGGTCGCCTTGCTCACCCAGGCAGCCAGTACCCCCTCGCTGGCAATATCGTCATTGGCGAACAGGCCGCTTGCTACCTGGATCGACAGGATGAAAAGAATCAACAGGACGGCGGCTGCACCAAGGGGGCTGTGGCCAGCACCGTGCTCGCGCATGCCGCCGCGCACATAGGCGGCAATTCTGCGCGGACTCGCGACAAAACTGGAAAAGCGCGCCGTGTGCGGACCGATGAAGCCCCACACGAGGCGAAACACGAGCAGCGCGAGTATGGTGTAGCCCGAACGCATGTGCCACTCGATCCAGGCCTCGCCCAGCTGGGCGGTGACGATCGAAAAGCTGACCAGTACGACCAGCAGCCAGTGGAACAGGCGGATCGGCAAGTCCCACACGCGCACCGGTGCAGCGCTCTGGGCGGCGGCGCGGCCCGGTGGCGCCGCCGACATCAGACGACCTCGCCTGACGACTCTTTCCTGACCGGCTTGATGAGGTCTTCGCGCTTGACACCCAGCCAGCGCGTGATCGGGGCCATCACCAGCACGGACGAATAGATACCGAACAGGATCCCGATGGTCAGGGCAACGGCGAAGTAATGCAGCGTCGCACCGCCCAGAAAGAGCATGGATAGAACCATGGTCTCGGTGAGCCCGTGTGTGATGATGGTCCGTGAAATGGTGCTCGTGATGGCGTTGTCGATGACGCTATCGACGGAGGCGCGCCGCTGCTTGCGAAAGTTTTCGCGGATCCGGTCGGCGATAACCACCGACTCATTGACCGAGTAGCCGAGCACCGCGAGCGTCGCTGCCAGCACCGTCAAGGAAAATTCCCACTGAAACAGGGCAAAGAATCCGAGGATGATGACGACGTCGTGCAGGTTGGCCACGATCGCTGCGACCGCGAATTTCCACTCGAAGCGGAACCACAGATACGCGATGATGAATCCGACCACGGCAAGAAGTGCCATGGCACCATCGTAGGCGAGCTCCTGGCCCACCTGCGGACCCACGAAATCGTCGCGCATGATTTCGGGCTTGTCCCCCGCCTTGGCAAGCACATTGGCAAGCAGCAGTTGTTCGTCGAGCTTGGGGGCCGCCGATTCGGCGTCGCGGATGCTCGGTGCGCTGGCGATGTCCTTGGGTGAAAGGCGCAGGATGATATCGCGCTGCGTGCCGAAGTTCTGAACCTGGGGCTCATGAATGCCGGCCGCATCCAGCGCGGCACGCAGGGCATCGACGTCGACGGCGCTGGCGTAGCGCGCTTCGACTTCGACGCCGCCGGTGAATTCGATGCTGTAATTCAGGCCGCGAGTGGCCAGAAAGAATATTGCGGCCAGAAATGTAGCCAGCGAGATGGCATTGAATACCAGCGCATGGCGCATGAATGGTATGTCACGCTTGATCCGGAAGAACTCCATGGGGATCCCGTATTAGATTCAGTTAGCGAGCAGGCACATCACGCCGGCTTCCAGACCTGCCCGATGGCAAGACGTGCCAGGCGCTTGCGCCCGCCGTAGAGCAGATTGATGATGCCCCGTGAAATGAACACCGATGAGAAGATCGAGGTTGCGATCCCGAGGCAATGCACCACGGCAAATCCGCGCACCGGGCCGGATCCGAAGGCAAGCAGAGACAGGCCGGCGATCAGGGTCGTGATGTTCGAATCAAAAATCGTTCCGAAGGCGCGCTCATAGCCCGCGGCAATCGCCGACTGGGGCGCCGTCCCGTTGCGCAACTCCTCGCGAATACGTTCGTTGATCAGCACGTTGGAGTCGATCGCCATGCCGAGCGCGAGCGCAATCGCGGCGATGCCGGGTAAGGTCACGGTCGCCTGCATGATCGACAGAAGTCCGATTAGCAAGAGCAGATTGGACGCCAGGGCAACCACCGACACCAGTCCGAAGAGCGCGTAGTAAAGCACCATGAAGATCGCGATGGCGCAAAAGCCGTAGATGGTGGACAAGAAGCCGCGGCGAATATTATCGGCGCCCAGTGACGGGCCGACGGTGCGCTCCTCGATAATCTCCATGGGCGCGGCAAGGGCACCCGAGCGCAGCAGCAGTGCAGTATCGTTGGCCTGGGGAATGGTCATGGAGCCGCTGATCTGGAAACGGGCCCCGAGTTCGCTGCGGATAACCGGCGCGGTAATGATCTCGCCCTTGCCTTTTTCGAACAGGATTAGCGCCATGCGCTGGCCGATGTTGTCGCGCGAGACACCGCGTACCCGGGCGGCACCTTTGGAATCCAGAACCAGATTCACGACCGCGCCACCGGTTTGCTGGTCGGTGTTGGGTTGCGCGTCGCTGAGGTTGTCACCCGAGAAGATCACATCCTTTTTGACCAACAGTGGCAGGCCATTGGGCTCGAGGAATTTCTCATCTGACAGCGGGACCGATCCGGACATGAGGGCGCTGGTAGCCTCGGGACTGCTATCGACCATGCGCGCCTGCAGGGTGGCAGTGCGACCGATGATGTTCTTGGCACGAATCGAGTCCTGCATACCCGGCAGTTCGACGACGATCCGGTCCTGGCCCTGCTGCTGGATGACCGGCTCGCTGGTTCCGAGCTGATTGACCCGGTTATGCAGGGTGCTGATGTTTTGCTTGAGCGCATTGCTCTGGATTGCCTTGAGCGTCGCCGGCAGGAGTGTGCCCTCGATGCGGAATGGCCCCCCATCGGGAATCTGCGCCAATTGCATGTCGGGCAGGGCCTCGTGGAGCACCGGCATGGCGCGCGTCGCGCTGTCATTGTCGGCCAGCTTGATTTCCAGCTTTAGGTCATCACGGGTGATCGACTGTGCGCGAATGCCCTTGTCACGCAATGCCGTACGCGCGTCGCCGAGCATGCTGTCGATGCGCTTGGTTACGGCACTCTTCATGTCGACCTGCATCAGGAAATGCACCCCTCCACGCAAGTCGAGGCCGAGATACATCGGTAGTGCATGAATCGCGGTCAACCAGTCCGGACTGGACGACATGCGGTTCAGCGCCACCACATATGCAGGATCCGCCGGATCGGCATTGAGGGCCTTTTCCAGAACGTCCTTGGCCTGCAACTGGGCTTCGTCGCTCGCCAGGCGCACGCGCAGGCTCGGGGCCAGCCCTTCGTCAAGGTAGGTCTGTACCGGAATGATCTTGGCATCGCCAAGCGTCGCTACGACCTTGTCCCTTAGCGCGGCATCGACCTTGACCGTTGCCTTAAGACTCGCAACCTGGACGGTTGCCGCAAGCGGAAAAAAATTGGGGAGGGTATACAGCAGGCCAAGCGCCAAGGTCACGGCGATGACCAGATACTTCCAGAGCGGGTAACGATTCATGTGCGGTTCAGCGTGCGGTCAGGTTGACGGGCGGCTCGGCAGAGTTCAAGCGAGCGACGCTCAGATCGATTTGATCGTGCCCTTGGGGATGAGACGCTGAATGGCACTCTTCTCGACGCGCACTTCAGTCGCAGTATCGCGACCTTCGCTGATCTCGAGCACGACATACTGCTCGCTGACCTTGGTAATCTTGCCAAGCAAGCCGCCAACCGTAACCACTTCATCGCCACTAGCGAGCGCTGCGATCATGGCCCGCAATTCCTTGGCGCGCTTTTGCTGGGGGCGCATGAGCATGAAATAAAATACGGCGATCATCAAGCCCATGAATCCCATGGTTTGATAGTCAAACCCTGCGCCGGCGGTGGCGCCCTGCGCGTAGGCGTTCTGAATCAGCACTTTTGTCTCCGAATTTGCTGCGATTTGATAACTTTCAATTATATCATCCTCGGCCCGTCCAGCAGTCCGGTCCGTGCTTGCGAGCATAGTCTCGCGCCGGCGCTCGAACGCGGCCAAAAGAGCAGACTTTGAGGGGCGGCGGGGGCGGGGCGCTACTGAGGATGTGGCGTGGAACCGTCGCGCCATGCGCCTATCGTCTCTGAGGAGTAGGAGTGGTCG
>CAJCHO010000112.1 GCA_903970145.1 Mycobacteriaceae bacterium | reverse complement strand
GGAACACTTCCCGCCGCGTCTTCTTCCGCTTGCCGGCGTGTTCCGCATCCGAAAAACTGATCTGTTTCATCGCCCCTCCCGTGCCTCCATTATTAACGCTCAACCGACACTCCGGTGGACTTGTTCAGACTATCCCTAGCGTTACACGTACCCCAATTTGGGAATTCCACGACCGCAAAAGAGACACAAGAGAAACCTGGCTGCGAATCAGCGTCTCTTCCGCACGTATTGAGCATACAGCCAGAAAGATCGGCAGAACAAAACAGACGGCAGTCCTGATCGGGAATTGGGTTGCTGTACGTTCTCCCGACTTCCCGTTTAGTCTCTTCGCTCTCGCGTACTTGAACTGGCTGATAACCAAAAAAGGCAGCGCAGCTATGGCGAGTGCACCGAAACAAAAGAAGGCATGGTCCAAAATTGAGATCAAGAAATCCCTCGACTCTTACTCTAACATCCCCCAAAGATCGGTAGTGTGCCGTCAAAATGGTCAGCGGCGTCAGATTTCGCAGCCGTGCGGCTCAAGCACATGAAAACTCCGAGATCAGGCCATGGCCGAAGTCGCCCGCGCCCGCCGGCCCATTACCCAATGGCCGGCGAAAACTCCTGCGTCAACTAGCAAGATCAAAAGGCATTTGAGCAAAGTTTGTTCGGACCCTCGGGCTTCAACATCTAATGCGCGCGAGTAGGCTTCCTCGCGCTTTTTTGTCAGATCCGCCTCGCTCGGGCGCTCCTCTGCCACACCGTTCCCTCCCAGACAGTGCGCCATGCCGCAGTTCTTCCAGAAGGCGTCATTCGACTGAAACTGCGCGTACTGATAAGAGTTCAGTGTGAAGCTCGGATTGGCGACCCCCACGATGGCGTAGAGAGCAGTTCCGAGGGCAATCACGAAGCACGTTACGGTAAAAAAGCAAACGGCGAGGGCATAAATTTCGAGAATCGACTTTTTCAATCTATCCACTCGCTAAGATGGGAAAACGAGAGACGCTCCAAACAATGTTCAAGCAACGGCCGCTCTGCGGCGCTGCTACATCTGGCGGAAGGTGTGAGATTCGAACTCACGAGGGCCTTGCGGCCCCGCCGGTTTTCCGTACCCCTATGGCTTTCGCCACCAGACGAGTCTGTTTGCGGGTCTGGACTTTGCCTTCACCATAGCGCAATGCCTTAGGTGGGAGCCGTCAAGTCTCTACACGTTGTCGACCTGGATCGACCTTCGCTCGGCATTACCTCGGAGATAACTCCAGGGGCTCCACCGACTTTGACTCCTGTCATCTTGCGCGTTTCCGGGCAAGCGCTCGATTGTTCAAGACCGGTGCATTCAACCGCTCTGCCAACCTTCCGTGACGCAGATTATAACGCGCCTTGCCGGCATTCCGGCAGCGCTAGTCCTCTGTTTTGGCCTGCTGTCCATAGCTCGCAAACTTCTCAAGGACCCGCTCCATTTCCACCCGATCGAGCAGAACCGGCTCACCGAGCTGGAGCGCACGCCAGTACTGCTCGCACAGGTCTTCAAAGTCGATGGCGAGCGCCAGAACCTCGTCGAGTGTTTCGCCAAGGACGATCATGCCGTGATTGGCCAACAGACAAGCCTTCCTCCCCGTGAGCGCGCCAAGCGTCACACGGGACAGTTCAACGGTACCGAATGTCGCGTAGTCGGCGCAACGCACATCTGCGCCGCCAAAGCGCGCAATCATGTAGTGGAAAGGAGGTATCGAGCGGCGCAGGCAGGCCAGGGCCGTCGCAAATGGGGCGTGCGCATGCAGGATCGCGCCCACCTCAGGCCTTTGGGCATAAATGTCACTGTGTATTCGCCATTCCGATGACGGCAGCCGGCTCCCGTGGCTCTGCCCTGCAAGATCGAGCGGCACAATATCCGCCGCTTTCAAAACGGAATACGGCATGCCGGTTGGGGTGATCAGAAAATCTCCGACGCTCCCCGCAGGAAGGCGCGCACTGACATTGCCCGAGCTCCCCCGTGTCAGATTGGCCGGACCCATGGCGCAAGCGACGCTTATGATCGCCTCGCGCAGAGCATGTTCCACCGGCTTCATTGGTCGAACAGAGCTGCGAGCCCCCCGGGGGCGGCGATTCCGCGCTCGCAAATAATCCCCGTTACCAGACGCGCCGGAGTCACGTCGAAGGCGGGATTGGAGACTGCGGTTGTGGATTTCATCAACTCGATCCTTCCTGTCTGGCCGTGCGCGTCAATTCCACGAACGAGGCGAACCTCATCGGCGCCGCGCTCCTCAATCGGAATCATCGCGCCATTCGCGCAATTCCAGTCAATAGTTGAAGACGGCGCCGCCACGTAAAAGGGAATGCCATTGTCTGCCGCAGCAAGAGCTTTTAGATAGGTGCCAACCTTGTTCACGACATCGCCATTGGCAGCGATGCGATCGGCACCTACGATCACCGCATCGACGCCACCACGCGCCATCAGGTAGCCAGCCGCATTGTCAACGCAGACGGTGTGAGCCACTCCTGCCTCGGCCAGCTCCCAGGCCGTGAGCAGCCCCTGGTTACGCGGCCGTGTCTCGCTGGCCAGGACATGAATCGGCAGATTCGTTGCGTGCGCCGCGTATATCGGTGCCAACGCTGTACCGCACGCACCTGTCGCGAGCGCCCCGGCATTGCAGTGGGTGGCGATGTTTACGGTCCGCCCGAGCTTCTTATGTAAATCAACGATCAAGGCGAGGCCATGAGTGCCAATCGCGACATTGAAGGCAGCATCTTCCGCGAGAATCTCATTGGCTTCGTCCCAAGAGGTCGCAGCACGCGTGTCGGTCGCTCTGCCCGCGAGGCGCATGCGCATGCGATTTATGGCCCAGGCGAGGTTCACCGCCGTCGGGCGCGTTGCGCCCATCAGGGCGCAGGCCTTCTCGAGCGCCTCATCGCTCGCGCTCTCGCGCATGGCAAGCGCGATTCCGAAGGCGGCGACGATCCCGATCAGGGGCGCGCCGCGAACCTGCATCGTTCGGATCGCATGCGCCGCGGCCCCAAGGTCGTCGAGCTCGATTTCCCTGCGCTCATAAGGCAAAAGCGTCTGGTCGAGCACCAGTATGCGATGCGCCTCGATGCGGATCGCACGCGGCGCCGAGCCGATTGGCGAGTCCAGAGCCATCGCGCTCATTGCGCGGAGTCCAGCGGTGCCGTCTCGCCACTGGCGAGGGCGTGTTGGGCAACGCTGAATACCGGCGCCTGGTCGAGATCCACTTTCACTTCCATCCAGTTCTGGTTCGCCGGCGGTCCGAAGCTGCGCAGGCGGACCACGTTGTTCTTTAACACATGACCGGCGCTGTCGGTCAGGGGCTCATCGAGCGGGCCGCCAATGACACCGGAGTGGACGATCAGGACAGGAGCCGCAAAGTGACTCACCTGCTCGCGCAGTACGATCTTGAACTCATAGAAGCCGTCCCGCGAGCGGTCGCGCGGATCCGGTACGTGCAGGGCCTGCGCGAATCCGGGGTCCGCCTCGAAGAAGATCACGATGGCCGCGCAGTGATGCGCCCGGGCAAATCGAAATCCGTACTCAAGCCAGGTCCGGTTGGCCAGTGTCCGTTCATCGAACTCACTATTGCGACCCGCCGCGAATCGGTAGTTACCGTTCGGCGCCGGCAGATTCAGGCCGATGAACAGCACGTCACCGCTCTGCCAGCGAACGTTTTCGGGGTAGTCATGAAAACGCCTCATCTGTGACTGGCGCACCAGCGCGAGGCGCTGCTGGCCGAGCGACTGGTCGGCGGGCGCGAACAACTCGCGGACCCGATTCAGGCGTTCGCTGCGATCAAAGCGTCCAGCGGGCGGAGTTGTGCAGTTCGCCCAGTCGTTGGCGCCGGGAACGAAGACCAAGGGCTTTTGCGACCCGTCGAGCAAGGTCTTGCGCACTTCGAAAAGCTCGTCGCTGCAGGGCTCCGAGTTACCGCGCACCCCACCCAGATCGAGCGTAAAGCGTGCCTCGCTGGCATCCACGGCGCGCAGGATCGCTGCGGCCACCGGTTCCTCACGAGTGGACTGGGGCAGCCCGGCGATGATGGCAAAGCTGAATTTACGGCTGCCGGGGTCCGACTCCGCGGCGTGCGCGCAGACGAAGCTCGACGCACAGAGGGCGAGTGCGACGAAGCTCGCTGCAAGCTGCTTCACGAAGGTTGCGAGCCGTCAGCAAGACGTTTGAGGCGATAGAGCTGCTCGAGCGCATCGCGCGGCGTCAATTGATCAGGATCGATCTCGCGTAGCGCCGCTGTCAACACGTCCGGCACAAGCTCGCCTGCCGCGCCAGGCTCCGGGGGCGCGAACAAGTCCATCTGCGGCCCGTGTTCGGCAGCCATCTGTTCCAGATGCACGAGATAGCGGCGCGCTGCACGAATTACCGTCACGGGAACTCCCGCCAGTCGCGCCACTTCAAGACCGTAGCTCTGGCTCGCCGGTCCCTCCTCGACAGTGTGCAGGAACACGATCTCGTCGCGGTGTTGAACGGCCGACAGGTGCACATTGGCGACCTCGGCAAACTCCTGGGCGAGCTGGGTCAACTCGAAGTAATGGGTGGAAAACAGGACATAACTGCGATTGCGCTCGACGAGCTGACGGGCGATCGCCCAGGCGAGTGCCAGCCCGTCGAAGGTCGAGGTACCACGGCCGATCTCGTCCATCAGGACAAGACTTTGCTCGCTGCCCTGATTCAGGATCGCGGCGGCTTCGGTCATCTCAACCATGAAGGTTGAGCGCCCGCCCGCCAGATCGTCGGACGCGCCGATGCGGGTAAAGATGCGATCGATGGGACCGATGATGGCCGAGGTGGCCGGCACAAAGCTGCCAACCTTGGCAAGCAAGACGATCAATGCCACCTGACGCATGTAGGTCGACTTGCCTCCCATGTTGGGTCCCGTGATCATGAGCATGCGGCGCTGGCTCCCCAGCACGCAGTCATTGGGCGTAAATGCACCCCCGCCCAGGCGCAACTGCTGCTCGACCACCGGGTGGCGGCCGCCGCGAATTTCCAGCACGGGCTCTGCCACCAGCTGGGGACGCTGCCAGCCGAGCATGCGCGCCTGCTCGGCGAGCGCACACAAGACATCCAGTTGGGCGATGCCCGACGCGATCCTCTGCAAGGCGGACAGATGCCCGACGAGCTCCTCGAGTAGTGCATCGTAGAGGTATTTTTCGCGGGCCAGCGAGCGATCCTGCGCGGACAGCGCGCGATCCTCGAACGCCTTGAGTTCCGGGGTGATGTAGCGCTCGGCGTTCTTCAGGGTCTGGCGGCGACGATAGTCGTCGGGCACTTTTTCGACCTGCCCGTGCGTCACCTCGATATAAAAGCCGTGCACGCGGTTGTATTCGACCCGCAGGTTGGCGATCCCGGTTCGGGTGCGCTCGCGCGCTTCGAGCTCGATCAGGAACTGTCCTGCATTGGTCGACAGGGCACGCAGCTCGTCGAGTTCGGCGTCATAACCGTCGGCAATTACCTTGCCATCGCGCAGCTGCGCCGAAGGCTCAGGCATGATCGCCGCCGCGAGCAGGGCCGCGGCAGCCGGTGGCGCCTGCAGATCCGCATGCAGGCTGGCGAGCAACTCATTGCTCGAGATCACGCTATCGAGGCACGCCGCCAGTTGCGGCAGTGTGGTCAGGGTGTGTGTCAGCGCCGCGAGATCGCGCGGTCGCGCCGATCGCAAAGCGATGCGCGCGCCAATGCGTTCCACGTCGGCACAATCGCGCAGCTGAACGCGCAGTGGCTCATGCACCAGGCGCATGGCGCTGCCTTCGAGCAGCGTTGTGATGGCAGCGCTGCGGGCAGTCGGGATACGTGGGTCGCGAAGGGGATGGTGCAGCCAGTGGCGCAACAGACGCGCCCCCATATGGGTCGCACAGCAATCGAGGAGAGCAAACAGCGTCTGCCCCTGACCATCGTCATTGCGCAGGGCATCGGTCAGCTCGAGGTTGCGTCGGCTCACCGCGTCAAGCGTCAAATATTCACTTTCGCTCTCGACGCTCATCGTCTTCACGTGGGCGAGCGATTGCTGTCCCTGGGTCAGGCCGGCGTAGCGCAGCAAGGCCGCGCAGGCAGAAAGAGCAAGCGGCACGGCCGATACGCCAAATGCCGCCAGGTCGGCCACGCCTAGCTGGCGACGCAATGCCGCCTCTCCGGCTTCGCCATCGAAATGCCAGCTCGCCTGCACGGTTCGAACCGCGCCGGCGACCGGCAGTTGCAGTCCGGCGTCGTAGCCATCCGGCAGAAGAATTTCGGCAGGACGCAGTCGCTCAAGAATCTGGTCGAGCTCGGCTGGCATGCATTGCGCCAGGCGCAGGGTGCCAGCTGCGAGATTGAGCCATGCCAGTCCCCAGCCGGTTGCGCCCGGATACAGCGCCAGGAGAAGGCTGTCTGCCTTGGCGGCGAGCAGTTGCGAATCAGTCAGCGTCCCTGGGGTGATGACGCGAACCACCTTGCGCTCGACCGGCCCCTTGCTTGTCGCCGGATCGCCGATTTGCTCACAGATCGCCACCGATTCGCCCAGGCGGACCAGTTTTGCGAGATATTGCTCGGCAGCGTGATAAGGAACGCCGGCCATTGGAATCGGATTTCCGCCGGATTGTCCGCGCGCTGTGAGCGTAATTTCAAGCAGGCGCGCTGCCCGTTTGGCGTCCTCAAAAAACAGCTCGTAGAAGTCGCCCATGCGATAGAAAACCAGCGTGTCCGGGTACTGTGCCTTGACGCGCAGGAATTGCTGCATTACCGGCGTGTGATCGCCAAGTCCGGGGAGCGAATCGAGCTGCTTTGCTTTTGTGTTTTCCATTGAACAAATGTTTGTCTGGGTCGGCAGCAATCCCCTGCCCCGCCCCAAACGAATTTGCTGTGAATCTGTCCGGGCTTGCTCAGAACTATACAAGGCCTGGCACCGCCGAATTATCTCCGACAAACCGCTTCCCGGGAGTCACTGCGGTAAATCTGGCTTGCCAGCCGCGTCTCCGGGAACAATTGGCAGCCAGTCGTGATCTACAATCCAAGTCAGACCACGCGTGGAGCCACCCGAGATGCCAGATCGACAGAGTTTGAGCCCGCGCGTCTATCCGCGCGCGCTGTGGGCCTGCCTGACCGTGATCGGACTGAGCGCCCTGGCGGCGATCGACTACGAGGCAAGCGCGCAATCGAGCGGCCCTCCTGAAAGAGTGCTCACTGGCCTCGAGGCATTCGGGGACTGGTCGCGCGATGCCCCTGGAACGCGCCGACTGATTACGGTCGAGGATCTGCCACGACCCGGTGACACCATGTCGGCATCCAATGGCGCCCGTATAGTGGAGCGTCCCGCGACTGCCTGGCCACTCGTCCCAGCGGGATTCACGGTCGGGGAGTTTTTCAAAGGCATGAAGGAGCCGCGTCAGATGAAGGCGGCTCCCAACGGCGATATCTTCATTGCCGAGAGCGGCGCGAATCGAATCCGCGTGCTGCGCGCCGCGCCGCGTGCAGCACGGGCGGGCGAAGTCAGCGTGTTCGTTGCAGGTCTTTCCGACAAGCCTTTTGGCATAGCCTTCTATCCGACCGGACCCGAACCGCAATTTGTCTATGTAGCCACCGAGACCCAGGTGTTGCGCTATCCCTATCGCAATGGCGACCTGGTGGCGCGCGGCTCCGCGGAGGTGATAGTCGACAAGCTGCCGAGGGGCGGTCACTGGACCCGTGACCTGCTGTTCACCCCCGATGCTTCGAGCCTTCTGGTGAGTATCGGCAGCGGCAGTAACGATGCCGAGTACGGCATGGAACACGAAACCGGGCGGGCCGACATCCTCTCTTTTGCCCCGGACGGTAGCCAGCGCAGTGTGTACGCCTCGGGCTTGCGCAATCCGGTTTCGATGGCGATCGATCCGGCCAATGGGACCCTGTGGACCAGCGTCAACGAGCGCGATACGCTCGGTGACAATCTGCCGCCCGATTACGTGACACGTGTCACACCCGGCGGCTTTTATGGCTGGCCGTGGTACTACATCGGTGCCCACCCGGATCCGAAGAATGGCGCGACGCACCCGGAGTTGAGCGCTCGCACCCTCGTACCCGACGTCCTGATCCAGCCGCACTCGGCGCCGCTCGGGATTGCCTTCTATGGCGCGGCGAGCTTTCCGACGGACTATCACGGGGATCTCTTTGTCGCCCTGCACGGCTCATGGAATCGCGCCAAACGCACCGGATACAAGATCGTGCGCGTGCACCTGACCCACGGCGCGCCCAACGGCGAGTATCAGGATTTTATGACGGGCTTTGTTACACCCGAGGGCAATGTCTGGGGCCGACCGGTGGGCCTGACGGTGGCTGCCGACGGGGCATTGCTGGTCAGCGACGATGCCTCGGGAACCATCTGGCGCATCGTCTACGGGGGCTAGGCGCTGCGCGTGATCCTGCGCCGGGTCGCCGCGGGTGCGACGACCTTGGCACCTGGCACTTCGGTCTTATCCTCGGCAGCTGGGTGCCACAGCGGACCCAGGAGGCTAACGAGCTGTGCAAAGACCTTGGGACTGCCGGCAAGCACGTCGCCGCTCGCCATGTGGGTGGCATTGCCCTGGAAGTCGCCAATCAGTCCACCGGCTTCGGTGATGAGCAGACTGCCCGCAGCGAAGTCCCAGGGAGCGAGTCCCATCTCAAAGAAACCATCCAGGCGACCCGCCGCCACATAGGCCAAATCGAGTGCTGCGGCACCGGGGCGACGCAACCCGGCGGATTGCTCGCTCATGGCGCGAAACATCTTCACATAGGCATCCATACGCTCGAAGTCGCGGAAGGGAAAGCCGGTGCCAATGAGGCTCTCGGAGAGCTTGGTGCGCTTGGATACCCGCAGGCGCCGATCGTTCAGGAATGCGCCGCGCCCCTTCGAGGCTACATACAGGTCATTGCGCGTCGGATCGTAAACCACGGCCTGGGTGACTTGGCCTCGCTGCGAGAGCGCGATCGAAACGCAGTACTGCGGAAAACCGTGGATGAAATTGGTCGTGCCGTCCAGCGGATCGACGATCCACAGATTGTCCGGCGCCGCACCATCCGCAGATGCACGGGCGGCCTTGCCGCGAGTGCTGCCACTCTCCTCTGCTAGAATCGAGTGGTCGGGATAGGCTGTCAGAAGGGTTTCGAGGATGGCAGCTTCGGCCGCCTTGTCGACTTCGGTGACAAAGTCATTGGGACGCTTTTGCGTAACCTGGACGAGATCGAGGTCAAGGCTTGCCCGATTGATAAGCGCGCCGGCTCGGCGCGCCGCCTTGATGGCCGTATTGAGCATGGGGTGCATGAAAGTCTTTCTATCGGGTGAGCGCGTGCCAGCGGAGAACGCACTGAACTCGCTTCGCAGGTTTAAGGAGCAGGCGGCGACCCCGGCTAGATGCCCAGGCACCACGTATGACTGGGCGTATTTTATATGAAGTACGGCGCGGTGCCGGACCGCGAACCGGGTTTGGGGTCCCAGCCCTCGGGGACCACCCCGCCATTGCCCGAGCTTGGCAGCTTGAAGCGCGTGCGTGTCATCCTCGTTTCGCCGAGTCACGCCGGCAACATCGGCAGCACTGCGCGCGCCATGAAAACCATGGGCCTCGCACAGCTGGCGCTGGTCCATCCACGCTATCCGGATCTGGCGAGTCGACCCGAAGCGATCGCCCTGTGTGCCGGTGCCGAGGACATTCTCACAGGCACGACCATCCACACGACCCTATCGGACGCACTTGCGCAGTGCCGCTGGAGCGCAGCCCTATCCGGACGACGCCGCGACATCGGGCCCCCGCCCTTGAGCCTGCGCGACGCCGCAAGTACTGCGGTCGGGGTCGCAGCCAGCGGAGCCGAAGCCGCACTGGTGTTCGGCAGTGAGCGTTATGGTCTGGACAATGAGGATGTGTCGCGCTGTCAGGCCTTGTGCACCATCGACACCGAGGCGAGCTTTGGCTCGCTCAATCTCGCCATGGCGGTGCAGATTGCCGCCTATGAATGCAGGCGGGCAGCGCTCGGCGGCTCGAGTTCGCAGACGCTTGCAGCGCCACTCGATCTGGCCAGCGAAAACGAGCGCGAGCAACTCTTTACCCATCTTGAACAGGCGCTGGTAGCGATCGACTTCCTCGATCCGGAACACTCGCCCAAACTCATGGCGCGGCTGCGGCGCCTTTTTTCGCGCAGCGGCTTGGAGCACGACGAAGTCAATATCCTGCGCGGCATCTGCCGCTCCATCCTGCGCCAGACACGATGACCCAGAAAGCCATTCCGGCTACCTACATGCGCGGTGGCACCAGCAAGGGCGTTTTTTTCCGGGCCGCCGATCTGCCAGCCGACAAGCGCGAACGGGATGCCCTTCTGTTGCGCGTCGTCGGCAGTCCCGACCCCTATGGCAGGCACACCGATGGCATGGGCGGGGCAACCTCCAGCACCAGCAAAGTAGTACTGGTCTCACCTTCGCTGCGCGAGGACAGCGACGTCGACTTCCTGTTTGGCGCCGTATCCATCGAAGCGGCGCTCATCGACTGGTCCGGTACCTGCGGCAATCTCTCGGCAGCGGTCGGACCCTTCGCGATTACGCAGGGTTGGGTAAGTGCGCTTGAGGGTAGTACCCCGGTGCGGATCTGGCAGCAGAACACCCAAAAGCGCATCGTGGCGCATGTCCCCACGCGCGCCGGCGCAGTAGTCGAAGTCGGCGAATTTCGGGAAGACGGCGTGCCCTTTGGCGCCGCCGAGATCGTGCTCGAGTTCCTCGAACCCGGGGAGTCGGGAAAACATGGCCTGCTGCCCAGCGGCTCTGCGATAGATATCCTCGAGGTTCCCGAGGTCGGGCTGCTGCGTGCGAGCCTGATCAACGCCGGCAATCCGACCGTCTTCGTGCGCGCCGATCAGCTCAAACTGAGCGGGCGCGAACTGCCGGACGCAATCAATCGCGATCCCCGACTGCTGGCGCGCCTTGAGAGCGTGCGTGCTCATGCAGCCGTGCGCATGGGACTCGCGCGCTCGGTCGAAGAAGCCAGTCGAAATCGTCCGGCCACCCCCAAGTTGGCGCTGATCGCCCCGCCTGCCGCCTATCGCAGCAGCGCCGGCGTGGAGGTCGGCAAGGAAAGCATCGACCTGCTGGCGCGCATCGTCTCGATGGGCAAGCTGCATCACGCCTTCACCGGCACCGGATCGATCGCATTGGCAGTTGCAGCAGCGCTGCCCGGCACTGTGGTTGCGGAGGTGACTCGCACTCTGCCTGGTGTCGCGACACGCATCGGCCACCCCTCGGGGGTGCTCGCCGTCGGGGCTTTTGTCGAGCAGCGCGCGGGGCTCTGGCATGCCGAAAAAGCAATCATGAGTCGCAGCGCACGACGCCTGATGCAAGGTGAGGTGTTTGCGCCTTCTGCATGATCCATCCAAGCTCCCTACAATGAGGCTTGGCGCGAATGAGCGCGCGAGGCCCTGCACGGGCCGGTGCCAAGCGCCGATTTGATAGGGATAGCTGATGTTTCGACATCTCAGAGAAGACATTGCCTGCATCCTTGAGCGCGACCCAGCCGCGCGCAATGGCTTTGAGGTATTGACCTGCTACCCGGGTCTGCATGCCCTCTTTCTGCATCGCCTGGCACACGCGCTGTGGATCTGGCGCCTGTTCTGGCTCGCCCGCTGGATGTCCCATTGGGGACGCTTTCTGACCGGCATCGAGATTCACCCGGGCGCGGTCTTAGGCAGGCGCGTGTTCATCGATCACGGCTTTGGCGTGGTGATTGGCGAGACCGCCGAGGTCGGTGATGACTGCACGATCTATCAGGGGGTGACGCTGGGCGGAACCTCGCTTAACGGCGGCAAGCGTCATCCGACCCTTGAGCGCGATGTAGTGGTCGGTGCCGGGGCCAAGATCCTCGGTCCTTTTACGGTAGGCGCGGGAGCGCGGATCGGCTCGAACGCGGTGGTGGTTCGAGCCGTCCCGGCAGGAGCGACGGCAGTAGGAATTCCGGCGCGCGTGTTGCATGACGAGTCCGACAAGCGACGCGAGGCGCACGCCGCGCGCATGGGCTTTTCCGCCTATGCGCTTGGCCAGTCTCTGGATGATCCGCTGGCCATTGCGCTACACAGTCTGATCGATCATGCCGCCGAGCAGGGCGAGCAGATCGAGCAGATTCTGGCGGCGCTCGACAAGCTCGGGGCGCGGCCTTCGGAGGCGAGCCACGGCCACGGCTTTGATGCCCGCAAATTGAACGAGTTGCTCGACGGCTAAAGACGAGCCTAGCCCAGCTCGATCCGGTGGACGCCCAGGGAGTCGGCGAACAGGCCGCCGCCGCGCGGCGGAACGACATGCGCGCTCCAGTCGGGCAGTACCCAGCGCTGGCAATGCCGCCCAGCGATCAAGAGCCCGTGACGCGCCGGCCGGTGGGTATGGCCGTGGATAAGAAGATCGGCATCGCCTGACTCGAAGAGTGCTGCGACCGCCTGGGCATTCACGTCCATGATGTTCTCCGCTTTATTGCGCTTGGCCGATTCGCTGGCGTCGCGCATGGCGCCAATCAACGCGAGGCGCTCGGCGAGCGGCCGTGCGAGAAAATCGGCCTGCCAGTCGGTCGAGCGCACTCGCGCGCGAAATTCCTGGTAGGCGCTGTCGTCGGTACACAGGGCATCGCCATGCGAGATGATGATCTCGCGCCCCCCTACCTCGATACACGTGTCGTCGGGCAAGAGGGTCATCGAACAGCGCTGTGCGTAGTCAGCGCCCAACAGGAAATCACGATTTCCGGCGATGAAATACAGCGCCAGCCCATCGCTCGCCTGGGCGTGCAAGAGGCTCGCCACGTACTGGTGCAAGGCGGCATCGCCGTCATCGTCGCCGGCCCAGTACTCGAACAGATCGCCAAGGATGAACAGCACCGCCGGGGCAAGGCTTCCCAGACGCGCGATGAAGCGTTCGAACAGATCGAGTGTCGCCGGATCGCCGGCCGACAGATGGACATCTGACACGAACGCCGCGCGCTCAACCGCCAGTAGCGCGCGGGGCATGGTGAAAGCGCTCGGCCGGTGAGCCGTTAGACGACCTCGGCCTTCTCGATGATCACGTCTTCGAGCGGCACGTCCTGGTGCCCGGCATTGCGTCCGGTCTTGACTTCTCGGATCCGATCTACCACGTCGTTACCCTCGACCACCTTGCCGAATACGCAATAGCCGAATCCCTGTTGCGTCGGTGCGGTGTGATTCAGGAAGGTGTTGTTTTCGACGTTGATGAAAAACTGCGCGGTTGCCGAATGGGGTGCGCCGGTGCGCGCCATGGCGACCGTGTAGTTGTCGTTTTTCAGACCGTTGGCCGCTTCATTGTCGATCGGAGCGTTGGTGGGCTTTTGCTGCATTCCCGGGGTAAAGCCACCGCCCTGGATCATGAAGCCATTGATGACGCGATGAAAGATCGTTCCGTCGTAGTGTCCCGCCTTGACATAGGCGATGAAATTCTCGACCGTCTTGGGCGCGCGCACCTGGTCCAGATCGAGCGTGATAACACCAAAATTGGTGTGCAGGTTAACCATGATTCATTCCTTAGCAAGCAGTTTGACGGTCTTGATCACGACCGGTGTGTACGGTACATCCGCGTTCGGACCGACCGTGTGGGTCGGCGACTTCTCGATGATCCGTACGACATCGAGCCCATCGATCACCTTTCCGAACACGGCGTAGCCGAACACCCTGTCGGCCTGTTCTGGACCGATGTGCTGCTCCTCACCCTGGCGGGTAGTACGGGTGATGCCCTCGGGCGGAACCGCGATGTGGTCAAGAAAGGTGTTGTCGGCCGTATTGATGAAAAACTGGGCAGTTGCGCTGTTGGGAGCCGGTTCGCGCGCCATGGCGATGGTTCCAACCTCATTTTTCAGACCATTGTCGGCTTCATTGACGATGGGCGGTCCGGTCGGGATCTCGACCATCTTCTGGTTCAAGCCACCGCCCTGGATCATGAAATTGCGGATCACACGATGGAACAACAGGCCATCATATTGGTGCTTCTTGACGTAGTGCAGGAAATTCTCGACGGTTTTAGGCGCTTTGTCGGCATACAGCTCAAGCGTGATGTTACCGACGCTGGTATCGATTTCGACGCGCGGATTGACCGCCTGCGCCATGGCGCCGCCCATCCAGACGAGGCCCGCGAGGCCAATCACACAAGCTATTTTCTTGATCATGCAACACCCTCGTAAAGAATCTTCCATTTGCCGGCCTCGAGCACCCAATACTGGCGCTTTTTGACCGAATTGTTCATGTTGTTGGAGCGATAACCCTCATCGAAGGTCACGACCACCATCTCGCCGTCTCCCGGATAGCGCAGCATGGAGAGGTTACGCACGGTTACCTCAACCCACTGCTTGTCTTGCAGCACCTGGCGCTTGCGCTCGGACCAGTGGCGTAAGGCCTCGGTGTCGCTCGAAAAGCGCGACGAATAATGCGACAGGTAGTGGTCAATGTCGCGATTTTCCCAATCCTTGCGCCAGCTCTCGATGGACTGCTGCAGCTGAGTGCGCTCGGCATTCCATTCATCCATCTTCAGCCACTCGATGTCTTCGCTGATGATGACAGGAGTAATGCCGATCTGCACTGACTGCGCGAGAGCGCGCATGTCCTGATTGGTCAGCACCACACAGCCGTCGCTGGCCTTGGGCGGCCGGCTGTAGGTGTCGGTCGGCGTGCCATGTAGCCAGATACCATGACCCGTGCGACCGTTGAGCTGATCCCACTCGTTGGGGTAATTGATCGGCAGTGCGCCCGGTCCGTAGAAGTCGCCCAGCTTGTGACGCGAGAGCCGGCCGGTGATGTGATACACGCCGATCGGAGTCTTCTGGTCGCCTTCGCGCAGTTTGTCTGCGCCAAGCTTGCCCTGGGTGATGTAGTAATCGGCCAGAAAGCGCGGACGGCCTTCGACATTCTCGTAGACATACAGACGCGAGCGTCTGGTATCGACCACGACAGCGGTACGCTGATCAGGCGGCAGCTGTAGCAGATAGCGCGGCACGACGTTCGCAGGCGGCTTGTCGCGATAGGCGCGCAATCGCACCCGCGCCTCCTCGCGCAAATCCTCGAGGCGATCGCTCGGTCCACCCGCGAAATTGCCGAAGGCAACGATCGGCTTGGCGTGGGCCGTCAGCAGGTCACCACGGATCAGATAGGCGAGCCGAAAATTCGGATGCTCGACAATGAGCGCATCGGTGCGCCGCAGCGCCTCATCGAGCTCATTGGCGTTGACCGCTGCATAGATCCCGGCGAGTTCGGTGTCAGGTGAGGAATTTTGCAGCTCACGTACCGCGTTTGCGTGGTGTGGAACGCTTCTGGCGCGCGCCTGTGCCAGACAACCAGCGCCGAGCGAGACGCCGATCAGCAGCAATGCGCCGGCGACGAGCTGGGGATGGCTGATTCGCCTCACGCCCCGCTACGCTCCTGCTGGATCAGCCACTTGCCGTTGGTCTTCACGAGCGTGAGAGTCTTGTGGCTGTTGGTATTGAGGTGGTCGGCCTTGTAGTCCTGGCGAAACTGCACCTGGGCCTTGTCGCCATTGATGTGGACTTCGACATCGGTGAGACTGACCGTGATCTTGGACTTGCCGACGATGCGCGCGCGCCGGTCCTGCTCCCAGACCTGGCGCGTCTGGCCATTGGGCGTGGCGAAGTCGGTGGCGTAAAAGGCCAGATAGGCATCGACATCCTTGTTGGACCAGGCCCGCGCCCAGGCGCTAACCGTGGCGTTGACGGCGTCGTTGTCCGCACCGCCTGCCGGGCTGGCAGCTGGCTGAGCGGGCGCTGAAGATGTCGCCGCAGCTAGCGCAGCGGGAGGCACGGCGGTTGCCACCGGTTTCGTGGCGGGGGCGGTCTC
>CAJCHO010000111.1 GCA_903970145.1 Mycobacteriaceae bacterium | reverse complement strand
GTTGCGGGGGCCGCGCTACGAGGTTGAGGTGGCTACCGCGGCGCCGCCGGCCGCCTCCGCTGGCCCAACCGCCATTCTCCAGGCGACGGGATACGTCACTGCACGACGACAAGCGACCGTGTCGGCGCAGATCACCGGTGCGCTCACCCAGGTTCTGATCGAGGAGGGCGAGCGTGTCAGCGCCGGCCAGGTGTTGGCCAAGTTGGATGACACGGCGCAACGTGCGGCGCTCGCGCAAAGTGTGGCGCAGGTGCAGGCCGCGAAGGCCATCCTGGTGCAGGTCCAGGCACAACTGGAGCAGTACCGCCGGGATCTGCAGCGGAACCAGGATCTGATCGACCGCCACCTGGTCTCGCAGCAAGCGCTCGAGACCGCGGACACGCAGGTCAGGACCGGCGCAGCCCAGGTCGCATCGCAACTCAGACAAGTCGAGTTGGCGGAGGCCGGGCAGCGCGGGGCGCAAGTGCAACTCGACTACACCACGGTGCGAGCGCCGTTCTCCGGTGTTATTACCGCGAAAGCGGCGCAAGCGGGAGAGATCGTCTCGCCGATCTCCGCGGGTGGCGGGTTCACGCGCACCGGGGTCGGCACGATCGTCGATATGGACTCCCTGGAAATCGAAGTCGACGTCAACGAAGCCTACATCAATCGAGTGCACGCCAATCAGCCGGCGGAAGCCGTGCTGGACGCGTATCCCGACTGGACGATACCGGCGCATGTGATTGCCATCGTGCCGACGGCGGATCGCAGTAAGGCGACCGTGAAGGTCCGGATCGCCATCGATCAGAAGGATCCCCGCATTCTTCCCGACATGGGCGTGCGCGTGTCGTTTCTGGAGGAAGCAGCGAAGGGCGGGCCTGGGGCAGGGTCGCAAGCAGCGACGGCGCCGCGGGGCCTGCTAGTGCCGGCTGGCGCGATTGTCGAGCGGGAGGGGCGCAGCATAGTGTTCACAATCGAGGGTGATCATGCTCATGCGACCCCGGTGACCCCGGGCCAGACCTATGGAGACCTGCGCCAGGTGGAGGGTCTCACGACCGGAGCGCGCCTGGTCCGCGCGCCCCCGGCCGAACTGCAGGACGGAGCACGCATCGTCGTCAATAAGCCTTAAAAAGGAATCGGCATGAGCGTTCTGGTCGAGATTCGCAAGCTGAGCAAGGTTTATACGCGCGGCAGGGAGAAGATCGAGGTCCTGCACCACGTCGACCTCGATATCGAGCAAGGTGACTTTCTGGCGCTCATGGGGCCGTCCGGCTCGGGCAAGACCACGCTGTTGAATCTCATCGGCGGCCTCGATTCCCCCACCGAAGGCACCCTCAGCATCGCGGGCAAGCGGATCGATGACTTGGGCGAGGGGGCGCTGGCGAAATGGCGCGCCTCGAATGTCGGCTTCGTGTTTCAGTTCTACAACCTGCTGCCCATGTTGTCGGCGCGGCGGAATGTCGAGTTGCCGTTATTGTTGACCCGGTTGGGCGCGGCCCAACGCAAACGCAACGCCGGGATCGCACTCGACCTCGTCGGGCTGTCGGAGCGGTCGGCTCACAAGCCGAGTGAGCTCTCAGGTGGACAACAACAACGTGTGGCTATCGCTCGCGCCATCGTCTCGGATCCCACGCTGTTGGTCTGTGACGAGCCGACCGGTGACCTCGATCGGCAGTCGGCCGAGGAGATCCTGGCCCTGCTGCAACAGTTGAATCGCGATCATGGCAAAACCATCATCATGGTGACGCACGATCCGAAAGCCGCGGAGCATGCCCGTCACGTGTTGCACTTGGATAAGGGCACGCTCGTGGATCGGCCCGAAGCCGTGCTTGCATGAAATACTTCCATCTCGTCTGGGCGGCGCTGTTCCGCCGTAAGACGCGGACGCTGTTCACGTTGCTCTCGGTCCTGGCCGCCTTCCTGCTGTTCGGGCTGTTGGATTGCGTGCGCCTGGCATTCACCAATGCCGGCGGCAGTATCGTCGGTGCCGACCGTCTCGTGACCTTCTCGAAGCTCAGCTTCACCATGTCCTTGCCGAAGAGCCTCTTGCCACGAATCCAGGCGGTACCCGGAGTGGCCGAGGTGTCCTACGCCAACTGGTTCGGTGGGGTCTACCAGGAGCCGAAGAATTTCTTCGCGAACGAGGCGATCGCGCCGAATTTTCTCGATCTGTATCCGGAATGGGTCCTGCCGGCGGACCAGCGCAAAGCGTTCAAGGAGACCCGCACGGGAGCGATCGTCGGCGAGAGTCTCGCGAAGAAGTTCGGTTGGAAGCTGGGCGACAAGATTCCCCTGCAGGCGACCATCTTCCCGCGCAAGGACGGCTCGAACACCTGGGACTTCGACCTGGTCGGGATCTATCACGTGCGCGATCCGAAGCTGAAAAGCCAGGAAAACGTGATGTTCTTCAACTGGGACTACTTCTACGAGGCCAATCAGTTCAGCGTTGGCGCGAATGTCGGCTGGTACGCCATCAAGCTCGCCGACCGCAGCCGCGGGGACGCGGTGGCCCAGGCGATCGACCGGTTGTCGGCCGACTCCGACCATGAGACGAAGACGCAGAGCGAGCAATCCTTCACCACGGCGCTGGTGAGCCAGTTCGCCAACATCGGGCTCATTGTCGGGGCGATCATGGGGGCGGTGTTCTTTACGCTGGTTCTGCTGACCGGGAATACGATGGCCCAGGCCGTGCGCGAGCGGATTCCGGAGTTGGCCGTGCTCAAGACCATCGGATTCTCGAATCAAAGTGTCCTGGGGTTGGTCCTGGCGGAGTCCGTGCTGTTGCTGTTACTCGGGGGCGCTATCGGGGTCGCTCTGTCCGGGGTGGTCGTGGACGCGGCTCGGGCTAACCTCGGGGACAACCTGCCGCTGGCGCCTCTCGACGCGTCCATCTGGGTGCGTGCGCTGGGGCTGATGGTCCTCATCGGGCTCGTTGTCGGTGCTTTGCCCGCGGTGCGCGGCATGCGCTTGCGCATCGTCGATGCGCTGTCGGGTCGGTGACCCATGCGCACGCTCATGGGAAGACTCGGATTTTTCTTGATCATGGTCGTGGCGGTCGTCGTGCCGGTATTGGTGCTGACGAGGTCGCCATGGTGGGTCGTGCTGGCGGTGCTGGTGCTGTTGGTCCA